>CAZPLW010000200.1:0-8097 GCA_964587315.1 uncultured Lysobacter sp.
GCCTCGCGCAGCAGCGCGAGCGCCTCGCCCGCGTGCGACTCGTCGAGGTTGCCGGTCGGCTCGTCGGCCAGCACGAGGGCGGGCCGGTGGGCGACGGCGCGCGCGATGGCCACGCGCTGCATCTCGCCGCCGGAAAGCGAGCCGGGCTTGCGGTCCTCGCGGCCTTCGAGGCCCATGCGCGCGAGGAGCTCCGACGCTCGCCGCGCACGCTCGGCGGCGCCCACGCCGTTGAGGAGGAGGGGCAGGGCGACGTTCTCGCCCACGCTGAGATAGGGGAGCAGGTGGAACTGCTGGAAGACGAAGCCCACGCGGGCGCGGCGCCAGCGCGCGAGGGCGTCCTCGTCCAGGCGGCCCACCGGCGTGCCGTCCAGGACGATCGAGCCGGCGTCGGCGCGGTCGAGCCCGGCGAGCGCATTGAGCAGGGTGGATTTACCCGCGCCCGATTCGCCCACGATGGCGACGAGCTCGCCGGGCGCGACGTCCAGGTCGAGATCCTCGAACAGGACGTCGCCGCCGGGCCAGCGCTTGGCGAGGCCGCGGACGGCGAGCATGGGAAGCGGCGCCCGGCCGCTAGAACCAGGCGACGATGCCGATCGCCACCCCGGCGAGCGCGGCGAAGCCCGCGCCCCAGAGGAGCCAGTCCTTCTTCGTGAGGACGGTGATGGAGGCGAGCGCGATGGCGATCTGCAGCAGCGTCATCGACATGGCCAGCTTCTCGTGCGGGTGCAGCGAGCCCTCGGCCTTCTTGTTGAAGGCGTCGGATTCGGCGTCGAGCCGCTTGGCGTCCTTCATGATGTCGGCCTTCTCGCCCGAGTAGCGCTTGGCCTCGGCCTTGTAGGCCTCGATCTTCGCCGCGTCGGTGGTGAGGCCCGCCGCGAACTCCGCCAGGTTCTGCTTCATGCTCTTCGCCTGGTAGTAGTTCCACTGGTTCGAGGCCTCGGCCTTCTTGAGCACCGCCTCGTTCTTGTAGTAGAGCGCCTCGTTCTGCGTGTGCCCGCCGAGGTAGCTCACGACCGCCCCGACGGTGGCGAGGATGGCCGTGAAGATGGCGATGCGCTGGCCGAGCCCCCCCTGGTGGGCCTGGTGCTCGACTTCGTGATCGTGGGGGCCGTGTACGTGGGCGCCGTGTCCGGACATTCTTTCAGTGCTCCCTGGTGGTTCGTGATGCCTGCCGCGGCCTTACTGGCCGCTGATGTAATGCTCGAGCTGCTCGATGGTGAAGTCCTGGTCGGCGATGATGTCGCTCACGATGTCGCGGATCGAGATCATGCCGATCACGCGTCCCTCGTCCATCACCGGCAGGTGCCGGATGCCCTTCTCCGACATGAGCGCCATGCAGTCCCGCGTTTTCGCCCGCGGGCTCACGCAGACCACGTTGGCGGTCATGATCTCCTCGACCCGCGTGGTATCCGACGAGCGGCCTTTCAGCACGATCTTGCGGGTGTAGTCCCGCTCCGAGAAGATGCCGGCGAGGCGGTTGCCGGACATGACGACCGCGGCGCCGATGTCCTCGCGCGCCAGCACCTTGATCGCGTCCAGGACCGAATCCTCGGGCTTCACGCTGACCATGCGGGGGGGCTTCGCCTTCAGCAGTTCCGCGACGTTCTTCATCGTCCTTCTCCTCTGGCTGTGAGTGAGTCGACGTGCGTGCGCTACATGTTGGGATAGTTCGGTCCGCCCCCGCCCTCGGGGACCACCCAGTGGATGTTCTGGGTCGGGTCCTTGATGTCGCAGGTCTTGCAGTGGACGCAGTTCTGGGCGTTGATCTGCAAGCGGGGATTCTGCCCCTCCCGGACGATCTCGTAAACGCCCGCCGGGCAGTACCGCGTCTCGGGAGCATCGTAGCGCGCCAGGTTGACGGAAATGGGTACGGTCGCATCCCGGAGCGTGAGGTGGGCCGGCTGGTCCTCCTCGTGGGCGACGCTCGAGACGAAGACGGACGACAGGCGGTCGTAGGTGAGGATGCCGTCGGGCTTCGGGTAGTCGATGGGCCGGGCCCGGGACTTCTCGACGAGCTGTTCGTGGTCCGGGCCGGGGTGGTGCAGGGTCCAGGGCGCGTTGCCCCCGAAGACCACCTGGTCGACGCCCACGAGGAACGATCCCAGCCTGAGGCCCCTCGTCATCAGCGGCTTGAAATTGCGGGCGCGGTGCAGCTCCTCGTGCAGCCAGCTCTTCTCGAACGCGGCCGGGAAGGCGGCCAGCTCGTCGTGGCTGCGGCCTTCCGCGAGGGCGGCCACGGCCGCCTCGGCCGCGAGCATCCCCGACTTGATCGCGGCGTGGGAACCCTTCACCCGCGCGGCGTTGAGGAAGCCCGCGTCGTCGCCCACGAGGCAGCCTCCCGGAAAGTCGAGCTTCGGCAGCGCCTGCAGGCCCCCCGCGTTGATGGCCCGCGCGCCGTAGGCGACGCGCCGGCCGCCCTCGAGGAAGGGCCGGATGGCCGGGTGCGTCTTGAAGCGCTGGAATTCCTCGAAGGGCGACAGGTAGGGATTCGTGTAGCCCAGGCCCACCACGAGCCCCACGGAGACCTGGTTGCCCTCGAGGTGGTACATCCACGAGCCGCCGTAGGTGTCGTCGTCCAGCGGCCAGCCGGCGCCGTGGATGACGAGGCCGGGCCTGTGCTTCGCGGGGTCGATATCCCAGAGTTCCTTGATGCCCAGGCCGTACACCGCCGGGTCGCGGCCCTCCCGCAGCTTGAATCTTTCATGCAGCGCCTTGCCCAGGTGGCCGCGGCAGCCCTCGGCGAACGCCGTGTATTTCGCGTGCAGTTCCATGCCTTCGGCGAAGCGGTCGGTCTTCGCGCCGTCCTTGCCGATGCCGGCATCGCCCGTCGCCACGCCCCGCACCGCGCCTTGGTCGTCGAAAAGGACTTCGGCGGCCGCGAAGCCCGGGTAGATCTCCACGCCCAGGGCCTCGGCCTGCGTGGCGAGCCAGCGGCAGAGATTGCCCAGGCTCGCCGCGTAATAGCCGTGGTTCTTGAAGCACTTGGGCAGGAGCCAGTCGGGCACCTGCGTCGCGCCGCCCTCGCCCAGGAAGAGGAACCGGTCCTCGGTCACGGGCTGGCCCAGCGGCGCGCCCCGTTCCTTCCAGTCCGGAAACAGCTCCGCGAGGGCCCTGGGGTCGATGACGGCGCCCGAGAGGATGTGGGCGCCGATCTCGGAACCCTTCTCGAGGATGCACACGCCGATCTCCCGGCCGCTTTCGGCGGCGAGCTGCTTGGCGCGGATGGCGAAGGCGAGTCCGGCGGGACCGCCGCCCACCACGACGAGGTCGTACTCCATCGACTCACGGGTCACGGGGCGCTTCCTGGGTGATTGAGGGCAGGGAATTTGACATGGCTCATGGCCGGATTCCGGCAGGCTCTTCTAATGGCGGTGCGGGCCGGATGCGCCGGCCGGGATGCCCGAGAGGGCGGCAAGGAACGATGGGACCCTGGGCGATATCGCTGTTGATGATACTCGGCTTTGCCGGGTTCGCCGGGCTCGCCTGGCGCAAGCTGGCCATCGTCGCGGCGCTCGGGCCCGAGGTGCGCTGGGACCATCCGGGCCGGCGCCTCGCGCGCCTGGCGGCCATGGGATTCGGGCAGTCGCGCATGGTGGCGCTCGAGTGGAAGCCGGGCCTCATGCACGCGGCCATCTTCCTCGGGTTCATGGCCCTGCTCGTGCGCAAGCTCAACCTCATCGCCATCGGCTACGACCCGCTCGCGGTGATCCCGGGCGCGGCGGGCGCGATCTACGCGGCGGTGAAGGAGCTGGTCGAGGTCGGCGTCCTCCTCGCGGTGTTCTACGCCTTCTGGCGGCGCTTCGTGCTGAAGCCCGCGCGGCTCGAGCCCAACCGCGAGGCCGTCCTCGTCCTCTCGCTCATCCTCGTCATCGTCGTCACCGACTTCCTCTTCGACGGCTTCCGCTTCGTGCGCTACGCGGCCGAGGCCGGCATCGCGCACGAGCGGGGCTTCGCGCCGGTGGGCTCGGCGCTCGCGGCGGCATTCGCGGGGCTCTCGCCGGAGGCGATCGTCGCGGGCCTGCACGCGAGCTACTGGACCCAGATGGTGACGGTGTTCGCGTTCCTGGTGCTGCTGCCCGCCGGCGAGCACTTCCACATCGTGACCGCGCTGCCGGCGGTGTTCCTCGCGCGCGAGACGCCGCTCAATCGCGTGCCCTCCGTGGACCTGGAGGCGCTCATGGCCGACGACGCGCCGGACGACATGAAGGTGGGCGCGAAGACGGCGGCCGACCTCCTGTGGAAGGAGGCCCTCGACGCGTTCACCTGCACCGAGTGCGGGCGCTGCAAGGACTCGTGCCCCACGTTCCTCACGGGCAAGCCCCTGGCGCAGAAATGGGTGAACGACGCGCTGAAGCACCACCTCGTCGAAAGGCGGGAGGTCCTCGTGGGGCGGCGCGAGGCGGAGCTGCCCCCGCTCGTGGGCGAGGTGATCGCGGAGGAGACGCTCTGGGCATGCACCACCTGCGGCTACTGCGAGCGCTCGTGTCCCATCGGCCTGGAGCACCTCGGGCGCTTCTACCGGCTGCGCCAGCACCAGGTGATGATGGAAGGCGCCTTCCCGGCGGAACTGAAGGCGGTGTTCGACGCGTACGAGAGCCAGTCGAACCCCTGGGGGCTGCCGGCGGACACGCGCGGGGACTGGGCGAAGGGCCTGGACGTCCCCGTGCTCGAATCGGCGCAGCAGGCGACGGGCCTCGAGTGGGTGTTCTACGCGGGCTCGGCGCAGTCCTTCGACGCGCGCGCGCAGAAGGCGGCCCGCGCGTTCGTGAAGGTGCTGCAGGCGGCCGGCGTGCGTTTCGCGATCCTCGGGGCGCGCGAGAGCTCGACCGGCGAGTGCGTGCGCCGTGCGGGCAACGAGATGCTCTTCCAGTCGCTCGCGGGCACCCTGGTCGCCACGCTCTCGGAGCTGGGCGTCACGCGCATCGTCACGTGCGACCCCCACGCCTACAACACGCTGCGCAACGAGTACCCCGACTTCGGCGGCCGCTACGAGGTGATCCACCACACGCAGCTCATCGACCGGCTCATCGCCGAAGGGCGCCTCGCGCCGCGGCGCGCCTTCACGGGCCTGCTCTACCACGAGCCGTGCTACCTCGCGCGCCACAACGGCGAGTACGAGGCCCCGCGGCGCGTCGTCGCGGCGATCTCGAAGGACATCCCGCCCGAGTTCGACCTCGCCCGCGAGAAGGCGATGTGCTGCGGCGCGGGCGGCGGGCGCATGTGGATGGAGGAGCACACGGGCAAGCGCATCAACGTCCTTCGCGCCGAGCAGGCCCTCGCGAAGTCGCCGCGCACCGTCGCGACCGCCTGCCCCTATTGCGCCACGATGCTGCGCGACGGCATCTCCGGCCTCGGGCGCGAGGACGACGTCGCCACGAGGGACATCGCCGAGCTGGTCGCCGAGGCCCTGGAGCCGGCCGCCGGGTAGAATCCGCGGCATGAGCGCACCCGCCCGTAGACTCCTGCACGCCGTTCGCCTGCCCGTGCGCTGGAACGACATGGACGCGCTCGGTCACGTGGGCCACGCGGAGTACCTGCACTACTTCGTGCAGGCGCGCATCGAGTGGTTCGAGAAGCTCGGCTTTCCGATGCGGGGCGGTTCCGCGGGTCCGGTGGTGCTCAAGGCCGCGGTCACCTGGCTTCGCCCCGTCGTGCATCCCGCCGAGGTGGAAGTGCGCGTGCTCGCCGGCCGCGTGGGCAACACCAGCTTCCACCTGGGCGGCGAGATCGTGAACGCCCGCGATGCGGCCGAGCGCTTCACCGAGGCCGAGTTCGTGATCGTGTGGACCGACTACGCCTCGGCGCGGCCGGCGCCCGTGCCGGCGGCGCTGCGCGCGGTCCTGGAGGCGCCATGAGCTCGATCGCCGGCGGCATCGTGGCCGTGGGCGTGGGCAGCGCGCTGGGCGCGTGGGCGCGCTGGGGGATGGGCGCCTGGCTCAACGAGCGCGTCGCCTCGCTGCCGATGGGCACGCTCGCCGCCAACCTCATCGGGGGTTACCTCGTCGGGATCGCCGTGGCGGCCTTCTCGGCCCGGCACGACATCCCGGTCGAGTGGCGGCTTTTCATCGTCACCGGCTTCCTGGGAGGCCTCACCACGTTCTCCACCTTCTCGGCCGAGAACGTCGCGATGATGATGCGCTCGGAGTACGGCGCGGCGTTGCTGCATGCCGGCGCGCACCTGGGCGGCTCGCTGATGCTCACCGCGCTCGGCATCGCGACCTGGCGGGCGTTCGCCTAGCGGCTCAGGCGGGCGAGGGCTCGACCCGGAAGACGCTCACGGATCGCACGAGCGCCTTCGCCTGGTCCTCCAACGACTGGGCGGCGGCGGCCGACTCCTCGACCAGGCCGGCATTGGCCTGCGTCACGGTGTCGAGCTGCTTGACGGCGAGGTTCACCTCCGCGATGCCGTCGTCCTGGGAGCGCGAGCGCTCCGCGATGCCCGTCACGAGGTCCGTCACCCGGCGGACGGAATCGACGATGGCGGCCATCGTCTCGCCGGCATGGTCGACCTGCCGCGTGCCCTCGTCGACGCGCCGGACCGACGATTCGATGAGCGACTTGATCTGGCGGGCGGCGTCGGCGGCCCGCGTGGCGAGCGAGCGCACCTCGCCCGCCACGACCGCGAAGCCGCGGCCCTGCTCGCCGGCGCGCGCGGCCTCGACGGCGGCGTTGAGGGCCAGGAGGTTCGTCTGGAAGGCGATGCCGTCGATGACGCCGGTGATGTCCATGATCTCGCGCGAGGAGGCGTTGATGGTCGACATGGTCCCGACCATATTGCGCACGGCCTCGCCGCCCCGGGAGGCGACCTCGCTCGCCTGCAGGGCGACCGCGCTCGCCTCGCGCGCGTGCTCGGCGTTCTCGCGCACGGACGTCGTGAGCGACTGCATGCTGGCGGCGGTCTGCTCGAGGCTCGCGGCCTGCTCCTCGGTGCGCTGGGACAGGTCGAGGTTGCCCGCGGCGATCTGCCCGGTGCCCGTCGAGATGCAGCCCGTGGCGTCCTTGATCTGGCCGACGGTGCGGCGCAGCTGGTCCTGCATGGCGGCCATCGCGGCGAGAAGGCTCGTGCCGTCGCCCGCGCGAAGGACGATCGGCGTGGAGAGGTCGCCGTCGGCCACGCGCCGGACGGCGGCGGCGGCCAGCGCCGGCTCGCCGCCGATGTCGGCCAGGATGCGCCGGCCGATGAACGCCACCAGGGCGAACAGGCCGATCGCGAGGACGGCCACGACCGCCGCGTAGGTGGCGAGCCGGCGGTAGAAGGCCGCTTCCACGTCGTCGACGTAGAGGCCCGTGCCGATGACCCAGTTCCATTCGGGAACCGGGCCGACGAAGGAGATCTTGCGCAGCGGCTCGGTCTGGCCCGCCTTCGGGAAGTAGTACTCGGTATAGGCGCCGCCCGACTTGCCGGCCGCGACGATGCCGCGCACGTAGTAGTTGCCGCGCTTGTCCTGGTTGTCGATGACCGCCTGCCCCTCCCGCTCGGGTGCCGGGGGCATGAGCACGTACGTGCCCTCGTAGTCGAGGACGAAGAAGTACTCGCGCGTCTGGTAGCGCATCGACCGCACGGATTCCCGCGCGCGCTTCTGCGCCTCGGCGCGCGGAAGCTTTCCTTCTTTCTCGAGGGCGACGTAGTGCGAGATCGCCGACTGGGCGGCCTCGACCGTGGACTTCGCGAGCAGCCGCCGGTCCTCGAAGCCCGCCTCGCGCTGCGAGAGCGCGCCGTAGAAACCGACTGCCAGCATGCCGACCAGCGCCGCGACGGCCACCGTGGCGAGCCTTGCCCGAAGAGACGAAAATATGCCCATGTCCGCTTTCCCGTAGGTACGTTGGCATGGCCTACGGCACATCCCGGCGGGAGCTTGAGCCGGAAATGGCGGGGGAAAGCGGCTACCGGGGGCGAGACGGCCGTTACCACCGGCCGGGCTTGATCCCGGTCAAGGAAGCGGCGAAGACCCGCGCGCCGGCGCCAGCCAGCGATTGAGGACATCGCGCGCCTCGTACGCGACCTCGCTCGCGGTGAGTCCGATGGGCCCCACGCCGCGCGCCACGCACGAATCGGCGGCGGCGCCGTGCAGGCAGACCGCCATCCGCAGCGCGGCC
>CAZPLW010000201.1:0-7943 GCA_964587315.1 uncultured Lysobacter sp.
GGGGCGTCGTGCTCTGGAAGTTGCCGCCCGCCCCGCCGGCCGCCGCGCAGTTCGCGAAGCGGACGTTGGCCAGCGTCACCGCCGCGCCGGCCCGGTTGACGAAGAGCCCGGCGCCGAGCCCCGCGCCCCCGCCGCCCCCGCCGCCGCCGATGCCGCCGGCGCCGCCTTGCGCCCTCGCGTTCTGGACGACCAGGTTCTGCAGGGTCACCGTGCCGATGTCGACGAAGAACACGCGGTAGCTGCCGGCCCCGTCGACGACGATGTCGCCGAGCGTGCCGCCGTCGATGCTGACGCTCGAGGTGATCGGCGGCAGGGGACCGGTCAGCGTGATCGTGCACGGCGGCGAACCGCACGCGAAGGTGATCGCGTTGGCGCCGCCCGCCGAGTTGGCGGCGAGGATCTGCGCGCGCAGGTCCCCTGCGGCGCCTGCGCCCGTGCCGGCCAATCCGCCCGAGTTCGCATCGGTGAAGACGGTCACGGTGAAGGTCGCGGCGTGCACCCCGGTAGCCCCGGCCATCGAGAATGCGACGGCCAGGAAGGCAAGCGATCGTCCGAGCATGTGCATGGCGGCGAGTCCCCGGTTGTTGAGAATGGTTTTCGATCCTCAATCACGGGGATCTTCCTTCGAAGATCTTAGTGGAATTCAATTGCCGCGGTGAAGTTTCGGCGGTCGTCGAGATTGCGTGGAAACGAAGGCGTGGCGTTACGGGAGGAACGGTATGGCCGATGACGCTTGGGTGCGGTTCGGGGTGGATGTCTTGTCTCGGCCAGTACTAGACATTCGTTGGCCTAAACCACAGCGCATGACTTGGACGTGTGCTTTACGCTACTCGGCGGCGCCTTCCTCAAGTACAACATAGCCCACCAAAGGCTCTGGGTTGCTCGCAGGCCGCGGCCGGAGCATCATTCTTCACAGTTGCAACTCCTTGCCTCTTGGACCTCAGCGATGGCAGCCATCGACCAATTTGCAATTAATCTCGAGGCCGCTGGCAGCTTAGTTTCGATGTACAGAGAACTTAGGCACGCGCGGGGCCTTGGCGTTCGTGGGCGACTTAGCGCTGCAAACCTAGACCTCCTTTGGATGCCGCGTTCAGCTGTCGTAGCGAGCGTCTCGGCACTAGACGCATACGTTCATGCGGTTGTTTATGAGCGCCTGCCGCTTGCATTCGGGCAAATGGCGCCACCTCCAGATGAGCTATGCGAACGCCTGGCAAGCCTTGTGCCTATCAAGAATTCCGCAACATTTCGGGCGGCACTTCCCATTTTTTTGGCGAACAATTCGATTGATGCGTTGCTTTTCCGATTCAAAGAAGAGGCCCTCGCATTTCAGTCCTTTATAGAGCCTGAGAAGATCGCGAAAGCATACGGATTGCTAGGCCACGCAAACGTCTTTGAAGAAGTATCTCAACTATGGCCTGGACCGAACACCTCATCAGACGATTTGAAGCGCCGTCTCCACAGCTATGTACGTCGTCGCAATCAAATTGCGCATGAAGGTGATTTGGAAGGGAACGGTACACCGAGACCAATACAACCCGAGTACGCACGTGATTGCAGGGACTTCATCAACAGTCTCGTCGAGCGACTCAATCAAATAGTTTATGGCGTATAGCGGCGCGTTTGATCAGCTACGTGGTGTCAAGAGGCTGTGCTTAACCGCGGTCAAGTCAAAGTGTGGTCCCACTCAACTCGAATGTTATCAGCCATGAATACGACCGCATTTCTTGCCCACTCAGGGCGCTGGAATGTAGACGAAAGAGTTATATCGAAGGCCAAGATAGCGACGCTCCTTCATGAAAGGCTAGTCTTTTCGGGTCCATCAGATCCGACGCGCTTTGCAGAGATAACTGCGGAGATGCGGAATGAACCCGCACTTTCACCTTTCAGTCGCGAATCTGCTGCTGCTTGCTGGAGCAACGTCCCGCCTGATACGCCGCACTTTGACTTGTGGGCGGACAATGCTCTTGCAACTTTCAATGCTGCGCCACCGGCACTAAAGCTCGCCACTACATCTGCGCTACTTGAACTTGGACTATCTCCTCGTGATCGTTACGACGACTGGAAGCTCCAGCTTTATACGATTCTTGAGATCCAATACTGGCGCGAACACCTTCCTGATTCGACATTTATCGGCCATGACATTTCGGATAGCACACTTCAATTGCTCTCGGCGCCGCTGATTTCCAGCGATGGTGTTCAAGAATTGGTGTCGCCGCCAACTGGGGTGCAAGATCTATGTTGGAATGATGTATTTGAGTTGCGTCGCTCGCCTTTCCTAAAGCAGTTTAGAAATGAGCATGCAAGACTGGCTGGAATAGGCAAGCTCTCGTCACTGAGCGACAACTACTTGCAGGCGCTGGAGCATCTCGCTGACGAAGTGCGTCCAAATGTCAGGACAGCAGCAGGGCTCGCCGTTCTAACGAATTTGCCAATTCCGTTCGTCAATCCATTTCATGTTGGTCATAGCATTTATGAGGTTTGGCATCAGGCAAAGGTGGCCGAGAAATTCGGTTGGGTGATGTTTATGCGAGACGCACGAAGGTTGGCATCCAAGGACACCCGTGATGACTAAGGAGCTATTGAAGAAGTACCGGGGTCGTGGAGCGCTCCATTTGGACAGTCTGACCTAACATCGATTGTTCGGCTTCGGGTCGATTCCCGTCGTCCCACCCCCATCGACTGCCCCGCGGATATCATGTCCGCCATGAAGAACTTCGACGAAGCGATCGCCTTCGCGCAGGCCCACGAGATCCCGTGGCCGCGCGATCCTGCAGCCGACCCCGCGCACTGGGGTGTCCACCACGACGACCCGCCGCCGTTCAACCGCCTGCGCGGCCCGGTGCATCCGCGCGGCGGCGTCTCGGGCGTCATCCGCGTGTGCGGCGAGGAGGTCGCGGCCTGGGGCGAACCCGATCGCGCGGACCAGACCTTCAGCGTCGCGAAGACGTACCTTGCGCTGCTCGCAGGCCTGGCCCAGTCGCGCGCGATGCTCGATCCGCGCGAGCGCGTGAGCGACCGTCTGCCGGGCATCGGCTTCGATTCCGTGCACAACCGCGCGATCACGTGGGAGCACCTCCTCACGCAGACCAGCGAATGGCAGGGCGAGTGCTTCGGCATGCCCGACCAGGTGGAGCATTACCGGCGCGTGTCCCACGATCCCAAGCCGGTCGTGGGCAAGAAGGGCGATCTGCGCCCGCTGCGCGAGCCGGGCGGCTACTGGGAATACAACGACGTTCGCATCAACCAGTTCTCGCTCGCGCTGCTGCACCTCTTCAAGCGGCCGCTGCCGGAAGTGTTCCTCGAGAGCGTGCTGCAGCCGATCGGCGGCGGGCGCGATTTCCGCTGGGAAGGCTACGACGATGCGTGGGTGGAGATCGACGGCCGGCGCATGCCGTCGGTTCCCGGCGGCACGCACTGGGGCGGCGGCGTGACGATCAGCGCGCGCGACCAGGCGCGCATCGGCCAGTTGCTGCTCGATGGCGGCATGCACCAGGGCAAGCAGGTCCTTCCCCGCGATTGGGTCCGGCGCATGCACGAGCCCTGCGCGGTGGCGCCGTTCTACGGGTGGCTCACGTGGCTCAATCGCGAAGGCCAGCTCTACGCCGACGCCTCGCGCGCGAGCTGGTTCATGTTCGGCGCGGGCGGCCACACGGTGTGGATCGATCCGGACCACGAGGCCGTCGTGGTCACGCGCTGGCTCGACGGGGCGCATTCGGCGGGCTTCGTGGGCCGCGTGGCGAAGGCGCTCGGGAGCTAGGCGCCGGGCGCCCGACCTCGCCGGCCATCGCGGGCGGACGCCAATTGGCGGCACAATGCCGGCTTTCCCCTCGCGAAGGACCGCCCATGCAGCTCGTCGGCATGCTCGATTCCCCCTACGTTCGCCGCGTCGCCATCTCGATGAAGCTCATGGGCATCGCCTTCGAGCACCGGCCCGTGTCGGTGTTCCGCCACTTCGACGCGTTCCGGAAGGTGAACCCGGTGGTGAAGGCCCCCACGCTCGTGTGCGACGACGGCGTGGCGCTCATGGACTCGACGCTGATCCTCGACTACCTGGAGACGCTCGTGCCGCCGGATCGCCGCCTCCTGCCCGCCGGCGGCGTCGAACGGCGCGACGCGCTGCGGCTCATCGGCTTCGCGCTCGCGGCCTGCGACAAGTGCGTGGCGCTCGTGTACGAACGCGATCAGCGCCCGGCCGACAAGCGCCACGAGCCCTGGTGCGAGCGTTCGCTGGGCCAGGCCTCGGCGGCGTTCACGGAACTGGAGGATGCCGTGGGCCGCGCGAATCCCTGGATGGCCGGTGACGCGCCGGATGCCGCCGACGTCGCGGTGGCCGTGGCGTGGCGCTTCGCGCAGTACTACCACGCGCAACTCCTGCCGGCCTGGAAGTTCCCGGCGCTCGCCCGCTATTCGGTCGCCGCGGAATCCCATCCGGCTTTCGCCTCGACGCCACTGGATTGACGCGCCGTTGAAGCAGGGGGGTTGAACCCGGGCGGCTCCGCCACGATCTGACGGGAAGTCGATCCCCGCCGGAAAGCCCCATGAAGAAGCCCCTCCTGCTGGTCGCCGCGCTCGTCGCGGCCGTCACCGCGTTCTCGCCCTTCGCCCAGAAGGGCGGCGCGCCCGAAGCCCGGCCCGTCGCGCCGCGCGGCCCGCTCCTCGCGCAGGAGCAGGCCCTCACGAGCCTCTTCGAGAGCGCCGCGCCCTCGGTGGCGTACATCACGACGGAGCGACTCGAGCGCACCGGCTTCTTCACCGCGGAGGTGGCGCAAGGCGCGGGCAGCGGGTTCGTGTGGGACACGCACGGCCACGTGGTGACCAACTACCACGTGCTGCAGGGCGCGCGCGGCGTCACCGTGCAGCTGGACGCGGGCAAGCCTATCCCCGCCACGGTCGTGGGCGTCGCGCCGGACTACGACCTGGCCGTCGTGAAGCTCTCGCAGGTGCCGCGCGACCTGAGGCCCATCCCGCTCGGCAGCTCCCGGGACCTGCGCGTGGGCCAGTCGGTCTTCGCCATCGGCAACCCGTTCGGCCTGTCGCGCACCCTCACCGCCGGCATCGTGAGCGCGCTCGACCGCCACCTGCCCACGAGCGAGTACCGCGAGATCGCGGGCGCCATCCAGACGGACACCGCCATCAACCCGGGCAACTCCGGCGGTCCGCTGCTCGACAGCGCGGGGCGGCTGGTGGGCGTGAACTCCGCCATCCGTTCGCCCTCGGGCGGCTCCGCGGGCGTGGGCTTCGCGATCCCCGCGGACCTCGTGAACCGCATCGTGCCGCAGCTCATCGCGCGCGGGAAGGCGTCGCTGCCGGGCATCGGCATCCGCGCCATCGATCCGATGATCGCCGCGCGTGCCGGCTTCACGGGCGTGGTCATCGCGGACGTGGTGCGTGGCTCGCCCGCGTCCGAGGCCGGCCTGCGCCCCGTGGACCGCAAGACGGGCGAGGTGGGCGACGTGATCGTGGCCGTCAACGGCCGGCCCGTGGAGCAGATGGGCACCTTCGCCGCCGAGCTCGACCGCGCCGGCATCGACAGCACGGCCGAACTCACCGTCCTTCGCGAGAAGAAGGAGCGCAAGGTGCGCGTGAAGGTGATCGACGTGCAGCGCTAGAAATCAGGAAAAAGGGGACGCAAACATTCACCGGGCTGACTCAGCCCGGTGAATGTTTGCGTCCCCTTTTTCCCGGTCTTTGTTTCAGCGCGGGGCGACGGCCGCCTTGTACGCCTCGATCACGCGGGCCACCTTGGCGTTCGGTTCGCCGACCGTGATGAGCCCGAGCGGCCTTTCCACTTTCTGCGTGGAGAGGATCACCGTGCCGGGCTTCACGAATCCCGCGCCCAGGCCGCCGATGCCGCCGGGGAGCGCCGCCACCTCGTCGTTGATCGTATCCACCTTCACGGCCTTGGCCGTCGCGACGTACTCCGCGCCCTTGAGCACGGCCTGCTTCACGAGCCCGCGCGTGGCGCTCGAGGCGGTGTCGGTCACCACGACGATGGGCAGGTCCGGCCCACCCACTTCCTTCCAGTTGGCGATCTTCCCGGTGTGGATGTCGCGCAGCTGGTCCGCGCTCAGCTGCCGCACGGGGTTGGACGGATGCACGACGAAGACCACCTGATCGCTCGAGATCACGGCCAGGCGAAGCGTCGAGGCGTCCACGACGCGGCCGGCCGCCTTCGCCGCGGCCACGATCGTCTCGAGGCCCGCCGAGGCGAGCGCCGCGTCGCACTTGCCGTCGGCCAGGTCGATGAGGCCCTTGCCGGCATTGCTCTTGTCGACGGAAAGCGCGTAACCCGTGGCCTTCTCGACCGCGACCTTGTGCGGCGCGATGAGGCTATCGACGGTGCTCGCCGCGCCGTGCAGCCGCACGGTCGGCGGGCCCACGGCGTCCTTGTTGCCCGCAGAGTTCTCGCGGTGGCAGGCATCGCAGTCCTTCGTCGCCTTCTTGCCGTCGTGGCACGCGAAGCATTGCGTGGCCGTCTTGTGCGCCGCCTTGTCGATGAGCGCGGTGCGGTGCGTGTCGAAGAGGCGCGCGCCCGTGGGGGCGAACGCCTTGTGGCAGTCGTTGCACGTGTAGCCCTTGCCGGCGTGCAGGCGGCCGTCGAAGACCACCTTGCCCTCGCCGCCGCCGCCGTAGACCAGGGTGACGCCCTGGTCCGAGGCGCAGGCCGCGAAGGCGAGCGCGCCGAGAAGCGCCGCGGCGATGGTGCGCGCCGCGCCGCGGAGGAAGGATCCCATGGCTACACCAGGATCTTGCGGCTGACGGCCTTCGCGTTCGGGCAGCCGGTGAGCACCATGGCCGCCTCGAGCTCCTGGCGCATCGCCTCGACCATGAGGGTGACGCCGGGCGCCCCGGCGCCATGGGCCCCGCGGATGAAGTGCCGGCCCACCAGGACGGCATCGGCTCCGAGCGCCTGGTACTTGAGCACGTCGTGGCCGTACTTCACGCAGCCGTCGACGAGGACGACGAGCTTGCCCTTCACCTTGGCCGCGATGGCCGGGAGCACCTCGGCCGACCCCGGCGTGTGGTCGAGCACGCGGCCGCCGTGGTTGGAGACCACGATGCCCGCGGCGCCCGTGCCGGCGATCGCGACGGCCTCGTCCACCGTCATGACGCCCTTGATGACGACGGGCAGCTTCGTCGCCGCGACGAGTTCGCGGATCTGCTTCGCCGTCTTGGGCTCGACGGTGCGGCCGGGCAGTGCCCGTGCCGCGCGGCCCGAAGAGTCGACGTCGATCGTGAAGGCCACGGCGCCGGCCGCCTCGGCCAGGCGCATGCGGGCGATGATCTCCTCCTGGGTGCGGGGCTTGAGGCCCACGATCGCCTTCACGCCGAGCTGCTTGAGCACCATCACGCGCTTCTCGAACACCTCGAGCGGGTCGCCGATCCCGTCGGCGATGGCACCCAGCGTGCCGGCCTTGGCGCAGCCGGAGAGGATGGCCTCGGCGAAGGCATCCTCTTTCATCTTTCCGCCCATGTTGTAGGTCGTGCCGCCCGTGGGCGCGGCGATCGCCGGCAGGCTGATCTTCTGCCCGAAAAGCGTGATCGCCATGTCGGGCTTCTTCACGTCGTGCACCGTGCGCATCCGCAGCTGCACGTTCCGGAGGGACGTGTAGTTGTTGCGGAAGGCGACGCCGGAACCGAACCCGCCCATGCCGGGCACCTCGCCCGCGCACGCGACGCCATCGCATTCCGCGCAGACGCGGCACACCGGATGCATCACCTCGCGGGCCTTCGCGAGCACGTCGACCATCCTGAGCGGCTTGGCCGCGGCGGCGGCGGGCGCGGCGGGTGCGGACGGCGGCGGTGCGACGGGCGCGGGCGCGACGGGCGCCGCGGCCGGTGCCTGTGCCAGGGCGGTGCCCGCGATCATGCCGGTGCCGATCGAGGCGGTGGCGGCGAGGAAGGAACGGCGATCGGCGTTGGCCGGCGCGGCGGCGGATTCG
>CAZPLW010000202.1:0-7942 GCA_964587315.1 uncultured Lysobacter sp.
TACCAGGTGGCGCCCATCTCAACCAACCTCGTCCTCTCCTACGTGGCCGAGCACGTGCTGGGGCTGCCGAGGTCGTTCTAGCCCGGGGCGCAGTCCCGGCGAATACCCCATGGGGTACTCGTTCCTTTCCCCGGGACGCCTTTCGCATTGACCCAGGCCAGACGCCGGTCGGCCCGGGCCGCAACGCCCTGTAGAAGCACAACTGCACGAAGGCGTGCCACGCGCTCGACAGGAAGGTCGTCGGCCCCGCGTACTGCGACGTCGCGCTCAGGTACAAGGGCGACGCGGGCGCGGTGGCGCGGCGCGCGGCGAAGGTGAAGGCGGGCGGGACGGGCACCTGGGACCCGGTCATGCCGATGCCGTCCGGCATCAGGAAGCTGGACTGCGGGGCCCGGCTCGTCCGGGCCCTTCGCTTTCGACGCGGCTCAGAAGCCGCTCACGGCCTCGAGCCTGAATTCCCGCGAGGAGTAATCCGGCCCGCCGAAGGACGCGCCGCGGCGGTACGCCGCGCGCGCCTTCAGGGCGATGCCGCCGTCCAGCACCCGCACGAGGCTCGCCGAGGCGAGCCGCGCCGGCCGCTGCGGATCGTCGCCCACGTACTGCCGGCCCGTGCCGGCTTCCGCGAAGACCGACCACCCGCCCTCGAAGCGGCGGCGCATCGCCGCCACGGCGAGCACTTCCGTGTAACGCGAAGGATTGAAGTAGCGGCCTTCCACGTCGTCGGCGCTCGACGCGTAATGCCGCGCGCGAAGCTGCAGGGTGATCCCCAGGTCCGGCCACGTCGAATGGATGAGTCGGACGCGCTCGAGCGTGCGGGTGTTCCCGTCCGAGAACCACTGCTTGGCGAGCAATCCCACGGCGGTGAAGCCGAGGCCGAGGTCCTGGTCCACGCTGGCGCCCGCGAGTCCGTGGTGCACGCCCGCATCCAGGGCGCTCGCCGTCTCCACCCACCCCCGTCCGCCGACGACCGCGAGGCGCGTGCCCGGCTGCAGTTCACGCGACCACTCGCCTTCGCCGGTCGCGAGGGTGCGGCCGCCCTGGCGGCTCACGCCCGCGTCGACGAGCCACCCCAGGCCCGTGCCGCGCGCCTGGTCGGCGTAGTGCAGGCCTGCGCCTTCGAAGGCGCGGCGCCAGTCGCCCTGCGTGTAGCGGCCGCCCTCGACGAAGACTCCCGTCGCCCGGGCGTCGCCGATCCGCTCGAGGTACCCCGTGGCCACCGCCCGCTCGATGCGCAGGCCGTCCGAATCGGACGAACGGCCGAAGGAGGCGCCTGCCGCGGGCGGCCCGGCCCGATCCTGCGCCCAGGCCGCTTGCGCCCCGACCAGCGCGCACAGCGCGAATGCCGCTATTTCGTGCCCCATGTCCGCCTCAGGTTGAAGAACTCGGAGATGTAGCCCAGCACGGAAGCCGGCTGGAGGACGAGGCCGTAGGCGAGGACGTAGGTCACGAACCCCGACGGGTTCTTGCGCACCGTGAACCCCTCGGCCTCGAACATGCCGGACTCGACCCGGAACATGTACGCGTTCATCGCGAGTCCGACGGGCAGCAGCGCGAGCGTCATCGGCCCGACGATCCAGAAGTGCCCGAAGAGCGCGAGCACGATCCCCGGAATGAAGGCGAAGACGTAGGCGATGTCGAGCAGGGGAAAGAGCGCGTTCCAGAGGATGAACATCGTGGACAGGCGCACCTTCACCACGATGCCCGGCGTGCGGCGGAACGCCTCGATCATGCCCCGCGCCCACCGGCGGCGCTGCCCGAGGAACTGGCCGAGCGTCTCCGGGACGGAGGTGAATGCGCACGCGTCCTCCGCGTGCCCGATGCGATGGCCCCGGGCGAGCAGCTCCCAGGTGAGCACGATGTCCTCGCCGATCGCGTCGGGCCAGCCGCCCGCCTCGCGGACCGTGGCCGTGTCGTAGATGGAGAAGGCGCCCTGCGCGACGAGCACGCCGTGGTAGAGCGACTGGACGCGCTTGGTCGCCGCGATGCCCTGGAAGTAGTCCCACTCCTGCGCGCGCGTGATCCAGTTCGTGCGCGAATTGCGCACGAGCATCGTGCCGGCCACCGCGCGCGTGCCGGGGGAATCGCCCGAGAAGCGCTCGACGAGGTGGCGCACCGCCGAGGGCGCGAGGTGGCAGTCCGCATCCACCGTGATCATCGAGACCGTGCGCACCTGGGCGAGGCCCGCGTTGAGGGCCACCGCCTTGCCCGCGTTGCGCTCGAGCGTGATGACGCGCAGCCGGTCCAGGTCGATGCCGATGGCCTGCGCGTCCGCCGACGTGCTGTCGTGCGAGCCGTCGTCGATCACGATGACCTCGATGCGCGCGGGGTAGTCCTGGCGGGCGATGCTGCGCAGCGTCTGGGCGATGGAGGCCGCCTCGTTGTAGGCGGCGACCAGCACCGTGACCTCGGGATAGCTCTCGAGGCGCGCGCGCGGGGGGCGGCGGTCGAGCGCGAGGCTCGCGAGCAGGAAGGCGTTCATGAAGCCCGGGACGATCGCGATGAACGCGATGACGAACGCGGCGAGCGCGGGGCCCGCGATGCCGGCCAGCTCCGCGAACCAGTAGCGCGCGGCCCAGACGGAGAAGGCGGCCCACGATGTCGCGGCGAGCGAGGCCAGCAGGAATTTCGAGACGACGGACATGGGCGGGGAAATCGGGCGGGCAGCGTTTCAGGCTACCGGGTCGCGGGTCCGGGGTCCGTTCGCTCACGCACCCAGCCCGATCGCGACCCTACGCCGACCAGAAATCGTAGAAGTTGAACCAGTTGAACGGCGCGGCGCGCGCCTCCCGCTCGAGGATGGCCGCGTAGGGCACGGGTCCGGGCGCGCCGAGCGACTCGAACACGATCTCGTAGCGCCGCCCGCCCCGGTACAGGCCGAAGATCGTCACCACCGGCGCCCCCGTGAGGCGGGCCAGGCGGTACGGGCTGAGCGAGAAGCGCGCCGGGGCGCCCAGGAAGGGCACCGCCTGCGTCGCCTCCTTGCCGTACACGCGATCGGCGAGGATGCCCACCACTTCGCCCCGCGCGAGGCAATCGCGCGCGCGCATCATCGAGTCGGGGTGCCCCAGGGCGATCACCCGGTATGGCACGGTGACGCCGGTGGCCGCCAGCAGCTCGCGCAGGCCGGCGCTTTCCGACTGGTGCATCACCATGTTGATCGCGAGGTGCCGCTCCACGGCGCCCACGACGCCCAGCATCTCGAAGCTGCCCAGGTGCGAGCCCAGCAGGAGGCAGCCGCGGCCTGCCGCGATCGCCTGCTCGAAGGCGTGCGCGTTCGTCACCGTCACGTCGAACTCGCGGTGGCGGCCGCCCAGGAGGAAGACGCGGTCGAGCAGCGTCGTCGCGAAGACGAAAAGGTGGCGGAACGTGTCGCGCCAGGAGGCGGGGCGTCCGAGCGCCCTCGCGAGGAACTCGCGCGAGGCCCGCCTCGCGACGGGCGCGCTCGCGAGGAAGTAGGCGCAGATGGGAACCAGCAGCACGCGGCAGAAGCCGCGTCCCGCGTGCAGCGCGAGCCAGATGATCAGCCGCTTGAGGCCGAGGCTGCCGCGCTCCGGCCGGCCGCGCCAGGTGGCGTTCACGGAGCCGGTCCTTCCGCGACGCAGCGATCGAGGGCCCATTCGCCGCTCGCGATCACCGCCCCGCGATCGATCTCGCCTTCCGTGCGCCGGACCTCGAAACGCGCATGCCCGTCCTTGCGCCAGGCCACGATGGCGAACGGCTCGCCCGGCCGCAACGGCACGTGGAAGTGCGCCCATCGCAGCTCGGCCGGACTCGAGCGCGGGAAGCTCGCGCGAAGGCTCGTGGCGACGCGTGCGAGCAGCAGCGCGCCGGGCACGATCGGCTCGCCCGGGAAATGGCCCGCGAGCGAGGGATGGTCCGGCGCGATGACCTGCGCGGGCGGGTTCATGGCGAAGAGTTCCTCGAGCGTCGCCTGCGTCGCCTTGCCGTTGGCATCGCGCGGCACGCGCGCCACGCGCCGGATGGGGCGCGGCAGGAAGGCCGCATCGATGCGCTCGCGCAGCCGGGCGAGCACCTGGTCCGGGGACAGCTCGTTCGACACGTAGAAGGCTGCGAGCCGCCGGACCGATCCGCTGCCCTCGTCCGCGCCGCCGCCGCCGGGCGCGCAGGCGAACACGCCGTCGCTCACGCCGGGAATGCCGGTGAGCGCGAGCCCGAGCGCCGCGAGCGAGCCGCGCTTGCCGCCGATCTTGACCATGTCGCCCGCGCGTCCCAGCCAGCGGAAACGGCCGTCGGGAAGCAGCTCCAGCAGGTCGCCCAGCGCCACGGCGGCGGCGATGTGCGGGCCTTCGGCGAGGAACCGTCGCGCCTCCCCCTCGCCCTCGCCGCGCAGCGCGACGCCCTCGAGCGGGATCCAGTCGGACTCGACCGCCGTGCGCCGCGTCGCGAGCGCGCCGGTTTCCGTGGAGCCGTAGACCTCGATCACCGGGGCACGCCAGGACCGCTCCGCCGCCTGCGCGATCGCCGGCGGCAGGCCCATCGTCGAGGCGACGATCCCGTCCAGGCGCGGGAGCGCGGCGCCCGACTGCAGCGGCGCGCGCATGAGCGCCGGCGTCGTCATCCACCACGCGAACCGCTCGCCCTCGCCGAGCGCCGCCTCGAGGTCCGCCGCGAGCAGGGGCTGGCCCGCGTGCACCGGCACGCCCGCCTGCCACGGCAGCATCACGGTGCTCTCCAGCCCGAACATGTGCTGCGGCGGCACGCTGCCGACCACCGCGACGCCGGGTCGCGATTCCCAGCCGAGCGCCGTGGCGAGCATCGCCGCGCCGCGGCAGAGCTGGCCCCACGTCTTGGAATGCGCCGCGGGCTCGCCCGTGCTGCCCGAGGTGTAGAGCGTCGCCGCGACGGCGCGGGAATCGATGCCGGGCATGCCGAAGGGCGCGTCCTCGCGGTCCTCGAGGAAATCGCCGATCGCGAAGCCGTCGGCGCCCTCGATCGGCTTCTCGCACAGCAGCGGCGCCCCGGGATGGCGCCGCCGGAGCGCCTCGCGGTCGCCGACGCCGCGCGCCGAGGGCAGCAGGGACACCTGCCCGCGCCACAGCGCCGCCGCGAAGGCGACCATGAAACCGTGCCGCGTCTCGCACAGGTTGATGACGCGCTCGCCGGGCGGCAGCGCGCGCGCCAGGCGCCCGGCCTGCGCCAGGAAAAGCGACGCGCTCACGTCGGGGCCGCGACCGTAGAGCACGGGGGCGCCACCGTCGCGATGGTTCGCGAGCGGCAGCAGGCTCATCGCGGGCCTGCCACGGGGCGCGCCAGGTTTGCGGGCACGCCGGAAGCCCTAGCGCCCCGTCTGCGCGTGGATGTGCCGCGCGAGGGCGCGAAGCGAGGCGAAGATCCTCGCGTTGTCGGGATCGTCGGAACGAAGGCTCACGCCGTAGCGCTGCTCGATCGCCATCGACAGCTCGAGCATGTCGAGCGAGTCGAGACCCAGGCCGCTGCCGAAGAGCGGCGCCTCGGGATCGATCTCGCCGGCGGCGACGCCGTCGAGGTTGGCCGATTCGACGATGAGCTGCGCCAGTTCCGCTTCGAGGGTGGGGAAAGTGTCGTCCATGATGCCGGTCACTATGGCCCCGTGCCGCGGCCCTTTCTGTACGGTAAGGCACAGACGGCCCCTGTCCGTCCGTACGTAAATGGGGTCCGTCTCCCCCACCGCCTCGCCGGCCGGGATTTCCGTGCCTTTCGAACCCCTCGCCATACTCGCCTACACGACCACCAGCGCCGCCGGACAGGGCCGCGAGGCGACCGCACGGACGATCCGCGAGGAGCGCAGCGGGCTCTCGCCCAACGACCTGCCCTGGGCGCCGCTCGAGTGCTGGATCGGGCGCGTGGCGGCGGCCGAATCCGTGAGGCTGCCCGCCTTGCTCGGCGACTTCGACTGCCGCAACAACCGCCTCGCGCTGCTCGCGCTCGAGCAGGACGGCTTCGTGGCCGCGGTGGCGAAGGCGCGCGCGCGCTGGGGCGCCGGGCGCATCGCGCTTTTCCTGGGCACGAGCACCTCGGGCATCCTGTCCACCGAGCTCGCCTACCAGGGCCGGGACCCGGCGACCGGGCGCCTGCCGTCCGCCTTCCGCTACGACACCGTGCACAACCTCGACGCGACGACGGAATTCGTCCGCCGCGTGCTGGGCATCGCCGGGCCGGCCATGACGATCTCGACCGCGTGCTCCTCGAGCGCCAAGGTGTTCTGCCTCGCCGAGCGCTTCATCCGGCTGGGGCTCGCCGATGCCGTGGTGGTGGGCGGCGTCGACAGCCTGTGCCACACCACGCTCTACGGCTTCAGCGCGCTGCAGCTGGTCGCGCCCGACGTCTGCCGTCCCTTCGACACGGCGCGCCGCGGCACCACCATCGGGGAGGCCGGCGGCTTCGCCCTGCTCGCGCGCGGCCCGGGCGCGCTGCAGCTCACGGGATACGGCGAGTCGAGCGACGCGTACCACATGTCCACGCCGCCGCCCGACGGCGAGGGCGCCCGCCGCGCGATGCTCGCGGCGCTCGAGCGCGCCCGCCTCGGCCCGCGGGACATCGACTACATCAACCTGCACGGCAGCGCCACGGCGGCCAACGACCGCGCCGAAGGCTGCGCGGTGCACGACGTCTTCGGCACGGCCACGCCGTGCTCCTCGACCAAGGGCATCACCGGCCACACGCTGGGGGCCGCCGGCATCACGGAAGCCGCCATCTCGCTGCTCAGCCTCGAACGCGACTTCCTGCCCGGCAGCTGCACCACCCGCGAGGTCGACCCGCAGACGCGCTGCGCGATCGCGCTGAAGGGCGAGCCGCGCGCCCTCTCGCGCGTGATGAGCAACAGCTTCGGCTTCGGCGGCAACAACTGCGCGCTGGTGTTCGGGAAGGCGGCCTGATGCGCGTGGGCGTCGAATCCGTGGGCGTCCTCGCGCCGGGCCTGCCGGACTGGGCCGTCGCGAAGGACGTGCTCGGCGGGAACCGGCCCTACGTGGACGTTCCGCTCGCGCCCTGCGCCCCGGCGAGCCTCGCGCCGGCCGAGCGCCGCCGCAGCTCGCCCACCGTGCGCCTCGCCATCGCCTGCGCCGAGCAGGCGCTCGAGCGCACCGACCTCGAGGCGCGGAACATGGCGCTCCTCTTCTCGTCCGCCGAGGCCGCGGGGCTCATCACGCACCAGCTGTGCGAGGCGCTCGCGGGCACCCGCGTCGTGTCCCCCACGCAGTTCCACAACTCCGTGCACAACGCGCCGAGCGGCTACTGCAGCATCGCGATGAACGCGAAGCTGGGCGCCACCAGCGTGTGCCGGGGCCCGTGGAGCTTCGCCGCGGGCCTGCTCGGCGCCACCGTTCTCGCCCTCTCCGACAGCCTGCCGGTGCTCTACGTCTGCTACGACAGCCCGCTGCCGGCGCCGCTCTCCGACACCATGCCGGTGGTCGAGCCCACCGCGATCGCGATCGTGATCGCGCCGCGGCCGGCCGCCACGGCATTCGCGGCCTGGGACATCGAGGTCCAGGCCGCCGACGAGCCGATCGACTGGCCTGCGTGGATGCCCGCCGCCTGGCAGGCCAATGCGAGCGCCCGCGGCTTCGGGGCGCTCGCGACCCTCTGCGGCGACAACCTTCCGGCCGCCCTGCTGCCCCTGTCGCCCGAGCTCGCGCTGCAGGTGCGCCGGTGCTAGATCGCGCCGGCATCGCGGCGCGCATTCCCCACGCGGGGCGCATGTGCCTGCTCGATCGCGTCCTCGCCTTCGACGCCTCGCGCATCCGCTGCGCGGCCTCGGGGCATCGCGCGGCGGACCACCCGCTGCGCGAGCCGGGCGGGCTGCCGGTGTGGGCCGCCGTCGAGTACGCCGCGCAGGCCGCTGCCGTGCACGGCTCCCTGCTCCGGGCCGACCGGCGTCCCCGCGCGGGCGTGCTCGGCCGCCTGCACGGCGTGCGCTCCGGCTGCGAATGGCTCGACCGCGTGG
>CAZPLW010000203.1:0-7920 GCA_964587315.1 uncultured Lysobacter sp.
CACGGCGCGCTCGGCGCCGCCGAGCTCATGGCGTGCCGCGAGCGCTTCGGCGACGCGCCCGATCCCCGGCTCATGCTCACGAGTCCCGTGGACCTGCGCGGGCACCTCGCCGGGCCGCTCGACGACGCGACGCCCGGCTTCGCGGTCACCCTGCTGTCGACGGCGACGCCGGTGAAGGCGGCGGCCGACCTGTGGCCCCTCGCGCGCCACCTCACGCTCGACCTGCGCCGCCAGGTGGCCGAGGGCCACGGGCACCTCTTCTACCAGCTGGTCCCGGCAGCCGAGACGATGCCGCCGGTGACCGAGGCGATCGAGGGCATCCGCGCCTACATGGCCCGCATGCCCACCGCCTGCGTCCTGTCGAACGCGGGGGCGGTGCCGCGCATGGCCGCCTCGGGCGGGGTGCGCGTGGAGAGCCTCTCGTTCGCGCTCTGCCCCATGGGCCACCAGCCGCTCTTCGTGGCCGCCGCGACCCACGGCGACGCGATGTCGATCCACGTGGTGCACGACGAGGCCCGGCTTTCCGCGCCTTGCGCCCAGGCCATCGCCCGGTCGATGGAATCGCGCCTGCGCCAGGCCGCCGGCTGACCGTCCCCAAGCCCGCGTTCGCGGCGCTACAGGTTCCCTCGGCAAGGCCGTTACCCCGGTAGGACCGTATTCCCTGCACCAATGGGGGCGAGCAACCGTTTTCCGGAGAACCATCATGGACTTCCATTTCAGGTCGCTCGTCGCGATCGCCCTCGCCGGCCTCGCGATCGGGGCCCGCGCCGCCCCGCCCCCGGCGTCGCAGGCCGACGGCTATCGCTTCTCGCCCGTGAACCAGTACGGCATCCACCTCACCGCCGCCTACTGGAATCCCGTCATCGACTACATCTCGGCCCGGAGCGGCGTGAAGCTGCAGCTTCGCATCGGCCGCACGTCGGCCGACACCACGGCGTACGTGCTCGCTCGGGAAGTCGAGTTCGTCTTCACGAACCACCTCTTCAGTCCCGAGCGCGAGCCGCTCGGCTGGAAGGTCTTCGGCCGCCGCCAGACGCCGCCGGTGAAGGGGCAGGTCGCGGTGTTCGACGATTCGCCCATCCGCACGATCGCGCAGCTGGCCGACAAGGAAGTCGCCTTCCCGGGCCCGGAGGCGTTCATCGCCTACAAGATCCCGTACGCGCACCTGCTGTCGCAGAAGGTCGACGTGCGCGTGGTCTTCGGCGGCAACCAGGACGGCGCCCTCGCCCAGCTCGCGAGCGGCAAGGTCGCGGCCGTGGGCGGCAATTCCCAGCTCCTCGAGGGCTACCAGAAGCGCGAGAACCGCAAGCTGCGCATCCTCTGGAGCTCGGACGCCTTCCACGACCTCGCCCTCATGGCCTCGGCGAAGGTGCCCGACAAGGACGTGAAGGCCGTGGCCGCGGCGTTCTTCGGCATGCACAGGGACCCGAAGGGACGCGAGGTGCTGGAGAAGGCCTCGGCGGCCGTCGGCCTCACGGCCGAGGCGTTCTTCCTGCCTTCCGACGGCAGCGAGTACGCCAACTACCGGCGCTTCTACCAGAGCGCGCCGCCCGGCCTGCGCTAGGCCCGGCGCGCCGCGATCCGTGAGACGCTTCCTCTCCCTGCTGCCCAAGTCGCTCGTCGCGCGCGTCGTCGCGCTCTACACGGCGTCGCTGCTGGTGTTCGGGGGGCTGGGGCTCTCGTCGTTCGTCACCTACTACCTGCGCTCGGACATCGACGACAAGACGATCACGGGCGCGATGATGGTCGAGGTCGTCGCGCAGACCGTCACGGACAGCGCCGTCATCGGCGACTACGACACGATCGAGAAGACGCTCCAGCGCGCCATCTCGCGCTCGCCGTTCCATCGCGCCGCGTTCATCGACCTGCGCGGCGGCAGGGTGGAGGTGACCTCCGAGCAGCCCGGGTCCGCGCCCACCCCCGCGATGATCCAGCGCTACGTCGAATCGGAGCTGGGCGACGTGAACCGCACCATCTCCGTGGGCGGGCACGACTACGGGGTGCTGCGCCTCGTCTACGACACCGACCACATCGCGGCGTCCTACTGGCAGTTCGTGCGCATCGCCTTCACCTCGGGCGCGGTGGCGGTGCTGGGCGGGCTCTTCCTCATCCTGATCCCGGTGCGCCGCTGGCTGGGCAACCTCGACCGCCTGAAGGCCTTCGAGGAGGAGATCCTCTCGGGCACGCTGGACCCCAAGAAGTACCTCTCCGAGGACGCGCCCGTCGAGATCCGGCGCACCTTCGAGCTGCTGGGGCGCACGGCCTCGAGCCTGCAGTCCGAGCGCGAGCAGGCGAGCGTCACGCTCGCCGCCATCGCCGACGCCGTGCTCGCGCTGGACGCCGCGGGGCGGGTCACTTACGCCAACCCCGCCGCGGCGGGGTTGCTGGCGAGGCCGGCCGCGGAGCTCGTCGGCCGGGACGTGCGCACGCTCCTGCGCGACGCCTTCGATCCGGGCGCGCCGCTCGCGCCGTGGCGCTCGCAGCGCCTGCGCCTCGCGAACGGCGACACCGGCGAGCACTACCTCGACACGACGCTGTCGGCCATCGCGGGCGCCGGCGGCGGCGACGGCGGCTGGGTGCTCGCGGCGCGCGACGTGACCGACGCCTTCCGCCTCGAGGAGCGCCTGCGGACCGAGCTCGCCGCGCGGCAGGACGCGCTCGAATCCCTGCGCGGCCTGCTCGAGGGAATGCTGCCCTCCACCGGCCACGCGTCCCGCGTGGGCTCGGGCGACATCGGCGTGGTGTCGGCCCTGGTGGCCGAGCTCGTGCGCGAGCGCGAGGAGAGCCGGCGCGCCCTGGACAACCAGAAGTTCGCCCTCGACCAGCACGCCATCGTGAGCGTCACCGACCGCGAAGGCCGCATCGTCTACGCGAACGACCGCTTCTGCGAGACGACCGGCTATCCGCGCGAGGCGCTCATCGGCACGCGCCACGGCATCGTGCGCTCGGGCATCCACGCGGACGAGATGTACACCGACCTGTGGCGCACGATCGTCGCCGGCCGCGTGTGGCAGGGCGACATCTGCAACCGCACGCGCGACGGCCGCCTCAAGTGGTTCAGCTCGACCATCGTGCCGCTCACCGGCCCGGACGGGAAGCCCGAGCAGTTCATCGGCATCTCGACGGACGTGACGGCGCTCAAGGAGACGGAGGCGGCGCTGCAGCGCGCGAAGGAGGCCGCGGAATCGGCCAACCGCGCCAAGAGCGACTTCCTGGCCAACATGAGCCACGAGATCCGCACGCCGATGAACGGCATCATCGGCATGGCCACCCTCGTGCTCGATTCCTCCCTCGACGACGAGCAGCGCGAGTACGTGGGCATCGTGAGGAGCTCGGCGGAGGCCCTGCTCGTCATCATCAACGACATCCTCGACTTCTCGAAGATCGAGGCCGGCAAGCTCGTGGTCGAGTCGCTGCCCTTCGACGTGCGCCGCGCGGTGGACGACGCGCTGCGCTCCCTCGCGCTGCCCGCGCGCGAGAAGTCGCTGCAGCTGCGCGCCGAGGTGGATCCCGGGGTGCCGGCGGAGGTGGTCGGCGATTCCGGCCGCTACCGGCAGGTGCTCATGAACCTCGTGGGCAACGCCATCAAGTTCACGCAGGAAGGCGGCGTGAAGGTGGCCGTCTCGCTGCGCGAGGGCGAGGGCGACCCGCTCGTCCTCGAGACGTCGGTGCGCGACACGGGCATCGGCATCTCGCCCGGCAAGATGGCGCACATCTTCGACGCCTTCACGCAGGAGGACACCTCGATCACCCGCCGCTACGGGGGCACGGGCCTGGGCCTCACGATCTCGCGCCGGCTGGTCGAGCTGATGGACGGGACGATCCGCGTGGAGAGCGAGCTCGGCAAGGGCAGCGATTTCAGGTTCTCCGTGGCCGTGAGCCGGCGGCCCGCGGCGATGCCGGGCGAAGCCGACGCCCGCCTGCTCTCGGGCCGGCGCGTGCTCGTGGTGGACGACGCCGAGAGCCACCGCCGGACCCTGGGCGCGCTGCTGGAGGGCTGGGGCATGAAGGTCGAGCACGCCGACTCCGCCAACGCGGCGCTCGCCCAGATCGTGGGCGGCGCGCGCTTCGACGCGCTGCTGCTCGACGCCACGATGCCGGAGATGACGGGGGCGCAGTTCGCCGCGGCGCTGGACCAGCCGGCGTACGCGGCCGTGCGCCCGCCGGTGCTGCTGCTGTGCCCGGGCGGCACGGGCATCCCGCCGCGCGGCGTGGTGCGCGTCATCCGCACGCCGCTCGCCCCGTCGGACCTCATGGCGGCGCTCGCCTTCGTGCTGCGCCGCCCGGCCCCGAGCGGCAGCCTCGCGCTGCGCGTGCTGCTCGTCGAGGACAACATCATCAACGAGCGCGTGGCGATGGCCATGCTCGAGAAGCGCGGCTGCCGCGTGAGCGTGGCGCACGACGGCGGCGAGGCGCTCGCGGCGTGCGAGGCGGGCGCGTTCGACGCGGTGCTCATGGACATGCAGATGCCCGTGATGGACGGGCTCGAGGCCACGCGGCGGCTGCGCGAGCGCGAGGCCCTCGCCGGCCGGCTGCGCACGCCGGTGCTCGCGATGACGGCGAACGCGATGGACGAGGACCGCGACGCCTGCCTCGCGGCGGGCATGGACGACTTCCTCGCCAAGCCCATCCGGCCCGACGAGCTCTTCGCGCGCCTGGAGCGGCTGGCGCGCCCCGTGGCGGCCTAGGGCCTTTCCTTCGGCGGCGAGGGCGTGGGCTTGATGCCCAGCCTGTCGGCGGCGCGCACGAGTTCCGCGACGCTCTTCACGCGCATCTTCTCCATGATGCGGCCGCGGTGCACCTTGACCGTCTTCTCCGTCGTGCCGATCTCCGAGGCGATCACCTTGTTGCGCTTGCCCGCGATCACGTGCGTGAGCACCTCGCGCTCGCGCGGCGTGAGCTCGCCGTAGGCGAGGGCGATGTCCTTCTTCGTGGACTTGTCGCTCCAGGCGGCGCGGGCGCGGTCGATGGCGCGCGCGAGCGCGGCGAGGAGCGTGGCGGCCTCCACGGGCTTCAGCAGGAAGTCGACGGCGCCGCGCTTCATCGAGGTGACGGCGCCCGGCACGTCGCCGTGCCCGGTGAGGAAGACGACGGAGACTTCCGGCCGCGTCGCCTGCAGTCGCGCGTGCAGGTCGAGGCCGCTCTTGCCGGGCAACCCGATGTCGAGCAGGGCGACGGACGGCCCGGTGATCGAGGGCGCGAAGGCGAGGAAATCCTCGGCGTTCGCGAACGTCTCGGGTTCGGCGCCCTCGGCGCGCAGCAGGCGCGTGAGGGACGTGCGGACGGAAGGGTCGTCGTCGACGATGTACAGGCTCACGCCCTCGGCGGCGATCATCGGCTTTCTCCAGGCAGGTGGATGGTGAAGGTGAGGCCGCGGCCGGCGTTGCGCGCCACCTCGAGGCGCCCGCCGTACGCCTCGACGAGCGAGCGCGTGACGAGCAGGCCCAGGCCGGTGCCGCGGGACTTGGTCGTGTGGAAGGTCTGGAACATGCGGGCGAGGTCCTCGTCGGTCGCGCCGGGCCCGGTGTCGGCGACGCGAAGGCGGACGCGCTCCCCGATGGCCTCGACGCGCACGGCGAGCTCGCGCGGGTGGTGGCCGGGCTCGGCCTCCATGGCCTCGATCGCGTTCACGACGAGGTTGAGCAGGGCCTGGTAGAGCTGCACCGGGTCGATGCGCACGCAGGCTCGGGACCGCGCGCCCTCGAGAGCCGCCTTGACGCCGGCGTGGCGCACGCGGGTGGCGACGAAGGCGAGCACCTCGGAGGCGACCTGGGCCGGGCTCACCGCCTCGGCCTGCGCGGGCTGGTTGCGCACCAGGCGCCGGGCGCGAAGGATGATCTCGCCCGCGCGGCGCCCGTCGGCGACGATCGACTCGAGCGCCTCGCGCACGTCCGCCGTCTTGCCGCTTTCGAGCAGGCGCAGCGCCGCCTCCGCGTTGGTCACCACCGCGGCGAGGGGCTGGTTCACCTCGTGGGCGAGCGAGGCACCGAGCGCGGCCACCGTGCGCACGCGCGAGGCGTGGGCCACGGCGGTGGTGAGCTCCTCCTGGCGGTCGCGGGCCAGGTGCAGCTCCGTCACGTCCGTCTGCGTTCCCACGTAGTGCGTCACCTTGCCCGTCTCGTCGCGGATGGGCGCGATGCGCAGGAAGTTCCAGAACGGCGTGCCGTCCTTGCGGTAGTTGAGGATCTCGCCCTGGAACACGTGCCCGCCGGAGAGCGCGATGGCGATCTGGCGCACGGTGTCCAGGTCCGTCCCCGGGCCCTGCACCATGCGGCAGTTGGTGCCCAGGATCTCGTCGGCGGAATAGCCCACCAGCCGCTCGAAGGACGGGCTCACGTAGACGATGGGGGCGTCGGGCCGGGTCGCGTCGGAAATGACGATGCCGTCGTCGGCCACGTCGAGGGCCGCGGCCTTCAGGCGCTCGGCGAGCGCTTCGCCCAGGAGCGAGCGGCCGCGCGTGCGGCGGGGGGGGCGCGCGCGCGCGGGGGCGAAGGGTGCCCTAGCCGCCATGGGTGCGCAGCCTCTCCACGTCCGGCACGGTGACCGTCCGACCGTCCAGCACCAGCAGGCCCTCGCCCTCCAGCTCGTGCAGGATGCGCGAGAAGTACTCGGGCGTGAGGTTCAGGCGCGAGGCCACGATCATCTTGTTGGCCGGCAGCGTCACGCTCAGGGCCTTCGCGCCCGCCTCGGGTTCCTCGCGCAGCAGGTAGCCGATGACGCGCTCGAGTCCCGAGCGCAGCGAGTACGCCTCCACGTCGCGGATCAGGTGGTGGAGCTTGCGCGACATCCCCGCGAGCATGCGCCGGGCGAAGCGCGGGTCGCGCCCGATCTCGTCGAACACCACGGCCTTCGAGACGTGCAGCAGGAGCGAATCCCTGAGCGCCTGCGCCGAGACGACGTAGGGCATGTCCATGAAGAGGATCGCCTCGCCGAAAGAGAAGCCCGGTCCCATGATCTCGATCACCTTCTCGGTGCCCTGGGGGGAGGTGAGGAAGAGCTTCACCTGCCCGTAGAGCACCACGTGGAAGCCCTCGCAGCGCTCGCCGCGGTGGAAGAGGGGCTCGCCCTTGGTCGCGTAGATGCGCTTCGTGCCCGCCGCCACCCGGCCGATCTCCTCGGGGGTGAGGTCGCTGAACAGGGGCAGGTTGGCAAGGAACTGCTCGACGGGGATGTCGGGGCCGCGCGTCTTGGGCTCGCCTGAATTCATGTCCGGGCCGGGGCGTTTAACCCGTCCATGATACGCCGGCCGGCTGCTACCTCCCTTCGGGGGCCCGCGGCGCGGGTTGGCGCCTCCCCAGGGCGCAGGCCGCGACGGCCGGCACGAGCGCGGCGGCCGAGAGCACGTTGTGCAGCCACCGGGAGAGTTCGCCGGCCGGGCCGGCGAGGGCCAGGACGGCCGACAGGGCGAAGGCGCCGGCCGCGAGGCGAAGCGGTCCGCGGGCGGCCGCAGGCGTGCGGCCGCTCGTGGCGAGGAAGATCGACGCGAGCATCGCGAACCAGCCCGCGACCCGGTGCAGGGCGGTCGCCGCGGGCGAGGGCGGGACGATGCCCGAGGCGAGCAGCGCGCCGGCCGCGATCGCGATCGCCGCGAACACGAGCACGATGAAGGGGGACCGGGCGAGCGGACCCTCGATGCGCCGGGTGCGCGCCCACGCGTCGCTCGCCACGGCCGCCACGAGCGCGAGCAAGCCCAGCCCGCCCAGCAGGTTCGCGAGCACCACCGGGCCCGAAGGGTTCCCCGCCGAGGCGCGCCCGATCACCGAGAGCGCGCCGACGAGGCCGAGCAGCGCGATCGCCGCGAAGCGAAGGCCGGGCCGCGACGGGACGCGCCACGCGATCGCGACCACGAGCAGGGCGAGAACGGCCACGGCCATCGCGGCCACGCGGTGCGCCAGCCGCACGGCGTCGGCCAGCGCGAAG
>CAZPLW010000204.1:0-7899 GCA_964587315.1 uncultured Lysobacter sp.
CTTTCGCCATGGCGAGGAGTTCCGCGACCGTCTTCGCGGGGAAGGCGGGATTCGCGAGCAGCACGTTCGGCACCGCGCCCACGAGCGCGAGGGGCTTGAAGTCCTTCACCGGGTCGAACCCCGGGTCCTTGTAGAGCGCCGGGTTGATGGCCTGGGAGCTGCTGATGGTCATGAGCAGCGTGTAGCCGTCCTTGGGCGCCCTGGCCGCGGCCTGCGTGCCCACGTTGCCTCCCGCCCCCACGCGATTCTCGACCACCACGGCGCCGCCCAGCACCTCGGCCAGCTTCGCGCTCACGACGCGGCCCACGATGTCGTTGGTGCCGCCCGCGGCCTGCGGGACGATCATGGTGATGGCGCGGGAAGGATAGGACTGCGCCTGCAGCGGCGGCGCGACGACGACGGCGAGGCTCGCGACGAGGGCGGCCAGGATCTTCTTCATGGTTCGGTTCTCCGGGAGGTGAGGCGGCGGCTCATTTCGGCGGCGCCGCGCACGCGAGCCGGATGGGCCCGTAATGGCCCTCGGCCTTCGCATTGGTGTTGTCGGTGTCGGTCATCACCGCGACGCCGAGCATCCGGCCCGGGGCCGTGCCGAACGCGAGGCGATAGTCCTCCACCAGGTTGCGCCGGTAGCTTCGCCAGGCGCCCACGCCGCCCTTGCCGCTTTCGACGACGATCATCTTCAGGCGCTCGCTGTGCGCGCTCGGGATCACCGTGCCGACGGGATTGCGGTTGTCCCAGATGTACATGAGCGTGGCGAACGGCACGTCCCGGCCGGACATCTTCTTCGCGAGCGCAAGCTGCCGCTGCTGCGCGTCCGGCAGCGTGGTCTTGTCGCCGTCGAAGCCCACGATCATCCGGGCGGGCGAGTCCTCGCGCTTCGCGTCGCGGTTGTCGGCCGCCTCGATGAGCGCCGGCACGCGCCAGCTCCACTCGAGCACGGGCAGCGCCGCCGGGTCGGACGGCGCGAGATGGATGAAGGCGGAAGCCGAATCCTCCGAAGCGGCCCTGAGGATGCTGCGGCCGTCTTCCGTCGCCGGCGCGTACTTCGTGTCGCGCTTGAGCTTGGACAGGGGCGCGTGCGACCAGCCGGCCTTGCCGGCCGCATCGAAAGGCGGCATCGCGCGCGGGGCGCAATCGGCCGCCTGCGCCGCGTGCCCTGCGAGCAGGAGAGCGGCAAGCGACAGGAGTCCGCGGACGATTCGGACGGGTGAAAGGCGGACGTTCATGGAGCGGCTCCTCCGGGCTTCGGCCCGTTCAGGGCGGCGGGATCGCGCCCTTGCGCTCCACGATCATCCCGTACATCTCGGGCTCCCGGTGGCGCGCGAAGTTGAACGTGGTGTTCTTGTAGGAAAGCGTGCGGTCGAGGTCGCAGCGCGCGATCGCCAGTTCGTCGCCGGTGGTCGTGCAGGCTGCCACGATCTCGCCCGAGGGCGCGGTCACGATCGAATTGCCGATCTGCTCCACGCCCTCCTCCAGGCCCGCCTTGGCGACGCCCACGACCCACGTGCCGTTCTGGTAGGCGCCCGCCTGCATGACGAGCTCGTTGTGGAAGTGCGAGAGCGCGTCGTGGTCCGGCGCGGGCGGGTTGTGCACCGGCGTGTTGTAGCCGATGAGGATCATCTCGACGCCCTGCAGGCCCATGACGCGGTAGGTCTCCGGCCAGCGGCGGTCGTTGCAGATGGCCATGCCGACGAGGCCCGTGACGCCGGCCGCGAGCTCCACGCGGAAGACGGGCCAGCCCAGGTCGCCGCGCTCGAAGTAGCGCTTCTCCAGGTGCTGGAAGGCCCGCCACGGCTCGTGCTCCGCGTGGCCGGGCAGGTGGATCTTGCGGTACTTGCCGACGATCTCGCCCTTCCGGTTCACGAGGACCGCGGTGTTGAAGCGGCGCACCCGGCCTGCCTCGATCGCGAGTTCCGCATAGCCCAGGTAGAAGCCGATGCCGAGCGCCTTCGCCTCGTCGAAGAGGGGCTTCGTCTGCGGCCCGGGCATCTCGCGCTCGAAGAAGGCGTCGATCTCCTCCTGCCGCTCGAAGTACCAGCGCGGGAAGAACGTGGTGAGGGCGAGCTCGGGAAAGACGACGAGGTCCGCGCCGTGCCGCTTCGCCTCGCGCAGCATCGCGACCATTCGCGCGACCACACTGCCGCGAGCCTCGTCCCGCGCGATGGGCCCGAGCTGCGCCGCGCCGACGGTGACGATCCGGCTCATGCGGCCAGGTCGAGGAGGCTCTGCAGCAGGACGTTCGTGCCGGCCTCGAGGTCCTTCGGCTCCGTGTGCTCCGCGCCGTTGTGGCTGATGCCCTTCACGGAGGGCACGAAGATCATCGCGGTCGGGCACATCCGCGCCAGCATCTGCGCGTCGTGGCCGGCGCCGGAGGTCATGTCGCGGCAGGAAAGGCCCAGGGCTTTCGCCTTGCGCGCGACGAGGTCCGCGACCGCGTCGTCGAACTTCACGGGCTCGAATCGCGCCACGGGCTTGGCCGTGATCGTGACCTTCTCTTCCGCCGCCAGGCGCACGAGGAAGTCGGCGAAGCGCTTCTCGGCCTTCTGCAGCAGCTGCTCGGAGGTATTGCGGATGTCCACCGTGACGAGCGCGCGCGCCGCGATCACGTTGATGAGGTTCGGGTGCAGGTTCGCGGCGCCCATCGTGCACACCTGGCTGCCGCCCATCTCCTTCGCGATGGCGCGCAGCTCCATGCCGATGGCCGCGGCGCAGTAGCCCGCGTCGCGGCGCAGGTGCATGGGCGTGGTGCCCGCGTGGTTGGACTGCCCGACGATGGACACCTCCTGCCACGAGATGCCCTGCAGGTCCCTCACGGCGCCGATGGTGATGCCTTCCAGGTCGAGGATGGGGCCCTGCTCGATGTGCAGTTCCACGTACGCGTGCGGCTTGTACGCGGGCACGGGCGCATCGCCCCGGTAGCCGATGCGGTCCAGCTCGTCGCCGTAGCGCTTGCCGTCGATGGCGACCGTGTCGTAGGCCTCGGCGAGCGTGAGCCCGCCCGCGAAGACGAGAGAGCCCAGGATGTCCGGGTGGAAGCGCGCGCCCTCCTCGTTCGAGAATGCGGCTACGACGAGGCCCCGGCGGGTCTTCACGCCGGCGTCGTTCAAGGTCATCGCGACCTCGAGGCCGCCCAGCACGCCGAGGTTGCCGTCGTACTTGCCGCCGGTGCGCACGGTGTCGATGTGCGAGCCCGTCATCACCGGCGCGGCGGAAGGATCGGTGCCCGCGCGCAGGCCGAAGATGTTGCCCACGGGGTCGATGGAGACGGCGAGGCCCGCGGCCTTCATCCACGCCACGAGCTGGTCGCGGCCGGCCTTGTCCTCGTCGGTGAGCGCGAGGCGGCAGCAGGCGTTGTCCTTCCAGCCGATCCTCGCCATGGCCTCCAGGCGTTCCATCAGGCGCTTGCCGTCGATGCGAAGGGTGTCGATGCGGTCCAGCGTGGCGGTGGTCATGCGAGTACCTCCTCGGCGCTGCGGCCGACGATTTCACGGTAGATGACGGGATCGGTGTCGCCCTCGCTGCCCAGGAGCAGCACGCGCGAGTCGGGCCCGAGGGCGAGGCAGTCGCTGATGGCGGGATCGCGCTTCGCGGCGATGAGCGCCCCGAGGCCCGCCCCGCCCGTCTCGCCGGAGACGATCGCGGGATCGCCGCCGGTGGGATTCGCGAGGCGGCGCATGGCCGCGAAGGCGTCCTCGTCGCCGATGGCGACGGCCACGTTCGCGCCGCCCGAGAGGATGGGCCACGCGAGCTCGGATACTTCGCCGCAGGCGAGCCCCGCCATGGCGGTATCGAGCGCGCCGCCCACGACGACGGGGTGCCCCGCCTCCAGGCTCCTGTAGATGCAGTCGGCTTCCAGCGGCTCGACGACGACGAAGCGCGGGCGCCGCTCGCCCCAGCGGATCCAGAAATTGGCGCACATCGCGCCCGCGAAGGCGCCCACGCCGGCCTGCACGAGCACGTGCGTCGGCGGCTCACCCCCCGGCAGCTGCTTCGCGATCTCCTCCGCCATCACCCCGTAGCCGTGCATCACGTCGGTGGGGATGGCGGTGTAGCCGGGATAGGACGTGTCCGAGACGACGGTCCAGCCGTGGGCGGCCGCCTGCGCGGCGGCATGGCGCACCGCGTCGTCGTAGTTGCCCTTCACTTCCACGACCTCGGCGCCGTAGGCCGCGATGGCGTCGCGCCGGCCCTGCGAGACCGTCTCGTGCACGTAGATCACGCAGCGACACCCGAAGAGGCGCGCGCCCCACGCCACCGAGCGGCCGTGGTTGCCGTCCGTCGCGCAGGTGACCGTCTCCTTCGCGACGAGCTCGGCATGCCGGCCGTCCACGAGTTCGCGGCCCGCCACCTCGCGGCCGAGGCTCGCCGCCACCTTCGCGCGCAGCACGTTCGCGACGGCGTACGCGCCGCCCAGCGCCTTGAAGCTCTTCAGGCCGAAGCGCGGTCGTTCGTCCTTGTACCAGGCCATGCCGAGGCCCATCTCCCGCGCGAACGAGGGCAGCGCGACGAGGGGCGTGGCCGCGTAGCCGGGCCAGGCGGAGATCTCCGCGAAGGCCGCGGCGAACCCGGCCGCGTCGAGGCCGCGCGATCGCACGGGGCCGTACGGCTCGGAGGTCGGTGCGGCGGCGGGATTGCGGAAGGCGCGGGCGGGGGACGTCGGGCGGGTCGTCATGCAGCGGAAGGCGCGGCGGAAACGGGATCCGCCATGATACTGCCGGGCCGCAGGTGGCAGGCGACGAGGTGGTCCGGCGCGATGGCCACGAGCGGCGGCTCCGCTTCGCGGCAGCGCGCCTCGGCGTACGGGCAGCGCGTGTGGAAGCGGCAGCCGGAAGGCGGGTGGATGGGGCTCGGCACGTCGCCGCCCAGCACCTTGCGCGAGCGGCGAAGGCCCGGGGAGGCCACGGGCACGGCCTCCAGCAGCGCCTCCGTGTACGGATGCGCGGGCGTGGTGAAGATCGTGCGCTTGGGCGCGATCTCCACGATCTTGCCCAGGTACATGACGGCCACCCGGTGGCTGATGTGCTCCACCACGGCGAGGTCGTGCGCGATGAAGAGGTACGACAGGCCCAGCTCCTCCTGCAGGTCCATGAGCAGGTTGATGACCTGCGCCTGCACCGAGACGTCGAGGGCCGACACGGGCTCGTCGCAAACGATGAGCTTCGGGTTCACCGAGAGGGCGCGCGCGATGCCCAGGCGCTGGCGCTGCCCGCCCGAGAACTCGTACGGGTACTTCACGAGCTGGTCGGGCCGCAGGCCCACGCGCGCGAAAAGCTGCGCGACGCGCTCCTTGCGCCGGGCGCCCGCGAGATCCTCGAAATTGCGCAGCGGCTCCGCGACGATCTCGCCGGCGCGCATGCGCGGATTCAGGGACGCGTACGGATCCTGGAAGACGGCCTGCAGTTCCTTGCGGATCATGCGCATCTCGCCCGCGTTCAGGCCCGAGATCTCGCGCCCGCGCCACTGGATGCTGCCCGCGCTCGGGTCCTGCAGCCGCAGGATGAGCTTGCCCGTGGTCGACTTGCCGCAGCCCGACTCGCCCACGAGCCCGAGCGTCTCGCCCTCGCGGATCCAGAAGCTCACGCCGTCGACCGCGTGCACCTTGGGCGCGCCGGCCGCGAAGAGCCCCTGCCGCGTCGGGTAGTACTTCTTCAGGTCGCGCACCTCGAGGAGCACGTCGCCGGGCGTCGGCAGCAGGGCCGGGGCGGGCACGGCCGCGATCTCGCTCATGCCGTCTCCTTCGCAGGTCGACCCGCCTCGAGGAAGGCACCCGCCTCCCAGCAGGCGGCGCCGTGCCCCGGCAGGTACTCCTGCATCGGCGGCACCTCGGCGCGGCAACGGGACGTGGCGTGAGGGCAGCGCGGCGCGAAGAGGCAGCCGGGCGTCTCCTCGCGCAGGGACGGCACCATGCCCGGGATCTCGACGAGGCGAAGGCGCTTCTCCTGCACGAGCGAATCGCCCAGGTGCGGCATGGAGCCCATGAGGCCGCGCGTGTAGGAATGCAGCGGGCGCTCGAAGATGCCCTCGACGCTCGCCTCCTCCACCTTGCGGCCGGCGTACATCACGACCACGCGGTGCGCCATCTCGGCGACCACGCCCAGGTCGTGCGTGATGAGGACGATGGAGGCGCCCGTCTCCTCGCGCAGCAGGCGCATGAGGTCGAGGATCTGCGCCTGGATCGTCACGTCGAGCGCCGTGGTGGGCTCGTCGGCGATGAGCAGGCGCGGGCCGCAGGCGAGCGCCATCGCGATCATCACGCGCTGGCGCATGCCGCCGGACAGTTCGTGCGGGTACTGCTTCATGCGCCGCTCGGGCTCGGGGATGCGCACCTGCTGCAGGCATTCGAGCGCGCGCGCGTCGGCCGCCCGCGCGTCCATGCCCCGGTGCACGCGCAGCGTCTCCGTGATCTGCCGGCCGATGGTGAGCACGGGGTTGAGCGAGGTCATCGGCTCCTGGAAGATCATCGAGATCTCGTTGCCGCGGATCTTGCGCATCTCCGGCTCGGGCAGCTCCACGAGGTTGCGGCCCGCGAAATCGATGCGGCCCTCGACGATCTTCGCCGGCGGCGTGGGCAGCAGGCGCAGGATCGAGAGCGAGGTGACGCTCTTGCCGCAGCCGGACTCGCCCACGATGGCGAGCGTCTCGCCCGGATCCACGTGGAAGGAGACGCCGTCCACGGCGCGCACGACGCCGTCGCGCGTGAAGAAATGCGTCCGCAGGTTCTCGACGCGCAGCAGCGGCTCGCTCACAGGCGCCTCGCGAGCCGGGGATCGAGGGCGTCGCGCATCCCGTCGCCCAGCAGGTTCACCGAGAGCACGGTGAGCGAGAGGAACAGCCCGGGGAAGAGCAGGATCGTCCCGGCGATCTGGATGAGGCTCCTTGACTCCGCCATGATGTTGCCCCAGCTCGGGATGTTGGGCGGCGTGCCCGCGCCGATGAAGCTGAGGATGGCCTCGGTGATCATCGCGGAGGCGCAGATGTAGGTGGCCTGCACGAGCAGCGGCGCCACGGTGTTGGGCAGGATGTGGCGCAGCAGGATCATGGGCACGCGCGTGCCCGAGGCCACGGCCGCCTCCACGTAGGGCTGCTCGCGAAGCTGGAGCACGAGGCTGCGCACGAGGCGCACCACGCGCGGGATCTCCGCGATGGCGATGGCCGCGATCACGTTCGTGAGGCTCGCCTTGGTGAGCGCGATGAGCGCGATCGCGAGGAGCACCGAGGGGATGGACATGAGGCCGTCCATCACGCGCATCACGATGGCGTCCAGCCAGCGCACGAAGCCCGTCACCAGGCCGATGGCGAGGCCTATGAGCGTGGCGGCGAAGGCCACCGCGAGGCCGACCGTGAGCGAGACGCGCGCGCCGTAGATCACGCGGCTGTAGACGTCGCGGCCGAGCATGTCGGTGCCGAACCAGAATTTCTCCGAGGGCGGCTTCAGGCGCCGGATGGGCGAGACGTCCGTCGGATCGACCGTGCCCAGCCACGGGGCCAGCACCGCGACGAGGACCATGACCAGCAGCGTGATGCCGCCCGCGATGGCCGTGGGATGGCGGCGCAGCGCCGCGCCCAGGCGGCGCCAGGCGGTGCCGGAGTTCACCGGCGTCACCACCGGCGGGCTGGCGGGATTGGCCTCGGCCACGGGCGCGCTCAATAGCGGATCCTCGGGTCGAAGAACACGTAGCTCAGGTCGACCAGCAGGTTCACCAGGACGTAGACGGCCGAGAAGAGCAGCGTCACGCCCTGGATGATGGGGTAGTCGCGGCGCAGGATCGCGTCGACCACGAGGCGCCCGATGCCCGGGATCGCGAAGACCGTCTCGGTGACCACCACGCCGCCGATGAGAAGGGCGATGCCGATGCCGATGATGGTGACGATCGGCACCGCCGCGTTCTTGAGCGCGTG
>CAZPLW010000205.1:0-7845 GCA_964587315.1 uncultured Lysobacter sp.
CCCGGGCGGGTTTCTTCGCGCGGGGCTCCGCCGCGGGCGCGGGCCCGGGCGCGGGCTCGGCGCCGGCGGCGCCCGGCCCTTCCGGCTGCGCGTAGGGAAAACCGGAGAAGAGCTTGAACGCCTGGCTGCGCAGCTCGTCCTGCATGTCGATCACGGCCTTGGCGCCCTTCTCGAGGTAGCCCCCCATCACCTGCGGGATCGGCTGCCCCGAGATGATGTTGGTGAAGGCGTCCGCGGGCACCTTCGGGATGAGCACCGTCGCCTGCTCCTGGAAGCGCTTCTGCGCCTCGTGGAAGGCGTGGATCGAGCGCTCGAGATACGAGCCCATGAGGCCCTGCATCGAGTGGCCGTAGTACCGGATGATGTTCGCGAGCATGTCGGTGGAGAACATCGGCACGCCGCCCGACTCCTCCTCGAGGATGATCTGCAGCAGGATGGCGCGCGTGAGGTCCTCGCCGCTCTTCGCGTCCTGCACCTGGAATTCCTTGTAGCCCAGCACCAGGTCCTTCACTTCCGCGAGCGTGATGTAGGTGGAAGTCTCGGTGTCGTACAGGCGGCGGTTGGGGTACTTCTTGATGATGCGGGGCGTGGCCATCGCGTGCGTCCTTCGCATGTTGCGCTACATCAATCGGGAACTGACGCGGGGGCCGGCGAGCGACCGCGCTTCCCGGGTCAAGTGCTTCATTTTATTACTTTTTGGGAGATTGCGGCAGTGCCGCAGCGCCGCGATGGTGCGCCGCAATAATTTCTTCCTTGACAGGGGGGGCGGGCGCTTCCTAGAATGCCTTTTGTTGCGGCGCACCATAACGTCGCGGAACCCCTCGGAGAGCCCATGGCCAACCTGAACAACCAGTTCTCGGAAATCAACCAGTCCGCCGTCGAGACCGCCGCCCGCCTGTCCAAGGTCTCCATCGAAAGCGCCGAGCGCATCTTCGCGCTGCAGCTCGCCTACGCGAAGGCCGCCCTCGCCGACGCGACCAAGTCGGCCAAGGTGGCCGCGAGCACCCAGGACCCGCAGCAGCTCCTCGCGCTTCGCACCAAGAGCGCCGAGGCCGCGATGACCCAGATGATCGAGCTCTCGCGCAGCCTCTACGAGGTCGCCTCCGAGGCCCAGGCCGAATTCACCAAGCTCGCCGAGGAACGCCTCTCGGCCGTGCAGCGCGGCGTGACCGAGTCCGTCGACCAGGCCGCGAAGAGCGCCCCGGCCGGCAGCGACGTCGCCGTCGCCGCGCTCAAGAGCTCGATGGCCGCCGCCACGGCCGCCTTCGACACCTTCTCCAAGGCCGCCCGCCACGCGACGAGCTTCACCGACGCCGGCGTTAAGGCCGCCTCGGCGCCCAAGGGCCGCAAGTAACGCCGCCTGGAGCGCCACCGTCTCCTCCTCCTTTATCGCAAATTCTCCAATTTGGATAAAGGTTCCAACCCCGAGCTTACCCTCGGGGTTTTTTTTGCCCGGGCCCCGCGACGGGTCCCGTAGGAAAGAAGGATTTCACCCATGAAGAAGATTGCCCTCGTGACGGGCGGTGTCGGCGGCATCGGCACCGCGATCTGCAAGCGCCTCGCCGAGGACGGCCACTTCGTCGTGGCCAACTTCGGCATTCCCGGCACCGAGACCAAGTGGATCGCGACGATGGCCGCCGCGGGGCTCGAGGGAAGCACCGCCCTCGCCTTCGGCGACGTCACGAAGTACGAGGCGATGGCCGAGATGGTGGGCAAGATCACGGCCGACCACGGGCCCGTCGACATCCTCGTGAACTGCGCGGGCATCACGCGCGACACCACGTTCCGCAAGATGACGCCGGAGCAGTGGCACGCGGTCATCGACACCAACCTCACGAGCGTCTTCAACGTGACTCGCCAGGTGGTCGACGGCATGCTCGAGCGCGGCTGGGGCCGCATCGTCAACATCTCGTCGGTGAACGGCATCCGCGGCCAGTTCGGCCAGACCAACTACTCGGCCGCCAAGGCCGGCATCCTGGGCTTCACCAAGGCCCTCGCGCAGGAAGTGGTGAAGAAGGGCGTCACCGTGAACGCGGTCTCGCCGGGCTACGTCGCCACCGACATGGTGATGGCGATCCGCGAGGACGTGCGCGCGCAGATCGTGGCGCAGATTCCGGCCGGCCGCCTCGCCCTGCCCGAGGAAGTGGCCGACTCCGTCGCCTTCCTCACCACCGAGAAGGCCGCCTACATCACGGGCACCAACCTGTCGGTGAACGGCGGGCTGCATATGTATGCGTGAGGCACCCGTCGAGGGGCCCCTTTAGGGGATCGACGGCAAGCCGAGCGCATACGGCCGCCGACACGACGATTCCCCGGCTTGGCACGGCCGTTCGGAGGCGGCACGCTTGAGGCACTGAGCAGGGGCCCCACCGCCTTTGTGGAGATGCGAACAAGTCGATGAAGAACAGGGGCCCGCGGGCCCCTTTTTTCTCGCTCAAGTTTCCGGGAATCCTGCCGTTGTCCTGCCAGGAGGCCGTGCGCCGCCTGCCCGCGGGAACCTTCCCGTCCCGGGCGTGCGCCCATCCCCAGGCAATGAACACCCGGATGATCTTTCGAGCGGTCAGCCCCTTCGCGGGAGCGGGGGCGGCGCTCGTCATGCTCGCGCTGCTCGTCGCCACCATCTATTTCACGTGGTTCGACCTGCAGTGGGTGACCTTCTTCGCCGGGATCCTGGCCGCCGCCGTGCTCTCGATCGTGAGCCGGGCCTCGCGAGCCGAGTGGATCATCGCGCGGCGCAACGCCCAGGTCGCCCACCTCAAGTCCAAGCTCAACGCCGAGGTGGTCCTGCGGCGCCACGCCGACGAGGGGCTCGCCGCCGTTCGCGCGACCGTCCACCACCTCGACGAGACGTTTCCGGCCATGGTCGCCTACGTGGACGCCGATGACGTCGTCCGCTACCACAACCGGGCCTTCCGGGTGTGGCTCGGCGCCGCGCGCGACGCCATCGACGGCCGGATGTTCCGCGACCTCCTCGCGCCCGGCGCGTGGACGGATCTCGAGGGCCCTTTCCGCGAGATGCGCGAGGGCCGGCTCTCGCAGAGCGTGCGGCTCTACCCGCTCAGGAGCGGCGCCCGGATGCGCCTCGTGACGCACCTCATCCCGCAGTTCGGCGAAGGGGGACGGGTCACCGGCGCCTACCTGCTGCAACTGGACGTCACCGATCCGAAGGAAGGCGCCCTCACGCCGCTGCCCGAGGAAGCGGCGGACGGCCGCGCGATCTACGCGAACACGCTGAACGCCGAGATCACCAATTGGGAAAACGTCGCCGACCGCCTGCGCGAGGCCCTCGACCGGGACGAGTTCTGCCTCTACTCCCAGCGCATCGCGCCGCTCTCGCCCTCCGCGCCGCGGCTGCCGTTCCGCGAGCTGCTGGTGCGCCTGCGCGAGGAGGAGGACAACCTCATGCCGCCGGGCACGTTCCTGCCCCTCGCGGAGGAGCACGGCCTCATGCCGGACCTCGACCGCTGGGTCGTGCGCCACCTGCTCAACTGGACGTGCGGGGATCCGGCGAGGCAGTCCGCGATCTACAGCCTCAACGTCGCCGTCTCGACCGTCGAAGCCGGAGGCTTCCCGGAATTCGTGCGCGCGGAACTCGGCATGAGGGGCCTGCCCGGCTCGCTGCTTTGCTTCGAGCTGCCCGAGCCGGAGGCCCGCAAGGGCATCCCGCCGACCGCGGCGTTCATCGAGGGCCTGCGCGCGGCCGGGTGCCTCACCTCGCTGTGCGGCTTCGGGCGCAGCCTGGAGTCGTTCGACCTGCTGCGCCACCTGCCCGTCGACTTCCTGAAGGTGGACGCGGGAATCGTGCTGCGGGTCGGGACGAGCCCGGTCGACGTCGCGAAGGTGAAGGCGATCGTCCGGGTGGCGCGCGAGACGCGGCGCAAGACGATCGCGGAGTGCGTCGAGGACCGGCCGACGATGGAGCGGCTGCGCCGGCTGGGCATCGACTACGCCCAGGGATTCGGCGTGTCGAGGCCCCAGCCGCTGGAAGCCGCCCCGCGCTCAGAACATGTGCTGGCCGCCGTTGATTGAGATGTTGGCGCCGGTGATGAAGGCGGCCTCGTCCGAGGCGAGGTAGGCGCACAGGCCCGCCACTTCCTCGGGGTGCCCCAGGCGCCCGATGGGAATCTGGGGAATGATCTTCGTGTCGAGCACTTCCTTCGGGATCGCCATCACCATCTTCGTGCCGATGTAGCCCGGCGAGATGGTGTTCACGGTGACGCCCTTCCTCGCGACTTCCAGCGCGAGGGCCTTCGTGAAGCCGTGCATGCCGGCCTTGGCCGCCGAGTAGTTCGTCTGGCCGAAGGCGCCCTTCTGGCCGTTCACGGACGAGACGTTGATCACGCGGCCCCAGCCGCGCTCGACCATCGCGTCGACCACGGGCTTGGTCATGTTGAAGACGCTGTCCAGGTTGGTCCCCATCACGGCGTCCCAGTCGGGCTTGCCCATCTTCTTGAACGTCATGTCGCGCGTGATGCCGGCGTTGTTGATGAGGATGTCGATGGGGCCGACCTCCTCGGAGACCTGCGCCTCGATCTTCTGGCAGTCCTCGTAGTCGCTCACGTCGCAGGGGTAGGCGTGGAAGTGGTAGTCGCGGTGGCGCATCTCCTCGAGCCACTGCGCGTGCTTCGTGTTGCCCGGCGAGTACGTGACCACGACCTTGATGCCCATGCGGGCGAGCTTCATGCAGATGGCTTCCCCGAGGCCGCCCATGCCTCCGGTCACCAGGGCGATGCGTTGCTGCGTCATTTTCTTTTTTCTCCTCCGGCTGTGGGACTGCTAGGTGCGCCCGCCCCGGCCCTAGGCCGGCGCCGGCGCTTCGATCTCCGCGCGCTCCTTCACGTAGCGGCCGGGGGCCGGCTCGATCACCCGCCCCTTGGGGCCGCCGAGCTTCTCGCGCGCCGGCACGAGCTTGCCGCCGTACCCCTCGAGCCACTCGGACCACGGGTTCCACCAGCTGCCCGGCACTTCCTTCGCCTTGGCGAACCACTGGTCCGGATCGTCCAGCAGGCGATCGTGCGTCCAGTAGCTGCGCTTGTTCTTCGAGGCGGGGTTGATGGCCCCCGCGATGTGCCCGCTCGCGCCCAGCACGAACCGCACCGGGCCGCCGAGGCAGCGCGCGCTCGCGTAGCCGCCGCGCCACGGGACGATGTGGTCCTCGCGCGCGGCCATCACGAAGGCCGGCATGTCGACGCGGCGCAGGTCCACGGGCTCGCCCAGCATCGTGAGCGCGTCGGGCTGCGCGAGCTTGTTGTCCTGGTAGGTGTTCCTCAGGTAGTAGCCGTACATCGGGCCGGGCAGGTTCGTCGAGTCGGCGTTCCAGTAGAGCAGGTCGAACGCGGGCGGCTGCTTGCCCTTGAGGTAGTTGTTGACGACGTACGTCCACACGAGGTCGTTCGCGCGCAGGCTCGAGAAGGCGCTCGCGAGCTCCGCGCCCGGCACCACGCCGCCGCAGGCGAGCTGCTTCTCGCGCTTGTGGACGAAGTTCTTGTCGAGGTAGACGCGGATCTCGCCCACGTCGGTGAAGTCGAGCAGCGCGGTCATCAGCGTGAGGCTCGCCACCGGCTTCTGCTTCTTCCGGGCGAGGACCGCGAGGGCGGAGCACAGCAGCGTGCCGCCGATGCAGAAGCCGAGCGCGTTCACCTGCTTCGCCCCGGTCGCCGCGCGCGCGGCGTCGAGCGCGGCGATGATGCCGCGCTCGAGGTAGTCGTCCCAGGTGAGCGTGTCGAGCGGCGGCTTCACGTTGCGCCACGAGACGAGGAACACCGTGTGGCCCTGCTCCACGGCGAAGCGCACGAGCGAGTTCTCCGGCTGCAGGTCCATGATGTAGAACTTGTTGATGCAGGGCGGCACGATCACGAGGGGGCGCTCGTGCACCTTCTTCGTGAGGGGCGAGTACTGGATGAGCTGCATCACGTCCGTCTCGAACACCACGCCGCCGGGCGACACGGCGATATTGCGGCCGATCTCGAAGGCCTTCTCGTCGGTCATCGAGATGCGGCCCTTCTCGATGTCGGCGGCGAGGTTCCGGGCCCCTTCCTCCAGGCTCTTGCCGCCGGACTCGAGCGCCGTCTTGAGGGCCTCGGGGTTCGTGAGCAGGTAGTTGGAGGGCGCGGCCGCGTCGAGGTACTGGCGCATGAAGAAGTTCATGCGCTGGCGCGTGGCGGCGTCCAGGTCCGCCTTCGCCACCGCCTCCATCATCATGCGCGAGGTGAGGAGGTAGGAATCGCGGTAGTAGCGGAAGAGCGGCAGCTCGTTCCATTCGGGCGCGCTGAAGCGCTTGTCGCCCGCAGGCGCCGCCTCGGCGGGCTGGAAGGACTTCATCCAGAGCTCGAGCTGCTCCTTCATGTACCGGCCCTGCAGGTCGAGCAGCGTCTCGGGCTTGGCCGACAGGGAGTCGATCCAGGCGCGGTAGGCCTCCGCGAAGCCCGAGAGGACCTGCTGCGAGGGCCCCTCGCCCTTCAGCGTGGCGGACATCTTGGCCTGCGCGAGCCGGAGGGCCTGGGCGACGGCGGCGGGGTCGGGACGGGCGGGGTGATCGTGGTGGGCGGGCATGGGGCGGGGAACCTGTAAGATTCGTGAAAGCTATTGATATTCAAGAGATTTTGCTGGAATTCTGGGGGTCCGGCTTGCGCCCTGTCAAGGCGAATCGCGTCGCGGTGCCTAATGGGCGATGCCGAGCACCTCGTGCACGCCCCAGATGGTCCCGATGCCCAGGGCGATGAACGCGACCTGGCTCGCCGTCTCGGCGAGGCGCGCGCGCCGGTGCAGGCCCGGGATGAGGTCGGCCACCGCGACGTAGAGCATGCTCGCCGCGGCGATCGCGAGGGTCGCGGGGATCCAGGCCTGGGCGAGCGAGAGCGCGAAGTAGCCGAGCAGCGCGCCCGCCACGTTGGCGAGGCTCGAGAGCGCGTTCATCGCGAGGGCCCGGGACTTCGAGTAGCCCGAATGCAGCAGGACGAGGAAGTCGCCCACCTCCTGCGGGATCTCGTGCGCGACGATGGCCGCCGCCGTGACGACGCCCAGGCGCACGTCGGCCAGGAACGCCCCCGCGATGAGGATGCCGTCGGTGAAGTTGTGGAAGGAGTCGCCCAGCACGATCATGAGCCCCGAGCGGCCGCCGTCGTGGCCGGCGTCGCCGCGCCCGTGCGAGTGCCCCGCGTGGTCGTGGACCTCCTCGCCGGGATGGTGGTGGTGCCGCCAGAGGAGCAGCTTCTCGAGCACGAAGAAGCCGAGCAGCCCCCCGAGGATGTACGCGGCCGTGCGGCCGGGGTCCTTCGACTCCTCGAAGAGGTGCGGCAGGATGTCCAGGAAGACCGCGCCCAGCATCGCGCCCACCGCGTAGCTCACGAGCACGGGAACGAGCCGCGCCTGCACGCGGAAGGCCACCACCGCGGCGAGGAGCACGGACGCGAGCCCGCCCGCGAGACAGGCGGCGAGGATCCAGGCGAGGGGCGACATGGCGGGGGCTTTCGTGCGACTCGGTTGCAAACAGTCTAGCAGCCGTGTCAAGCGCCGGCGGGCCCCGGCCCTTCCGGCGCGAGCCACGCGAAAGTGGCCTGCCGGCCGCTCGCCTTCGCGCGGCGGTAGGAGAAGAAATCCGCGCTCTCCGAGCGCGTGCAGCGCCCGCCGCCGTGGATTTCGCCGACGCCGGCCCGCACGAGGCGCCGCCGCGCGAGCGCATAGAGATCGGCGAGGTACTTGCCCTCGCCGCGGGGCACGAACGCCGGGCCCGCGCCGGCGTCGGCGTCGAGGAAGGCCTCGCGCACCTCCGGGCCCACCGCGAAGGCCGCCGGCCCGATGGCCGGGCCGAGCCAGGCGAGCGCGAGCGCGGGGTCGCCGCCCAGC
>CAZPLW010000206.1:0-7812 GCA_964587315.1 uncultured Lysobacter sp.
GCCGATGGCGATGCTGGGCCCGGGGGTGTTGTAGAGGCCGAGCCCGGCAACGGCTCACGACCTGCTCCACGAGTTCGCGTTGCCCGTCTGGTTGCGCCGCCAGGACACGGCTCACGAACTCCTGGGCGATCACGGGGCGGCCGTGCTCGGGGAGATCCATCCAGATGAAGGGCTCGCCGAGCGACATCTCCTGAAGTGACCTCCGTTCTACCTTGAAGAAGTCCGCCATCGCTGCGTTCCGAAGGTCCTCCGCGTTCTTCTCGACGACCCTGCGCGACACGGGCGAGGTGGCGCTCATCGACGGCGACACCAAGAAGATCATCAACATCGTGAAGACGGGCTACGCGGTGCACATCTCGCGCACCACGGCCTCGGGCCGCTACCTGCTCGTCATCGGGCGGGACGCCAAGATCAACATGATCGACCTGTGGATGGAGAAACCCGACAACGTGGCCGAGATCCGCATCGGGCTCGAGGCGCGCTCGGTCGACTCCTCGAAGTTCAAGGGCTACGAGGACAAGTACGCCATCGCGGGCGCGTACTGGCCGCCCCAGTACGTGATCATGAAGGGTGACACGCTCGAGCCGATGAAGATCATGTCCACGCGCGGGATGACCGCGGACACGCAGGAATACCACCCCGAGCCGCGCGTGGCCGCCATCGTCGCCTCGCACTTCAAGCCCGAGTTCGTGGTGAACGTGAAGGAGACGGGCAAGATCCTGATGGTGAACTACAAGGACATCTCGAACCTCACGGTCACCGAGATTCCCGCCGCCCTCTTCCTGCACGACGGCGGCTGGGACGGCTCGCACCGCTACGTGATGATGGCCGCCAACCAGTCCAACAAGATCGCGGTGGTCGACGCGAAGGAAGGCAAGCTCGCCGCGCTCGTCGACGTCGACAAGATCCCGCACCCGGGACGCGGCGCGAACTTCGTCCATCCCCGGTGCGGTCCCGTGTGGGCCACCGGGCACCTGGGCAGCGAGAAGATCACGTTCATCGGCACCGACCCGGCGAAGCACAAGGATCACGCGTGGAAGGTGTGCGAGCAGGTCGACGGCCAGGGCGGCGGCAACCTGTTCATCAAGACCCACCCCAAGAGCAACCATCTCTACGTGGACACCCCGCTCAACCCGGACTCCAAGATCAGCCGCTCGGTGGCCGTGTTCGACACGAAGAACCTGAAGGCCGGGTTCAAGGTGCTGCCGATCTTCGACTGGGCCGGCATCAAGGGCGAAGGCGCCGGCCGCATCGTCCAACCCGAGTACAACAAGGCGGGCGACGAGGTGTGGTTCGCGGTGTGGAGCGCGAAGAACCAGGAATCGGCGCTCGTGGTGGTGGACGACAGGACGCTCAAGCTCAAGGCCGTCATCAAGGACCCGCGCCTCATCACGCCGACCGGTCACTTCAACGTCTACAACACGCAGCACGACGTGTACTGATCCCGAAGGAAGTCTCTTGATTCACCTCCCTGCAGGCCGGCGATTCTCCGCCGGTCTCTTTTTTTCCGCGGGCCTCGCGCTGCTCCTCGCGTCGCCGGCGCAGGCGAGCGCGCTCGAGACCGCGACGGGCGACGGCCGCTACGTCGTGCGCGACGACGGCCGGGGAGAGCTCACGGTGCGGGGCGCCGACGGGCGCGAGCTGCGGCGCATTCCCCTGCAGGATCGCCAGCGCCGCGCGGGCCGCGTCGCCTGGATCATCGACCTGCCCCGGCGCGAGAGCCTGCTCCTGGGCTTCGCCGACGTGCCCGAGGCCTGGGAGCTCCCGTACGGCGCCAAGGCGGACCCGGTCTTCGACGGGCTCGTGCACGACTACCGCATGGGCGAGGGCATCGCGGACCGCGGGCCGCTGCCCGTTCGCCGCATTCCGCTCGAGGCGCCCATGCCGAAGCCGAGTCCCGACGAGCGCGAAGTCCACGTGACCTGGCCCGATCCGGCGAATCCCGGCCGTTTGCTCGTGCTCAACCTGGACGTGAGGCGCCTCGTGGCTTCCCGCGATGCGCCGCCACCGCAGCCGGCCGTCGAGAAGGTCGAACGGGTGCTCGTCGTCGCGGCCGCGAGCCGGGTCGAGGAATCCATCGACGCGGTGCCGACGCCGGTCAGCGTGATCGACCGGCAGCAGATGTTCCGCGAGGTGGCGACGGACCTGCGCGGCGCCCTTCGCTACGAACCGGGCGTCACCATCGAAAGCGGTTCCACACGCTTCGGCCTGGGGCAGGTCAACATCCGCGGCCTGGACGGCAATCGCGTCCAGATGACGGTCGACGGCATTCGCCTGCCGGAGAGCTATCGCGTCGGCAGCTTCTCGAGCGCATCGCGCAACGCCCTCGGCGTGGGCCTGCTCAAGAACATCGAGATCGTGCGCGGCCCCGCCTCGGCCATCCACGGATCGGACGCGCTCGCGGGCGTGCTCGCCTTCACGACGCTGGACCCCTCGGCCTACCTGCGCGGCGACAAGACCCTGGGTGGCGAGGCTTTCGCCGCCGCCACCGAGGCCGATGGCGCCCTCTCGCGCGGCGGCGTCCTCGCGCTGGCGAGCGGCAATTCGAAGCTTCTGTTCGGGGCCGAGCGCACGGATGGCCACGAGACGGCGAACCAGGGCAACGTGGACACGACCGGGGCCACGCGGACGACGCCCAATCCGCAGGACTTTCGCTCGGAAAGCCAGCTGGCGAAATGGACCGCCGAATGGTCCGGCGGCTGGCGCACGGTGGCCACGGCGGAGCGGTACGCGCGCGACGTGCATACCGACGTGCTATCCCTCAATCCGCAATCCGCCCGGACGACGAGCCTCGCGGGGGATGACCTCGCGCGGCGCGAACGCTTGAGCCTCGAGGCCATCGGTTATGGCATCGGGCCCCTGGCACGCGTTTCGGTCACCGCCTATGCGCAGGACTCGCTCACGCAGCAGGACACCGAGGAAATCCGCGCGAACGTGACTGCCACGTGCCTGTCGACGCCCGGCACCGTGCGCTGCCTTCGCGCGCCGCGGTTCCGCTACGAGGCGGCCGAGCGCGGGGTCGTCGCCATCGGCGAGCGCGAAGGCGGCTGGTGGGGACTCGAGCACCGCGTCGTCATGGGCGCGGAGTACTCGAGGACGCGGACGACGGAATCGCGGGAAGGCACCCAGACGAATCTCGACACCGGCGCGGTCACGAACGTGGTGGGCGGGGAGAAGCTGCCGACTCGCGACTTTCCCGTCACCGACACGGATCGCTTCGGCCTCTTCGCGCAGGACTCGCTGCAATCGAGCGGCTCGGCGATCACCTGGATCCCGGGCCTGCGCTTCGACGCCTTCCGGCTGCGCCCCAGGGCCGACGACGTCTTCGCGGCCGGCAACCCCGGCCGGCCGGTCGCCTCGCTGGACGATCGTGCCCTCTCGCCCAAGCTGGGCATGATCGCGCGCGCCTCGGATGCGCTCACGATCACGGGCCAGCTGGCGACGGGATTTCGCGCCCCGCCCGCGGCCGACCTCAACATCGGGCTCACCAGCCTGCCGGCGGGCTACACCGTGATACCGAACCCGGATCTCAAGCCGGAGTCCTCGCGCGGCGCCGAGGTGGGACTGCGTTGGAGGCAAGGCGACGTCGAAGCCTCCGCCAGCGCCTATGCCACGCGCTATCATGACCTCATCGTCTCGCGGGCCGCACTGCCCTGCCCCGGCGATCCTCGATGCGTCCCGGGCGCCACGGGCACCTTCCAGTCCCAGAACGTCTCCTCGGCCCGCATCTACGGCCTGGAAGGCAGCGCGCGCTGGCAATTCGCCCGCGGCTGGACGGCGCGCGCCGCATTCTCCGCCCCGCGAGGCGACGACCTCACTCGCGACGTGCCGCTCAATTCCGTCGATCCGCCCCGTCTCGTCGCGGGCGTGGGCTACGACGATTCCCGCTGGGGTGCCGCCCTGCACGTCACGCACGCGCGCGAACCCTCCCGCGTGGATCGCACGACGGGCGTCGCCTTCGTCCCGCCGGCCTGGACCACCGTCGACCTGACCGCCTGGTTCAAGCCGTTGCCGACTCTGGAGATCGCCGTGGGCCTGTTCAACCTGACTGACCGCAAGTATTGGCTCTGGAACGACGTGCGCGGCCTCACGGGCGTGACGGGCGCCATCGATCGCTACACGCAGCCGGGCCGCAATGCGGGTTTGAGCCTGCGCTACGGGTTCTGAGCGGGGGCGCTAGAATCGGCGACTATATCCTCGAGGATGCCGCCATGAAATTACCCGCCGCGTTGCTCGCCACCGCCCTGCCGGCACTCGCGTTCGCCGCGCCTTCCGCGGACGAGGGAAAGAAGCTGGTGGAATCGACCAAGTGCGAAAGGTGCCACCAGGACAAGGTCTACGGCCCCGTCGGCACGGTGTACACGCGCCAGGACCGCAAGGTCACGTCGTGGGCGAAACTCAAGGCCCAGGTCGCCCTCTGCAATTCGGAACTGGGCCTCGGGCTCTTTCCCGAGGACGAGGAACACATCGCCACCTTCCTGAACGGGGCCTACTACAAGCTGCCGGTGAAGTGAGCTTCAGGCCTTCGCCTTGAGCGCGGCTTTGGCCGCTTCGAGGGCCGATTCGAAGTACGCCGCGTAGAAGTCCGGCAGCAGCATGCCGACGAGGGGCGCGACGATCGCGGTTCCCTCGGGCGACCAGAACTGCACCACCGGCGCCCGTTTCACGCCTCGCTCGCCGGCCGTGGCGCCGTGCGTCGTCGCTTCTCCCCGGAATCCCGTGATGGCCTGTGCACCGTTCACGTCCACCTGCCGGACGATCGCCCGCGACGCCTGTTTCGGATCGCGCAGCATCGGGGCGAGGTGCGAGCGGCGGATCTCCTCGCAGTACGGGCAACCCGGCAGGCTGAAGAGGATGACGATCGGCACGACCGCGGCACGGGCCACGCGGCCGTCCTCGCGAAGGTCCCTCGCGAGAGGGATCGGCGTCTCGGCGCGCGAGAGCGCCGGGAACGCGGCGAGGCCCAGCGCGAGCAGCGATTCGCGGCGGTTCATTTGCCGAGCGATTCCTTCTCCATGAGGAGGTAGGTCCCGTAGGCGTTCACGCGGTTGGCGGCCTCGAATGCGGGCAACGCCGAGAAGCGGCCCCAGTCCGTGCGCTTGTACGCCTCCTCGAACGGGACGAAATCCTCCACGGCCCTGCCCATCGCCTGGCGCAGGTACGCCAGGTAGTCCCTGGTCAGCACGAGATCCTTCGACGGGTCCTTCGAGACCTCGCCGTGCCCCGTGACCATGAGGCGCGGCTTGAGCGCGATGAGCCGCTCGATCCTCGCGAGCCACGCCTTGCTGTCGGCCTCACCCACGTAGGGGATGCGGCCCGTGAAGAGGATGTCGCCCGAGAACACCACGCCCTCGTCCGGGACGACGATCACCAGGTCCTCGGGCGAGTGCGCCGGGCCGAAATGCTGGATTTCGAAGCGCTTGCCGCCCAGCGTGAACTGCGCGTCGCCCTCCAGCCACCGATCGGCCTGGACGAGCGGCGTCTCGTCCGTGACCCAGGGGAAGAGGTCACGCGCGCGCTGTTGCCGGCGCCGCTGCGCGTCGCCGTTCTCGAAGTACTCGCGCGCCCCGACATGGGCCCAGACATCCGCGCCGGCCTTCTTGAAGGCCGGAAGGCCGTAGAAGTGGTCCGCGTGATAATGGGTGACGATGACGCGCTTCACGGGCCGGCTCGTCACCCGACGGATGGCCCCGAGCAGCGCCTCGCCCAGCGCCGGGCTGCCGAGCGCGTCGATGACGACCACGCCCTCGTCCGTCACGACGAATCCGGCATTCGAGTTGAACCCCTCGTTGGCCGCGCTCGCCATGCCGGGCTGTCCCTGGACGAACCAGACCCGGTCGGTCACCTTCACCGGCACCATCTTCACCCCGGTCGGCTGCGCGGCCGCAAGCGCCGAAGCGAGTGCGAGCGCGGCGACGGCCAGGGCGCGAAGCGGCGTCGACATCACGCGATCCCCGGGTTGCCTTCCACGCCGACGAGCTTCGGGAGATTGAGCTTCACGGGCTTCACCGACTTCACGTCGCGCAGGTAGCGGGTGACGACGTCCCACACGGGCTCGCCCTGTGCTCCCTCGGCCACCGGGGCCCAGCCGGCGACCTTGTACTTCCTCGCGGCGTCGATGGGCTTGCCGGCCAGTCGCATGTCCGTGATCCGGTTGCCCATGCCCGCGCCGGGCGTGCAGGTGTACGTGAGGCCGCCCACGCGCACCATGTCTCCGCCTTGCTGGTAGTACGGATCCGGGTTGAACAGGTTGTCGCAGACGTCCTCGAGGATCGTCTTGATCATCTCGCCCGTGAACTCGTTCACCGTGGTGTACGGATAGGTGATGGCCGTCCAGTCCATCACGTGGTCCGTCGTGATCGCCTGGCCCGGCAGGAGCGTGGTGCCCCAGCGGAAGCCCGGCGAGAACGCGATCTCGGCGTCCTTCACCCGCATGAGCGCGTCCAGGATCACCTGGTCGACCGTGCCGTTGAAGTTGCCGCGGCGGTAGAGGAGTCCTTCGGTCACGGCGAGCTTCTCGGCGAGCTTCGCCTCGTACGGCGCCCGGATCCTCGCGATGAGCGAAGCCATGGCCCGGTCGGCCGGCAGCAGGTTCGCGAAGACCGGCAGCAGGCGGTACTTCCAGCCCGCGAGCTTCCCGCCCTTCACGTCAAGATCGAGCACGCCCAGGAACTTGCCGTTGCTGCCGGCGTTGGTGACGAGCGTCGTGCCCGAGGCGTTCTTCACTTCGACGGGCTGCGGCACGCCATCGTGCGTGTGCCCGCCCAGGATCGCGTCGATGCCCGTGACGCGCGAGGCGAGCTTCAGGTCGACGTCCATGCCGTTGTGCGACAGGAGCACCACCACCTGCGCGCCCTTCGCCCTCGCCTCGTTCACCTGCTTCTGGAGTTCCTCCTCCCGGATGCCGAAGCTCCAGTCGGCCACCAGGTAGCGGGGATTGGCGATCGGCGTGTACGGGAAGGCCTGTCCGACGATGGCCACGGGCACGCCGTTGATCGGACGGATGACGTAGGGCTTGAACACCGGGTCGCCGAAGTCGGCCGTCACGACGTTCTGCGCAAGGAAGTCGACCTTTCCCTTGAAGTCGTTCTCCACGACCTGCTTCACGCGATCCTGGCCGAGGGTGAACTCCCAGTGCGCGGTCATCACGTCGACCCCGAGCTGCAGGCACGCGTCGACCATGTCCTGGCCCTTGCTCCACAGCGCGGTGGCCGACCCCTGCCAGGTGTCGCCGCCGTCGAGCAGCAGCGCGCCGGGCCGGCTGGCCTTGAGTTGCTTGACCAGCGTGGCCAGGTGTGCGAAGCCGCCAACCTTGCCGTAGCGTTGCGCGGCCTTGTCGAAGTCGAGATACGTGAGCGCATGCGCCATGCGCGTGCCGGGCGGCACGCCCGCGGCCTTGAGCAGGTGTTCGCCCACCAGGTGCGGCACCTTGCCGCGCATGTTGCCCACGCCGATGTTCACGCCGGGCTCGCGGAAGTAGATCGGCTTGAGCTGCGCATGGCAATCGGTCATGTGCAGCATCGACACGTTGCCGAAGCGCGGCAGCGCATACATGCTGTCGAGGCCGGCTGCCGCGTCGGCACCGCCGTAGCGGCCCAGGCCAATGCCGGCAACGGCGCCGGCCCCGAGCATCTGGACGAACTCGCGCTTGGAAAGGTTCATGGAAAAAAGAGCCGGGCGTTCAGCGGTTGACGGGAGACTGGGGGTCGAGCAGCAAGCCCATCACGTCGCGGATCTGCTTCTCGTCGAGGATGCCGGAGTGGCCGACGCGCGGCATGTTCGAGCAAGCGTTGTAGGCGCGCGCGTTCCACA
>CAZPLW010000207.1:0-7724 GCA_964587315.1 uncultured Lysobacter sp.
CCCGCGAGGGGAATGGCGAGGAGGGCGAGGAGCTCGACCATTTTCTATTTGAATTCCATGACGGCTCGTTCCTCGACCACGGGAGGATCAGTCTTCCTTGAGCTTCTCGAGATGGTGGATGTCGAGCGAGTCGAACTGCTCGCGGATCTGGAACATGAACACGCCCAGGATCACCATGCCGACCAGCACGTCCAGGGCGATGCCCAGCTCCACGACCATCGGCATGCCGTAGGTGGCGCTGGTGGCGGCGAAGAACAGGCCGTTCTCCATCGCGAGGAAGCCGATCACCTGCGGGACGGCCTTGGAGCGGGTGATCATCATGAGGAAGGACATGAGCACGCAGGCGAGCGCGATGCCGAGCGTGCCGCGCGCGATCGACTGGGAGAAGTGCGAGATGGGCAGCGCCAGGTTGAAGGCGAACACCACCAGCAGGATGCCCACCAGCATCATCGTCGGGATGTTGATGAGCGTCTCGATGTCCCACTTCACGTTCAGGCGCCGGATGAGCCGGTGCAGGATGAGCGGCAGGATGACGACCTTGAGGGCGAAGGTGATTCCCGCGGACCAGTAGAGGTGGTGCTGGCCGGTGGCCCAGGCGACCGTCGTGGTGGAGCCCACGAGCGCGAGGCCCTGCAGCGCGAACAGGTGGATGAGCGTCACGATGCGCCGCTGCGAGAGCATCGCGAAGGCGATGAGCAGCAGCACGGAGGCGAAGAGGTTGAGGACCTGGCCGACCAGGGGCGACATCGTCTCAGGCCCCCAGCAGCAGGTGGACGAGCAGGGCGAGAACGCCCAGCAGGAACGCGGTGGCGAGGAACTCGGGTACCCGGAAGATGCGCATCTTGGCGAGGATCGTCTCGACGAGCGCGAGCGCCGCCCCGCCGACCGCGAGCTTCACCGCGAGGGCGGGCAGCGCCCAGAGCAGGGCCACGTGGTCGCGCGCCTCCGCGATGCCCCAGGGGAAGAAGACCGCCAGGCCCGCGCAGGAGTAGGCGAAGAGCTTGAGCGCCGCGGCCCACTCGAAGAGCGCCAGGTGCCGGCCCGAGTACTCGAGGATGAGCGCCTCGTGGATCATCGTGAGCTCGAGGTGGGTGGCCGGGTTGTCCACGGGCACGCGCGCGTTCTCGGCGAGCGAGACCATCGTGAAGGCGAGGCCGGCGAAGGCGAGGCTCGGCTGGATGGTGAACTCGCGGTGGGCCAGGGACGACACCGTGGTGGCGAGCGAGGTGGAGCTCGAGATGAGCGAGGCGGTGAAGAGCACCATGAGGAACGCGGGCTCGGCCAGGAAGCCGATCAGCATCTCGCGCCGCGCCCCGAGGGTGCCGAAGGAGGTGCCGATGTCCATCGCCGCGAGCGAGATGAACAGGCGCGCCAGGCCGAACAGCCCCACGAGCGCGATCGCGTCCGCCGCCGGCGCGAGCGGCAGGTTGGTCGAGAGCGTCGGGATGATCATGCAGGCGAGCAGCATGCAGCCGAACACGACGTAGGGCGCGATCCGGAAGAGGGGCGAGGCGTCGTGAGCGATCACCGACTCCTTCCAGAAGAGTTTGTGCAGCAGGCGGAAGGGCTGCAGCAGGGGCGGCGCGCGCCGGTTCTGCAGCCACGCGCGGCACATGTTCACCCAGCCCATGACCAGGGGCGCCCCGACGAGGGCGACCAGGAGCGCGGTGAGCTGGGCGATGAGGCCCTCGAGGTTCATAGCTGCGTGAGCGACAGGAGCGCGACGAGGGTGAGGAAGCTGTAGAGCAGGTAGATCGAGATCCGGCCGCGCTGCAGCAGCCCCACCCAGCGCGAGGTGGCCTCGGTCGCCGCCGCGATGCGCAGGTACACCCAGGCCCACATCGGGTCCTCGACCGTCACCTTGTAGCGGGGCTTCGAGTCGAAGGGCGTGGGCAGCTCGCGGTGCATGCGGAAGAAGGGATCGAAGATCTGGCGGATGGGCTGGCCGAAGCCCTCGGCGGTGTCCTGCATGCGGGCGGTCTGCAGCGGGAAGCCGCAGTCCCAGGGCGCGGCGCGGCGCACGCGGCCGTGGTAGAAGCGCCGCACCAGCACGAAGGTGACGAGCACGATCGAGAGCGTCACCAGGAAGAAGAGCAGCGGGCTGTAGGAAGCGCGCTCGGCCGACACGGGCGCGAGCATCAGCCAGTCGCCCGCGCGCCCGCTCTGCGCGAGGCCCTTGCCCACGAGCGCCACCGTGATGGGATCGATCACCTCGAGGACCGCGACGGGGAAGAGGCCGAGCAGGACGCAGCCGGCGGTGAGCCAGGCGAGGCCCAGGCGCTCGAGGCCGTCGGCGTCCTGCGCCTGGGCGAGCCGCTCCTCGCGCGGGCGGCCCAGGAAGATGATCCCGAAGAACTTCACCATCACGTAGCCCGCGAGGGCGGCCACCAGCACCACGCCCGCGGCGAAGACCGGCACCAGCATGCGCAGGTACGGGTTGGGCAGCTCGCCCGTGAAGAGGAAGGACTGCAGCAGCAGCCACTCGGAGACGAAGCCGTTGGACGGCGGCAGGCCCGCGCTCGCGATCACGCCCACGAGGGTGGTCCAGGCCACCCACGGCATGAAGCGCATGAGGCCGCCCAGCTTGCCCAGGCTCCTCTCGTGCGTCGCGTGCAGCACCGAGCCCGTGCCCAGGAAGAGCAGGCTCTTGAAGAGCGCGTGGTTCAGGCAGTGGTAGAGGCACGCGGCCAGGGCCAGGGCGGCGAGCGCGTCCATCCGGTAGGCGTTGAAGATGATCGCGAGCCCCATCGCGACGACGATGAGCCCGATGTTCTCGATCGACGAGTAGGCGAGCAGGCGCTTCATGTCCACCTGCGCGGCGGCGAACACCACGCCGAAGAGGGCGGTGGCGAGCCCGAGCCCGAGCGCGATCACGCCCCACCACCACAGCGGGGTCTCGATGAGGTCCAGGTTCACGCGCAGCAGGCCGTAGATGGCCGTCTTCAGCATCACCCCGCTCATCAGCGCCGAGACGGGCGAGGGCGCGGCCGGGTGCGCCTCCGGCAGCCAGATGTGCAGCGGCAGGATGCCCGCCTTGGCGCCGAAGCCGAAGAGCGAGAGCCCGAAGGCGCAGGAGGCCCAGAACGGCGAGAGGTGCTGGGCGCGCATGTTGGCGAAGGTGTAGTCGCCGGTGTTCGCCTGCAGCACGCCGAAGCACAGCAGGATCGAGATGGCGCCCACGTGGGCGACGAGCAGGTAGAGGTAGCCGGCGCGGCGGATCTCGGCGATGCGGTGGTTCGTGGTGACCAGGAAGAACGACGAGAGCGCCATCAGCTCCCAGGTGACCATGTACGCGTAGGCGTCGTCGGCGAGCAGCACCAGCGCCATGCTCGCGAGGAAGAGGTGGTAGTGCAGGCACAGCAGGCCCGGCGGCGTCCCCTCGCCCTGGCGGAAGTAGCCGCCCGCGAAGACGGAGATGCCGGCGCTCGCGAGGCCCAGCAGCGCCAGGAAGAAGGCCGAGAGCGCGTCCAGGCGCAGGTGGAAGGGCAGGTCCGGCAGGCCGATCGCGAGCACCGCGACCTGCGGGGTGCCGGGCAGGGCCGAGAGGGCGATGCCGGCGAGCGCGACGCTCAGCAGCGCGGAGAGGGGGAAGAAGACGCGCCCGACGAGGCGCACGTTGTGCAGGGCCGCCACCCCGGCGAAGCCGATGGCGAGCCAGGCGGCGACGATGATGAGCGCGCCGTCGATCGCGAGAAGGGAAGCTGTCTGCGCCATGGATCGCGACCGGCGGCCGGCGCTTCCCTCCGCCTTACACCGTCTCGACGGGCGTATCCAGGAAGTACCCGGCGCCGCGCTCGGTACGGATGAGGGCGGGCTCGTTGGGCTTTTCCTCGATCTTGCGCCTGAGGCGCAGGATCTGGACGTCGATCGACCGGTCGTAGATGTCGTCGTGCAGCCGGCTCGACTCGAGGAGCTGGTCGCGCGTGAGCACCTTCTGCGGCGAGCGCAGGAAGGCGACGAGGAGCGCGTATTCGCTGTTGGTGAGCTCGACCGCGCGCCCGTCGGGGGACTTGAGGCGGCGAAGCCCGGTGTTCAGTTCCCAGCCGGCGAACTTGAAGGCCCTGACGGCCTCGCCGCGGCGCACGGCGCGCTTGACCTCCGTGCGGCGCAGCACGGCCTTGATGCGGGCGAGCAGCTCGCGCTGGCTGAAGGGCTTGGTGACGTAGTCGTCGGCGCCCAGCTCCAGGCCCATGACGCGGTCCACCTCCTCCTTGCGGCTGCCCGTGAGGATGATGATCGGCATGTCGAGCTTCTCGCGCAGGCGGCGCGCGATGGCGAGGCCGTCCTCGTCCGGGAGCTTCAGGTCGAGGATGACGAGGTCGATGGTCTCGGCCGCCAGCACCTGGTCCATCTCGCCGCCGGATCCGGCCGTCGATACCTGCAGGTCATGCTCGATGAGGTAGTCGCGGACGAGGTCCCGGATGGCGGGGTCGTCGTCGACAACGAGGATGTGAGCTTCCAAGATATTTGGCGGCCGTGGACGGAATCGGGACCATTTTACGCTGTCAGGCCGTAGAATCGCCAGAAACTAGAAGGCGCACCCCGTGAACAACCACGACGCGAAGCCGGAAGGCGGCGGGGCATCGGATGACGCAGGGGCCTCTCCCAGGCTCCTCGTCGCGTTCGCCGTCGCCTACGCCGCGCTCTCGTACTTCGCCCTCACGCTGCCCGTCGCCCCCCGTTTCCCGCCGTTCGTCTGGCCGGCCGACGGCCTCGCGCTGGGCGCTCTCCTGGTCGCCCCGCGCCGCCGCTGGTGGCCGGCGCTCCTCATCATCGTCGGCCTCATCAACCTGGCGGCCGGGTACTTCGCGAAGGTGGGCGTCACCGAGACCCTGGCCGGGGCGATGATGGGGGTCGGCGAGCCCGCCCTGCTCGCCTCCGTGCTGCTGCGCCTGGGCGGCGGCCGCGTGGGCATCTCGACGCTCTTCGGGCTGGGCGCCTTCCTGGTGAACCTGGTGCCCATGGTGGCCATCGTCGCCCTCATGGACGCCCTGGCCGCGTACGCGTTCTTCGACGCGCCGCTGCGCGAGCAGTGGTCCATCACCTTCGTGTCCGACTTCCTCGGGGTGGTGCTCGTGGCGCCGCTCGTGCTCGCCTGGGGGCAGGGGGGGCGACGGACCGCGCGCCGCACGCTGCGCGACCGGGCGCTCAAGGACCGCACGGCGGAGCTCGTCGCGCTCTTCCTGGGCCTCGTCCTCACGACCCACGTCGTCTTCCGCTCGACCTCGGCGGTGTCGGGCTACGTGCCGGCGCTCGCGTACCTGTGCGCCCCGTTCCTCATCTGGGCGGCGCTTCGATTCGGCCTGCGCGCGGCCACGGTGGGCCTCGCCGTCTTCGGCCTGCTCTGCTTCTGGCACACCGCCCACGGCACCGGCCCCTTCGCGATCGAGGGCCTGCCGCAGTGGCGATCGCTGCTGCACGTGCAGGGCTACATCGCGACGGTGATCGTCTCCACGCTCTTCGCGGCGGCGCTGCTCGCCGAACGGGAGGCGGAGGCGAGGTCGACGCAGGCGTGGCGCCTTCGCCACCAGGCGGCCATCCGCGCGAGCGGCAGCCTGCTGTACGAGCTGGACCCGGCCAACGGCTACCTGCTCTGGGACGGCGACACGCGCGCGGTGCTGGGCATCGCCGCCGAGGAGCTCGCGCACGTGCGCCAGTGGATGGCGATCGTGCATCCGGACGACCGCGCGCGGCTGCGGGGCGTGCGCGACCGGTTCGCGCGCGGCGAGCTCACCGAGATGGTGACGGAATACCGCGTGCGCCGCGGGGCCGACGAGTGGATCACCGTCGCCGTGAACGGCTACGCCATGGACGACGGCTCGGCGGGCCGGGGCGGGCGCCGGCGCGTGATCGGCTTCGTGCGCGACGTGAGCGCGCGCGTGAAGGCGGAGGCCGAGCGCGAGGCCCTCGCCGCGCAGCTGCGCCAGGCGCAGAAGATGGAGGCCGTCGGGCGCCTGGCCGGCGGCATCGCGCACGACTTCAACAACATCCTCGGGGCGATCCTGGGCTACGGCGAGCTCGCGCAGGCCCGCGCCGCGCAGGACCCGCAGCTCAAGCGCTACCTCGACACCATCGTGAACGCGGGCAACCGCGCCAAGAGCCTCGTCTCGCAGATCCTCGCCTACAGCCGCGCGGAACCCGGCGTGAAGACGCCCGTGGGCGTGACGCCCATCGCCACGGAAGTGTGCGACCTCGTGCGCGGCTCGACCTCGGCCATCGACGTGCACTTCCACCCGCCGGAGGGGGACGCCACGGTGATGGGGGATCCGACGCGGCTGCACCAGCTGCTCATGAACCTCGCCTCGAACGCCGTGCAGGCCATGGGCGAGGGCGGCACGCTCGACGTGTCGATCCAGACCCGCACGCTCACCGCCCCCGTCAAGACGCGCCTCACCGAGGCGCCCGCCGGCGAGTGGGTCGTGATCCGCGTGGCCGACACCGGCGAGGGCATCCCGCCCGAGGTGATCGACCGCATCTTCGAGCCGTTCTTCACGACGAAGGCTTCCGGGCGCGGCACGGGCCTGGGCCTCGCGCTCGTGCACTCCATCGTGCGCGAATCGGGCGGGGCCATCGACGTCGAGAGCGAGCGCGGGCGCGGCACGACCTTCACGGTGTGGCTGCCGCGCATCGAGGCGGCCGAGGCGAAGTCCGTCGTCGCGGCGGACCTCGCGGGCGGCACCGGCCAGGTGATCCTCGCCGTGGACGACGAGCCGGAGGTGCTCGCCGCGCTCGAGGAGATGCTCGCGACGCTGGGCTACGAGCCGGCGGGCTACACCGACAGCCGCGCGGCCCTGGAGGCCTTCGAGGCGGACCCGGCGCGCTACGAGGCGGTGGTGAGCGACGAGGTCATGCCCGGACTCACCGGCACCCAGCTCGCGGTGGAGATGCGCAAGGCGAAGCCCGGCATTCCCATCGTCATCGCGAGCGGCTACGGCGGGGCGGGCTTCGAGACGCGGGCGCTCGCCGCCGGCGTGAACCTCGTGCTCAAGAAGCCCTATCGCATGCAGGAGATCGGGGACGTGCTGCGCGGGTTCTTCGCCAAGTCCTGAGGCGGGGCCTGGTCTGGGACCGGCAGGCGGCCGGTGAGGAGTGGTGAAGTGTGTGGCAGGGCAATCGGCCGCCGGTGGTTGGCAAGCGGTGAATTTCAGGGCGGCGCAAGCACGGACTCTTGCGGGATGGGTGCCCCGGTTTTCGAGGCCTGACGTGTGTTGTCCGGCCTCGAAAACCGGGGCACCCATCCCGCAAGAGTCCGTGTTTGCGCCGCCCTGAAATGGAGACGGGCACACCGCCCTCGATGGCCCCGACGCAATCGCAGCCACATCGACACCGTCCTCGATGGCCCCGCTCGAAAGCAAAAAGGCCCGCGGAAGCGGGCCTATTCGGCTTCAGGACGCAACGGCTACTTGACGATTTCGAGGTGGTCCAGGCCGGAACCGAGGTCCCGGTTCTTCGCGTTCTTGCTCTCGAGCTTGATCTTCAGGCGCAGGTCGTTCACGGAGTCGGCGTTGCGCAGGGCGTCCTCGTAGCTGATGAGGTCCGCCTCGAAGAGGTCGAAGAGCGCCTGGTCGAAGGTCTGCATCCCCAGCTCGCGCGAGCGGGAGATGAGGGCCTTCATCTCGTGCACCTCGCCCTTGAAGATGAGGTCCGACATGAGCGGCGAGTTGAGCATGATCTCGATGGCCGCCACGCGCCCCTTGGTGCCCTTCTTGGGGATGAGTCGCTGG
>CAZPLW010000208.1:0-7693 GCA_964587315.1 uncultured Lysobacter sp.
CCCTTCGCGGCCTCGGTGGCGAGCGGGTGCTCCCCGGCCACGGCGGCGAAGGTCACGCCCATGATCGTGTCGGCGCGGGTCGTGTAGACCTTCAGGCCGGCCTTGCCGTCCGCCATGCGGCGTGCGGTCTCGTCCGCGTAGGGCAGCGTGAACTCGACGCCGTAGGAGCGGCCGATCCAGTTGCGCTGCATCTGCTTCACCTGCTCCGGCCAGCCCAGGCCGTCGAGCGCGTCGACGAGCTCGTCCGCGTACTGCGAGATGCGCAGGTACCACATGGGGATCTCGCGCTTCTCGACCGTCGCTCCCGTGCGCCAGCCCTTGCCGTCGATCACCTGCTCGTTGGCGAGCACGGTCTGGTCGACCGGGTCCCAGTTCACGGTGCCGGTCTTGCGGTAGGCGATGCCCTTCTCGCGCATGCGAAGGAAGAACCACTGGTTCCAGCGGTAGTACTCCGGCGAGCAGGTGGCCACCTCGCGCGTCCAGTCGATCGAGAACCCGAGCGCCTGGAGCTGCCTCTTCATGTACGCGATGTTGTCCCACGTCCACTTCGCGGGCGGCACGCCGTTCGCCATGGCGGCGTTCTCGGCGGGCAGGCCGAAGGCGTCCCAGCCCATGGGCTGCAGGACGTTGAAGCCCTTCATGCGCAGGTAGTGGGCCAGCGCGTCGTTGATCGAGTAGTTGCGCACGTGCCCCATGTGCAGCTTGCCGGACGGGTACGGCAGCATGCCCACGTCGAAGTACTTGGGCTTCGGGGAGGCGTCGGGCGCGGCGAAGGCGCGGGTGTCGGCCCACTGCTTCTGGACGGCGGCCTCGATGCGCTTCGGCTGGTATTGCGGTTCCATGGGGGTGCTCGATCGGGAAGGGCGTGGTGCGATGCGCAAATTATAGCAGCGGGGTCCTCCAAGCCCTTGATTCTTCGTGCGCTTGGCGCGCCGGGAACTTGTGCGCCGCGTTGCCTGTCAGGGCAATGGGCACCATTCCTTTGGCGGTGCCTGGATAGTGGGGCAGAACGTTAGGGGGCGCCTTCGGGCGCCCCCCATTTTTTCCTGCCGCCTACTCGGGCGCGGTGAAGTCCTGCGGCCGGCGCCGTTCCAGGTGGAAGCGCACCAGGGCCGCCACGCGATAGAGCCCGTGGGCGAACTTCCCGTAGGGCATGGTGAGGAAGAGCGCGAGGACCGCGCCCAGGTGCAGGCACAGCAGCACGCCCATGGCCGCGGTCTCGCGCAGGGGCGTGAGCGCGAGCCCCGTCACGCTGATGGCGATGAGGAGCGCGAGGAACCCCTCGTCCATCCCCTTCTGCTCGGGGGCCACCAGTTCCGGGTCGCGCCGACGACGCAGGGCGATGAGGCCCAGCGGGCCCGCGATGAGCCCGAGACCGCCCACCGTCCCCAGCACCACCGGCAGGCTCAGGAAGGGATAGGGCGCCTGCCACCCGAGCGCGTAGTGGTAGACCGTGGCCGTGCTCGTCGCCGCGAAGCAGAGCAGGAACCCGTAGAACGTGAGGTGGTGGTAGACGCGCCGCGAGTTCGAGAGCTTCTCGTCCGGATAGCGGCATCCGTCGCCGCCGCCATCGAGCCAGCGAAGCGTGAACGCGTCGTGCAGCGCCTGCGCGGCCGTCGACGGCCTCACGAAGTCCGCCAGCCGCTCGCCCATGTCCGGCCAGAAGCGCGCGAAGCCCACGGCGAACGCGACGGCCACGAACGCCGATACCGTCCCGAACACCGCGACCATCGGGCCGTGGGGGATGAGCGCATGGAAGGCGCCGTTCGCATCGGAATGCGCCCGGAAGAGACTCGCCGGATCGGTGAGGAAGACGGCCAGCAGGAACATGAGCGCGATGCCCGCCGCCGAGGCGAGCGCCACCGCGAGCGCGTTGCGGTCGTACAGGCTCGCGAAGACGCCCGGCCAGGCGTACTTGCGGTACGTCTGCTCCCGCACCCGCGCCAGCGTGCGCGGGAAGTTGAGGTCGAACGGGTGCGGCGGCGCGTACTGGCAGGCGTAGTGGCAAGCGCCACAGTTGTGGCAGAGGTTCGCCAGGTAATGCACGTCGTGCTCGGGAAAGGCGAGGCGGCGCTGCAGCGCGGGGAACACGGCGCAGTAGCCCTCGCAGTAGCGGCAGGCGTTGCAGATCGTGAGCAGGCGCTGCGCTTCCTCGATCAGTTGCGGCAGCTTCATGCGCTCATCCCCGGACATGGCGGGCGGCCTCCCGTCCCGCGATGCGGCCGAAGGTCGTCCCGATCGCCATCCCCACGCCGGCGACGTAGCCCTTGCCGAGCACGTTGCCGGACATGATCTCGCCGGCCGCGAAGACGTTCTCCGCGTGGGCGTCCCCGAACTTCACGCGCGCCCTGTCGTCCACGACGACGCTCAGGTACGTGAAGGTGATGCCCGGTCGCAGGGGATACGCGTAGTAGGGCGGCGTGTCGAGGGCGCGGGCCCAGTGCGTCTTGGCCGGCGCGAGGTCTTCCGTGCGGCAATCGTCGAATATCGTGTGGTCGAAGGTGCCGGGCCGCACGGCCGCGTTGAATTCGGCGACCGTGCGTTCGAGGCCCGCCGGATCGAGCGTGAGCGCCTTCGCCAGGTCCGCGATCGTCCTCGCCTGCACGGGCGGGAAGACGGGCGGCATGAAGCGCCCCATCGATTTCGCGTCGATGATCGAGTAGGCGATCTGCCCCGGCTGCCCGGCGACGAGCCGGCCCCAGATGGCGTAGCGCTTGGGCCAGAAGTCCTCGCCCTCGTCGTAGAAGCGCCGGGCCTCGGCGTTGACGACGATGCCCAGCGAGACGGCGTCCACGCGCGTCACGATGCCGCCGTCGAATTTCGGCGAGCGCGCGTCGATGGCCACGCAGTGCCCCTGCGTCGGGTCGCCCAGCGTCGCGGCGCCGCGCTCCATGAAGAGCCTGAGCACGCGGCCCCGGTTGTAGGGCGTCCCGCGGATGAGGAAGTTGTCGGCCTGGGGCCCCCACGCCTCGCGCAGCCATTCGAGATTGGATTCGAACCCGCCGGCCGCGGCCACCACGGCGCTCGCGCGGATCGTCGTGCGCTCGCCCGCGCGCTCCACGGTCGCCGAGTGGAACACGCCGTCGCGGATGTCGAGATCCACGACCTCGGTCTCGTAGCGGATGTCGATGCCGGCGTCCCCGGCGGCCTGGTAGTACGCGTTCATGAGCGCCTTGCCGCCGCCCAGGAAGAAGGCGTTGGTGCGCGACAGGTGCAGCGTGCCGCCGAGCGGGGGCTGGAAGCGCACGCCCTTCGACTTCATCCAGGGCAGGTGGGCTTCCGTCTCGCGGATGGCGAGCCGCGCGAGGTCCTCCTGCGTCTGGCCCCCCGTGACCTTGAGGAGGTCCTGCCAGTACTCCTCCTCGGGGTAGGCGCCCGTCAGCACGTCGAGCGGCGCGTCGTGCTTGGTGCGCATGTTGCGCGTGTGCCGGCTGTTGCCGCCGCGCAGGGCCCGCGGGGCGACCTCCAGCACGATCACCGACGCGCCGGCCTCCTGGGCGGTGAGCGCGGCGCACAGGGCGGCGTTCCCTCCCCCGAGCACCAGCACGTCGCAGGCGATGTCGTGGGCCATCAGGACTCCAGCAGCAGGGAAAGGCGCGCGCGGTAGGCGGCGCGGATGTGGGCGCGGGCCGCCTCGCCGGCCGCGTGGGGATCGTGCCGGGCGACGGCCTCGACGATGGCCTCGTGCTCCCCGCGCGCCATGTCGGGCCGGCCGGGCGTCGCGAGCGTGGTGGGCCCGAGCAGCACCATCGACTGGCGCAGGGCGTTCACCGCGCGCAGCAGGAAGCGGTTGTGGGCCGCGCGGAAGAGCGCCTCGTGGAAGAGCCGGTTCGCGCGCGCGATGCGGACCGCGTCCTCGAGCCCGCGGTCCATCTGCGCTATCTCGCGCAGCGCGTGGATCTCCGCCTCCGAGGCGTGGCGCGCGGCGAGGGCGGCGGCCGTGCCCTCGAGCACCTCGCGCATCGCGTAGAGCTCGGCGACCATGCCGTGGTCCAACTCCGCCACGATCATGCCGCGCGAGGGATCGCGCGCGATGAGCCCCTCGCCCTCCAGCCGCCCGAGCGCCTCGCGGATGGGCGTGCGGCTCGCGCCCAGCCACGCCGACAGCTCGACCTCGCGCAGGCGCGAGCCGGGCTTGAGCGTGCCGCGCTCGATCGACTCGAAGAGCCGCCGGTAGGCGAGATCGCCGCGCGAGGCCTTCGCCTCGCCCGGCCTGGGCAGGCGGCGCGGCGCGGACTTGCGGGCGGCGGGGGCGGGGGCGGTGCGGGGCAAGGGGGGCGCCTTCGTTGACAGGGCAGAAGCGATGTATACAATGGTATACGCGTCGCACCGCACGGCGCAACTCGACGAATCACCCCCGGAGGAGACCGACCATGAAACGCCTCGCCGCCGCCGCGGCCGCGCTCGCCTTTGCCGGCGCCGCCCTCGCGCAAGCCGACTTCCCCACCCGCCAGGTCACGCTGCTCGTGGGCTTCGCCCCCGGCGGCGCCACGGACACGGCCGCGCGCATCATCGCGAAGAAGCTCTCGGAGAACCTCGGCCAGTCCGTGGTCGTCGACAACCGGCCGGGCGCCGGCGGCAACATCGTCCACCAGCAGATGGCCGTGGCCAACCCCGACGGCTACACGATCCTGCTGGGGTCCGTGGGCCCCCTCGCGGTGGCCCCGCACCTCGTGGCGAAGCTGCCCTACGACCCGCTCAAGGACCTCGCACCCCTCACGATGGCGGTCAACTTCCCGAACGTGCTGGTGGTGCACGCGGGCGTGCCGGCGAAGACGCTCGCCGAGTACATCGCCCTCGCCAAGTCGAAGCCCGGCAGCCTCGACTACGCCTCCACCGGCGTGGGCAGCGCCTCGCACCTGGCCGGCGAGCTCTTCAACCAGCGCGCGGGCGTCGACATCGTCCACATCCCGTACAAGGGCGGCGGCCCCGCCATGACGGACCTGCTGGGCGGGCGCGTCTCCACCTATTACTCGACGCACTCCACGGCCGGCCCGCACATCGAGTCGGGGAAGCTGCGGGCCCTCGCCGTCACCGGGGCGAAGCGCTCGACCTTCCTGCCGAACGTGCCGACGATCGCGGAGTCGGGCTTTCCGGGCTTCGAGGCCAGCAACTGGTACGCGTTCGTCACGTCGTCGAAGGTGCCACCCGCGATCCAGGAGCGCTGGAACAAGGAGCTGGTGAAGGTCCTCAACTCGCCCGACGTGAAGGCGCAGCTCGCGCAGCACTTCCTCGAGCCCAGCCCCGGCACGCGCGAGGAACTGGCCGCGTACATCCGGCAGGAATACGAGAACTGGGGCCGCGTGGTGAAGAAGGCCAACATCCAGGCCAACTAGGCGCGCCCGTGACCACCCGCCTCGGCGAGGCCGAGCTCTCCGCCCTCGCCACTTCCGCCCTCGAGGGGCTGGGCCTGCTGCCGCGCGACGCCGCCGACAGCGCCCGCATCCTCGTTCTCGCGGACCTGTTCGGCCTGCACACCCACGGCGTGTCGCGCGTCGTCTCCTACGGCGAGCGCGTCGACCTGGGCGGCATCGCGGCGCGCCCCGCGATCCGGGTGGAGAAAGTGGCGGCCGCCATCGCGCGCGTCGATGGCGCCAACGGGCTGGGCCCCCTGGTCGGCATGCGCGCGCTGGAAGCGGCGATGGAGCTCGCGCGCGAATGCGGCGTCGGCGTGGCCTTCGCGCGGGCCAGCAACCACTTCGGCCCCATCTCGCCGTACGGCTACCTCGCCGCGGAGCACGGCTTCGCGACGATGATCGGCAGCAACGCCACCACGACCATCGCGCCCTGGGGCGGCGGCGGCGCGCGCCTGGGCAACAACCCGCTGGGCTTCGGCGTGCCGCAACCCGGCGGGCCGCCCTTCCTGCTCGACATGGCGATGAGCGTGGCGGCGCGAGCCAAGATCCGCGGCGCCGCGGCGAAGGGCGAGCCGATTCCCGCGACCTGGGCGACGGATTCGTCGGGGCGGCCCACGACGGACGCGAAGGCGGCGCTCGACGGGTTCCTGCAGCCCCTGGGCGGCCACAAGGGTTACGGCCTCGCGCTCGTGGTGGACCTCTTCGCGGGCCTGCTCTCGGGCGCGGCCTACCTCACGCACGTGAGCTCGTGGTCCGCGGACCCGGAGAAGCCCCAGGACCTCGGCCACTTCTTCGTCGCGCTCGACACGACGAAGCTGGGCGCGGCCCAGTGGCTGCGCGGGCGGATGGAGGACTTCCGCGCCATCCTGCACGCTTCGCCCCCGGCGGACCCGGCCGCGCCGGTCGTCGTGCCCGGCGAGATCGAGCTCGCGCGCATGGCGGCCTTCCGATCGGACGGCATCCCCCTGCCCGACGACCTGGTGGGGCAGCTTCGCGCGCTCGCGAAAAGAAAGCAGGGCACGGCCTGAAACCGCGGCTCGCGGCGTGAGAAAATCGCGGCTTCCCCGCGTTTCGCCTCCCCATGCCCGAACTCCTCGCCGGCCTCAACCCCGAACAGCTGCGCGCCGTCACCCTGCCCCGCGAATCCGCCCTGATCCTCGCGGGCGCCGGCAGCGGCAAGACGCGCGTGCTCACCACGCGCATCGCGCATCTCATCCAGTCGCGCGAGGCGAGCCCCGCGGGCATCCTCGCCGTCACCTTCACGAACAAGGCCGCGCGCGAGATGCTCACGCGGCTGTCGGCCATGCTGCCCATCAACACGCGCGGCATGTGGGTGGGCACCTTCCACGGGCTGTGCAACCGGCTCCTGCGCGCGCATTTCCGCGACGCGGGGCTGCCGCAGCTCTTCCAGATCCTCGACTCGGGCGACCAGCTGTCCCTGGTGAAGCGCCTGGCCAAGGCGCAGAACCTCGACGACGAGAAGTTCGCGCCCCGCCAGCTCCAGCAGTTCATCAACCACTGCAAGGAGTCGGGCCTTCGCGCCAACGCGGTCGAGGCGGGCGACGACTTCACGCGGCGCATGGTCGCCTTCTACGCGGACTACGACGCCCAGTGCAACCGCGAGGGCGTGGTGGATTTCGCGGAACTGCTGCTTCGCACCTTCGAGCTGCTCGCACGCAACCTGGACCTCCTCACGCACTACCAGGAGCGGTTCAAGTACATCCTGGTCGACGAGTTCCAGGACACGAACAAGCTGCAGTACAAGTGGATCCGCATGCTGGCGGGCACCAACGGCTGCGTGTTCGCCGTGGGGGACGACGACCAGTCCATCTACCGGTTCCGGGGCGCCGACGTCGGCAACATGAACGAGTTCCTGCGCGACTTCGGCGTGCGCGAGGTGGTGAAGCTCGAGCAGAACTACCGCTCGCAGGGCACGATCCTCGAGGCGGCCAACGCCGTCATCAGCCGCAACCGCGCGCGCCTGGGCAAGAACCTCTGGACGGCCGAGGGCAAGGGCGAGCCCCTTCGCGTCTTCGCGGCGGCCAACGACGAGGAAGAGGCCCGCTTCGTGGTGGACGAGGTGAAGCAGTTGCACCGCGAGGGCATCGACCTGAGCCACATGGCCCTGCTCTACCGCTCCAACGCGCAGTCGCGCATCCTCGAGCACCACCTCTTCCGCGCGGGCATCGCCTACAAGGTGTACGGCGGCCTGCGCTTCTTCGAGCGGCAGGAGGTGAAGCACGCCCTCGCCTACCTGCGGCTCGCCGCGAACACGGACGACGACACGGCGTTCACGCGCGTGGTGAACTTCCCGCCGCGCGGCATCGGCGCGCGCT
>CAZPLW010000209.1:0-7559 GCA_964587315.1 uncultured Lysobacter sp.
TCTCTCAAGGCGCTGCCGCGGTCCCCCCGTCTTCTGGAGGTAAATCAGCTTCGGCCGGAACGGCCCGCCGGGCGTGACGGGAGCGGGCCGGCGATCAGGGCCGCGGGGGTCGCCAGCACGAAAGCGGCCGCGATGCCGAGCGGCGCGAGCGCGACGGCGACCACCGCGAAGAAGGCGGAGAAGCCCGCAAGCCCCGTCACGAAGCCGCGCAGCAATCGCGCGAGCGCATCCGCGCCATACAGGTGCAGCGTGAAGGGCGGCATGATCGAGCCGGTGATCGGCATCGACAGCAGGACGCCGCTCAGCGTAGGCCCAAGGGCGGACGCACCGAGCAGGATCGCGGCCGCGAGCGCGAGGGCCGCCGCCAGGCGCAGCCACAGCTCGATGGGCGGAATGGCCGGCAATGCCACCGCGCCCGTGGCGCGCGGCAACACGCGCCACGCGAGGGCGAGGCCACCGGCGGCGAGGGCGACGGCCACGAGGGGTCCGAGCGGCAGCCCCGACACGACCGCCGCCACGAGCGCGAAGGCCGACCAGCCGCACAGCAGCCCCGGCACCGGGCCCCACGCGCGCGCGGCCCGGGAGAACGTCATGAGATGCGCGGCCTGCGCGGCGACCACGGCCAGCGTGACGAGCGCCGAGCGCGCCGCGAACTCGGGCCCCAGGTCGATCGCGAGGAAGAGCGTGATGGGCCCGCCGATGAGCGGGAAGCCGCCCAGGTAGCCCGAGACCGAGTGGCCCCACCGGCGCGCCGCCAGGCTCGCGAGCCACACCGCGAGCGGCACCAGCAGGAGCTTGAGAACCGTCGCGACCGTCATGGGCGCCGGTTGGCGCCCGCCACCATGCGGTACTCGTAGAGCCGGCACTCGATCGCGCCGTTGTAGAGCGGCGTGCGCTTCGTGGCCGAGAGGCGGATGAGCTTCGGCAGGTCCGTGTCGCCCGAGAGGATGTACGCGTTCCACCCGGCGAACTTCTGCTTGAGCAGGTGCCCCAGCTCCGGATAGAACTTCGCGAGCGTTTCCTTCTCGCCCAGGCGCACGCCGTAGGGCGGGTTCGTCACGATGAAGCCCGACTCCGCCGGCGCGGAGATCTCGAGCAGGTTCACCTGCTTGAGCGAGACGACGCCCTCCAGGCCCATGTCGCGCAGGTTGGCGCGCGCGCCGTCGACGGAGCGGCCGTAGAGGTCGGAGCCGTAGATCGGCTTGGGCGCGACGGGCTCGGCGCGCGAAAGGCCCGCGGCCTTGACCTCGGCCCACTTGGCCGCGTCGAAGCGCGTGAGGTTCTCGAAGCCGAAGGGGCGGTCGCGGCCGGGCGCGAGCTTCAGCGCCATCTCCGCGGCCTCCACGAGGATCGTGCCCGAGCCGCACATCGGGTCGAGCAGGGGCTGGTCCGGCGTCCACCCCGCGAGCCTGAGCAGCCCCGCAGCCAGGTTCTTCTTGAGCGGCGCCTCGCCCACCTGCTCGCGCCGCCCGCGCTTGAAGAGGGGCTCGCCGCTCGTGTCGAGGTAGAGCGTGCACCACTTGGCGTCGAGGAAGCAGTGCACGCGCACGTCCGGCTCGCGCGAGGAGACGTCCGGCCGCTTGCCCAGCGCCTCGCGGAACACGTCGGCCACGGCGTCCTTCACCTTGAGCGTGATGAAGTCGAGGCTCCTCACCGGCGCCTTCACGCCGTTGGTCTCGACCTTGAAGGTGCGATCCACGCCGAAGTGCGCGTGCCAGCGGATGCGCTTCGCGCCCTCGTAGATGTCGTTCTCGTTGCGGTAGTCGAACCGCGCCATCCGCCAGAGGATGCGCGTGGCGAGGCGCGACTCGAGGTTGGCGGCGTAGGCGACCTCGAAGGGCCCCTCGAAGGAGACGCCGGCCTCGTCCGCGTGGGCGTTGCGCGCCCCCAGGGCCGTGAGCTCCTCGGCGAGGGCCGCCGCGAGGCCGCGCGGGCACGTGGCGTAGAAGTGGACGTCGCCTTCCACGGCGCGGGGCACGGCAGGCGCGGCGGCGGCCGTGCCGGGGAGCCTTCTCAGGACCGCCACGAAGGCCTCCCCGGGGCCGCCCGGTAGAATGGGCGCGCCATGATTGCAAAGACCGATGGAAGGCTGAGGGGGGGCATGGGAGGGACGGACGGGGCGGAACTTTCGACGCCGCGGGCCGCTCTACGAGGTGGCTTTCCCGAATTCTACGGCATGTCCCCCATGCGACTCCTCCCGCGCCTCGCCGGCGCCACCCTCGCCTGCCTCGCATTCGCCGCCCAAGCCGCGCCGGTGAGGACCGAGCGCGTCGAGGCGGAACTGCATGCGGAGAAGCCCGCGGCCGTCGCTGGCAAGCCCGCCACCGTGGGCCTGCGCCTCAAGCACGACGAGCACTGGCACACCTACTGGAAGAATCCCGGCGACTCGGGCCTGCCCACGCGGATCAAGTGGACGCTCCCCGAAGGGTGGACGGCCAGCGCGTTCCATTGGCCGCACCCGGATCGCCTGCCCTTCGGCCCGCTGGTGAACTACGGCTACAGCGGCGAGACGATGCTGCTCGCGGAGCTGACCCCGCCCGCGAACGCGAAGCCCGGCCCCGTGACGATCGTCGGCGACGCCGACTGGCTCGTCTGCAACGACGTCTGCATTCCCGAGAAGGCGACGCTCAAGCTCGACTTCGCGGTGGCCGAGGGCGATCCGGCACCCAAGTCCGGCGAGACCGCCCGCTTCGCCAAGGCCCGCGCCACCCTGCCCGCGAAGCTCGAGGGCTGGAAGGCCGAGTCGACGATGGCCGGCGGCCAGCTCACGGTGCGCTTCGTTCCGCCCGAGGGCACCGTGGCCCCGGCCAGGGCGTTCTTCTTCCCCGAGCGCGAGAGCTTCATCGAGCCCGCGGCGCCGCAGTCGCTCACGCGCGACGGCGGCGGCTTCCGCCTCGCGGTGAGGCTCGCGCAGCCCGAGCTCAAGGACATGACGAGCGTGGGGGGCGTGCTCGTCACCGAAGGCTCGTGGCCGGGCCTCGCGGGCCGGCGCGCGGTGGAGATCGCCGCGCCCCTCGTCGCCTCGCTGCCCGCTCCCGCCGCCGCGTTGCCGGTGCCCGATGCGCCGGCCGCCACCGGCGTCGAAGGCAGTCTCGCCCTCGCCCTCGCGTTCGCGTTCCTGGGCGGCATCCTCCTCAACCTGATGCCCTGCGTGTTCCCGGTGCTCGGCATCAAGGTGATGGGCTTCGTGCGGCACGCGCACGGCGACGCGCGGGCCCTGTGGATGCAGGGTGTCGTGTTCTCGGTGGGCGTGCTGGTGTCCTTCCTCGTGCTGGCGGGGATCCTCCTCGCCCTTCGCGCGGGCGGCGCGCAGCTCGGCTGGGGCTTCCAGATGCAGTCGCCCGCGTTCGTGACCGTGCTCGCCGCGCTCTTCTTCCTCATGGCGCTCAACCTCTTCGGCGTCTTCGAGTGGGGCGGCTTCGCGCAGTCGATGACCTCCAACGTCTCCGCGCAGGGGCGGTACGCGGATGCCTTCCTCGCGGGCGTGCTCGCCACCGTCGTCGCGACGCCCTGCACGGCCCCCTTCATGGGCGCGGCCGTGGGCTTCACGCTCGCGCAGCCGGCCGCCGCGTCGCTCGCCGTCTTCGCGATGCTGGGCGCGGGCATGGCGGCGCCGGTGCTCGCGCTCTCGCTCTTTCCCGCCGCGCTCAAGCGCTTGCCCAAGCCCGGCGTGTGGATGGAGACCTTCAAGCAGGTGATGGCCTTCCCGCTCTTCGCGACCGTCGTGTGGCTCGCGTGGGTGCTGGGCGCGCAGGCGGGCAACGACGCCGTGATGATGCTGCTCGCGGGCCTGCTGCTGCTCGGTTTCGGCGCGTGGATCTACGGGCGCTGGGCGCGATCGGAGAGCCTCCTGCGCTTCGTCTTCGCGGCCGTGTTCGCCGCCACGGGCCTGTGGCTCGCGTGGCCCACGGGCACCGCGGCGCCGGGCACCGCGCAGGCGGCGGTCCCCAAGGCGGGCGAGATCGCCTGGCAGGCGTGGTCGCCGGAGAAGCTCGCGGAACTGCGCGCGGCCGGCACGCCCGTCTTCGTCGACTTCACCGCCGCCTGGTGCGTGACCTGCCAGGTGAACAAGCGGGTCGCGCTGGGCCGCGACGAGGTGGTGAAGGCATTCGCCGATCGCGGCGTGGTGGCGCTCAAGGCCGATTGGACCAACCACGACCCGCGCATCACCGCCGCGCTGGCCGAGCTGGGCCGCAATGCGCTGCCCGTGTACGCGTTCTATGCCCCGGGCGCGCCGCAGCCGAAGCTGCTGCCGGAAGTACTCACCGTCTCGACCCTCGTCGATGAATTGTCCCGGCTGCCCGCGACGAAGCAGGCCGCCATCCCCGCCCCGAAATCACCCTGAGGAAGACTCCCATGAAGACCGCCCGTCTCGCCTGCGCGGCCGCCGTCATCGCCGCCCTCGCCTCGAACGCCTTCGCCAGCGCCGCCCCCGGCCAGCCCGCGCCCGACTTCACGCTCACCGACCTGGCGGGCAAGCCCGTGAACCTGGCCGACTTCAAGGGCAGGACGGTCGTGCTCGAGTGGCACAACTTCGGCTGCCCCTTCGTGCAGAAGCACTACAAGAGCGGCAACATGCAGGCCCTGCAGAAGAAGTACGGGTCCGACGTCGTGTGGCTGGCGGTCAATTCCACGAACGCCGGGCACCAGGACTACATGAAGCCCGACGCGCTCACGAAGACGCTCACCGACTTCGGCGCCGCGCCGGCGAAGTACCTGATGGACGAGCCGGGCAAGGTCGGGCTCGCCTACGGGGCGAAGACCACGCCGCACATGTACGTCATCGACGGTGCCGGCAAGGTGGTCTACAACGGCGCCATCGACGACAACCGCTCGGCGAACCCCGCGGACGTGAAGGGCGCGAAGAACTACGTGGCGGTCGCGCTCGACGAGATGAAGGCCGGCAAGCCCGTCTCGACGCCGTCCACCACCCCCTACGGCTGCACGATCAAGTACAAGTAGCCCGGTTCCGCGAGAAAAAGGCACGCCTTTCGCGGCTTTTTCGTCATGTTCCGGTCACGCGATCGCGGCACAATGGTTTGCGTGACGGCCACCCCCCAGGGACCGTCACCGGGGTAACCGGACGGCGGAGATACCGCCGCCGGGGACTCCACCCCCTCCTCGAGGCCCGCCCGAAACGGCGGGCCTTTCTTTTCCACCCCCCCGGAATTTGACGCGGATCAACTGGCCGCCTCAAAAGCTGCATATCGTGTGCATCTTATAAAGGTGCATTTCGAATTCAGCTTCCAACCCGCCCTCCGGGGGAAAGGAATTACCGCCATGTCTCCGACCCGCAAGCTCTGGCAATGGCTCGCCGTCGTCTTCGTCCTGTCGTTTGCCGCCCTGGGATACCTCGGCCGCGAGATCTACCTCGCCGCCCCGCCCATCGCGAACGTGAAATCCGCCGACGGCACGATCCTCTACACGAAGGCGCAGGTGCAGGACGGCCAGCGCGCGTGGCTCGCCGCCGGCGGCCAGCAGCTGGGCACCGTCTGGGGCCACGGCAGCTACGTCGCGCCCGACTGGTCCGCCGACTGGCTGCACCGCGAGGCGCTCGCCCTGCGCGAGCTCGTCGCCCGGCGCCTGTACCAGGGCGAGTTCGCGACGCTCGCGGCCCACCAGCAGGCCTCGGTGGACGCGCTCGTGAAGACCGAGATGCGCACCAACACCTACGACGCCGCCACGGACACCGTGACGATCGGCGAGGAGCGCGCCAAGGCCATCGCCACGACCGCCGCGCACTACGCGGGGCTCTTCGGCCGGGACGCCGCGCTCGACAAGCTGCGCGAGCAGTACGCGATGATGCCCGACGCGCTCCCCCGCGCCGAGGACCGCCTCGCGCTCACGGGCTTCTTCTTCTGGTCCGCCTGGTCGACGGCGACCGACCGCCCCGGCGAGAAGGGCCTGTCGTACACCAGCAACTGGCCGCACGAGCCCATCGTCGGCAACGAGCTGCCCGCGACGGCCTCCATCTGGACCATCGTGAGCATCGTCCTGCTCATCGCCGGCATCGCGGCCATGCTCTGGTACCACTCCCTCAACCACGAGCCCGCCGACCCGGCCGCGCCGCCGAAGGACCCGCTGCTCAACCTCGCGCCCACCGCCTCCATGAAGGCCGTGCGCAAGTACTTCTTCGTCGTGATCGGCCTCATCCTGGTGCAGATCGGCATGGGCGCCATCACCGCGCACTACGCCGTCGAGGGCCAGGCCTTCTTCGGCCTGCCGCTCGGCGAGATCCTCCCCTACACGGTGAGCCGCACCATCCACACGCAGTTCGGCATCTTCTGGATCGCCACCGCGTGGCTCGCGACGGGCCTGTACATCGCGCCGCTGCTCTCGGGCCACGAGCCGAAGTTCCAGTCGCTCGGCGTGCACGCGCTCTTCTACGCGCTGCTGCTCATCGTGCTCGGCTCAACCGCCACCAGCTGGCTCGGCACGCTGCAGCGCCAGGGCTTCGAGTTCACCTTCTGGGTGGGCAACCAGGGCCTCGAGTTCACGAGCATGGGCCGCGTGTGGCAGCTCCTGCTCTTCGTGGGCCTGCTCTTCTGGCTCTTCCTCATGGGCCGCGCCCTCTGGCCCGCCCTGAAGCGCCCCTCCGAGACCCGCGGCCTCATCGCGATGGTGTTCCTGTCGGCCGCGTGCATCGGGCTCTTCTACTCCGCCTCCCTCACCTGGGGCCAGCGCACGCACTACGCGATGGTCGAGTACTGGAGGTGGTGGCTGGTGCACCTCTGGGTGGAAGGCTTCTTCGAGGTGTTCGCGACGGCCGTGGTGGCGCTCATCTTCACGCGCCTGGGCCTCATCCGCGCCTCGACGGCCAACAAGGCCATCGTGCTCGAGACCATCGTCTTCCTGTTCGGCGGCATCCTGGGGACGCTGCACCACCTCTACTGGACCGGCACGCCGACCTCCGTCATCGCCGTGGGCGCCGTCTTCTCCGCGCTCGAGGTGGTGCCGCTCACGCTCATCGGGCTCGAGGGCTTCAACACGTACCAGCGCTCGAAGGCCGCGCCCTGGGTCGAGGCCTACAAGTGGCCGATCCTGTGCTTCGTCGCGGTGGGCTTCTGGAACCTGGTCGGCGCGGGCCTCCTGGGCTTCGCCATCAACCCGCCCGCCTCGCTCTACTACGTGCAGGGCCTCAACCTCACGCCGGCCCACGGCCACGCCGCGCTCTTCGGCGTGTACGGCATGCTCGGCATCGGCCTCATGCTCTTCTGCCTGCGCGGGCTCTTCGACCGCGCGCTGCACGCGGACCGCTTCCTGGCGCCCGCCTTCTGGGGCCTGAACGCCGGCCTCGCGGGGATGGTGTTCATGTCGCTCCTGCCCGCCGGCATCTACCAGGCCTACGTGAGCATCACGCAGGGCCTCGCCGCGGCGCGCTCGCCCGAGACGATCCACTCGCCGCTGATGGAAACGCTCGTGTGGCCGCGCGTGCCGGGCGACATCGCGTTCGCGATCTGCGGCGTGTTCCCCGCGGTCTACGCCTTCCACCCGCTGCGCCGGCCGGCCCGCACGGCCCCAGCGCGCGAGGCGGCCCCGGGCGTCCCAGCCCCCTACAA
>CAZPLW010000210.1:0-7552 GCA_964587315.1 uncultured Lysobacter sp.
AACTGCCCGGGGCGCTGGTCGCGCCGCCGGAGCCGGGGGCGCCCGCGCTCACGGTGGTCCCCAAGCCCGATTAGGCCCCCTCGGGTCCTGGGCTATCATTGGCGCTCGCATTTCCCCCGAATCACGCATGAAAGTCCTCGGCATCGCCGGCTACAGCGGCAGCGGCAAGACGACCCTCATCGAGAAGCTCGTGCCTCGCCTGGTGAGCGCGGGCCTGCGCGTGAGCCTGGTGAAGCACGCCCATCACGAGTTCGACATCGACCGTCCGGGCAAGGACTCGTGGCGGCACCGGGAGGCCGGCTGCGCGCAGGTGCTCGTGAGCTCGTCGACGCGCTGGGCGCTGATGCACGAGCTGCGCGGCGAGCCGGAGCCGGGTCTCGCGGAACAGCTTGGCCACCTGTCGCCCTGCGACCTGGTGCTGGTCGAGGGCTACAAGCACGATCCCATCCCGCGCATCGAGGTGCACCGGAAGGCGGGCGGGCAACCCCTGCTGTTCCCGGGCGATTCCCACGTCATCGCGATCGCGACCGATGAGCCGCTCGAGACGCGCCTTCCCCAGCTTCCCCTGGACGACCCGGACGCGCTCGCGCGCTTCGTGGTCGATTTCGCGAGGACACCGGCATGAAACTGACCCTCCTGTATTTCGCCAGCCTTCGCGAGCGCCTCGAATGCCCCATGGAGAGAGTGGAGATGCCCGACACGACGGGAAATGTCGCGGGCATCGTGGCCGAACTGCGCCGCCGAGGCGGCGCCTGGGACGAGGCGTTCGGGGCCGGCCGCGGCTGGCGCATCTCGGTGAACCAGCGCATGGGCGCGCTCGACTCGCCGGTGGCCGAGGGCGACGAGATCGCCTTCTTCCCGCCGGTCACCGGAGGCTAGCGCGGTGCCCCGCGCGCGCGTCCAGGCCGGACCGTTCGATGCCGGGCGAGAGATCGCCGCGCTCACCGAGGGCCGGCGCGACGTGGGTGCCGTGGCGACGTTCGTCGGGTGCGTGCGCGATCTCAACGACGGCGCGAACGTGAGCCGCATGACGCTGGAGCACTATCCGGGGATGACGGAGCGGGCGCTCGAGGAGATCTGCGAGGAGGCCCTGAAGCGCTGGGATCTCATCGACCTTCGCGTCGTGCACCGCGTGGGCCCGCTCGAGCCCGGCGATGCCATCGTGCTCGTGGCGGTCTCGAGCGCGCACCGCGGCGAGGCCTTCGCCGCCTGCGAGTTCGTGATGGATTACCTCAAGACCCGCGCACCCTTCTGGAAGAAGGAGGAGACGCCCGGGGGCGCGCGCTGGGTGGAGGCGCGATCGAGCGACGACGAGGCCGCGGCGCGCTGGGAGCCGAAGCCGGCGCCCTAGAGGGTGCAGAACACCTCGCGCATCATCGCGATCATGCGGATGATGCGCGGATCGTCGATCCGGTAGAAGACCTTGTTGGCTTCCTTGCGCGAGGCGAGAAGGCCCCGCTCCCGCATCACCGCCAGGTGCTGCGAGATGTTGCTCTGGGAGGTGCCGACCGCCTCGACGATCTCCTGCACCATGAGTTCGTTCTGGCCGACCAGGCAGAGGATCTTCAGGCGCAGCGGATGCGCCATCGCCTGCATGGCGGCGCTCGCCTCGCGCAGGTTCTCCCCGCGGCCGATCAGCTCGAAGATGTCGTCCTGCGCGGGAGGGGTCCGGGTCCGTGCCATGGGCGCATCCTACCCCAATAGTGGCGGGCGCTAATATTAGACTTGACTAATATACAAGCTCCCGGCAGTATCCCGTCCACAGTCAGCGCCCGGCGAACCGGGCCTCCCGGAGGACTTCCACCATGCCACGCCCGAGGCCGGCTCCCGGCCGGATCCTGCCCGCCCCCGAAGGGTTTCTCGATCCCTCGCAGGTCGATGCCGTTCGGCGGGGCAGGCGCGGCTTCCTCAAGGGTGCCCTGGCCGCCGCAGGCGGCGCGATGGCCGCGGCGGCCCGCGCCCAGGGATCCTTTCCGGGGGAATCCGAGATCCTCGAACTGCCCGAGCACTCCAAGGGCCTCGGCCAGCCGGTCGCGGCCCGGGCCTACGGCCAGCCCTCCCGGTTCGAGAAGGGCCTGCAGCGACGCGAAAGTCCCGGCCTCACGCGCGTGTCCGCCTCCTCGGTCTCCTTTGCGCCGTTGCAGGGCATGTTCGGCATCATCACGCCGAGCGGCCTGCATTTCGAGCGCCACCACCAGGGATGGTGGGACATCGATCCCGCCCGTCACCGCCTCATGGTGATGGGCCTCGTCAGGAACGCCCGCGTCTACACGATGGACGACCTGATGCGCCTGCCGTCGGTCTCGCGCATGCATTTCATCGAATGCGGCGCCAACACCGGCATGGAGTGGGGAAATGTCGCGGTGCCGACCGTGCAGTACTCCCACGGCATGCTCTCCTGCTGCGAGTACACGGGCGTTCGGCTCTCGACGCTGCTCGACGATTGCGGCTTCGACCGCAAGAACGGGAAGTTCGTGCTGGCCGAGGGCGCCGACGGCTCCTCGATGACGCGCACGATCCCGATGGACCGCGCCCTCGACGACGTGATGGTGGCCTACGCCATGAATGGCGAGATGCTCCGGCCCGAGAACGGCTATCCGCTGCGACTCGTGGCGCCCGGCCTGCAAGGCGTCTCCTGGGTGAAGTACCTGCGGCGCATCGAGGTGGGCGACCAGGAATGGGCCACCAAGGACGAGACGATCCACTACGTGGACCTCATGCCCGACGGGCGCCATCGCCAGTATTCCTCCATCCAGGAGTGCAAGTCCGTCATCACGTCGCCTTCCGGCGGCCAGACGCTCCTCGACAAGGGTTTCTACAACGTGACCGGCCTCGCCTGGTCCGGACGCGGCAAGGTGAAGCGGGTGGACGTGTCCGTCGACGGTGGCCGGAACTGGCGCACCGCGCGCCTGGAGGGCCCCGTGCTGTCCAAGTGCCTCGCGCGATTCAACATCGACTGGGTGTGGGACGGCAGCCCGGCGGTCCTCCAGTCGCGGGCCATCGACGACACCGGCTACGTGCAACCGAGGATAGACCAGCTGCGCGCCGTGCGCGGGACGCGGTCGATCTACCACAACAACGCCATCCAGTCGTGGAAGGTGGCGGCAAGCGGCGAGGTGGGCAATGTCCAGGTGTACTAGTGGCCTCGCGGTGGCGGCCCTCGCGCTCGCGCTGCCGCTCGCCGCGCAGGCCGCCTTTCCCGGCATCGGGCGCGCCGCTACGCCGGCGGAGATCGCGGCCTGGGACATCGACGTCCGTCCGGACTTCAAGGGCCTGCCGAAAGGCTCCGGCAGCGTCGCCCGGGGCGAGCAGCTGTGGGAAGCCAAGTGCACGCCGTGCCACGGTTCCTTCGGCGAATCCAACGAGGTCTTCGCGCCGCTCGTGGGCGGCACGCGGAAAGAGGACATCCAGGCGGGCCGCGTGAAGACGCTCGTGACGGGCGACGTCGCGCGCACGACCCTCATGAAGGTATCCACGGTCTCGACGCTGTGGGATTACATCCGCCGCGCCATGCCGTGGAACGCGCCGAAGTCGCTCTCGCCGGACGAGGTGTACGCCGTGCTCGCCTACCTCCTCAACCTGGGAGACATCGTGGCGGCCGACTTCGTCCTGTCGAACGAGAACATCGCGGAGGTTCAGAAGCGCCTCCCGAATCGCAACGGCATGCAGCGCGAGCACGGCTTGTGGGACGTGAAGGGAAAGCCCGATGTCCGCAACGTCGCCTGCATGAAGGATTGCCCCGTCTCGGCGACGGTCGCATCGGCGCTTCCGGAGCACGCCATCGGCGCCCACGGAAACCTGCGGGACCAGAACCGCCCGGTGGGTCCCGCGCGCGGCATCGATACCTCGGGCGGCCAGTCGGCGCCGGCGACCGTGGCGGCGGTGAGCCCGGCGCTCGGGCTCGCGCAGTCCAAGGGCTGCATGGCCTGCCACGCCGTCGACAAGCGGGTGGTCGGCCCCGGCTACCAGGAGATCGCGGCCAAGTACAAGGGCGAGGCGGGGATCGAAGCCCGGCTGGTCGCCAAGGTGAAGGCCGGAGGCACGGGCACCTGGGGAACGATCCCGATGCCGCCGCACCCGGCGCTCTCGGACGAGGAGACCGGCGGCCTCGTGCGCTGGATCCTCGACGGCGCCCGATAACCCCACTTCGAGCGGGGCAAAGGCGCCTCGGCTCGCAGGTAAACTGTTGGATTGGCGCGCGGCAGTTCGGCCCGGCGCGAGGCGAAACGGCAACACGGCAGCAACCGATACCCCCACAAGGAGCGAATGATGAACGGAAAGCGCAGGCAGGTGCTCAAGGGCACCGCAGTCATGGGGCTCGCGGTCTCCGCCGGCCTCTTCAGGACGGGCAGCGCCTGGGCGCAGGCCTGGAACAAGGCGGCCTTCGAGACCAAGAGCGTCGCCGACACGGTGAAGGCGATGGGCGGCAGCGCCCCGGTCGAGAGCAAGGACATCGTGATCAATTCGCCCGACATCGCGGAGAACGGCGCGGTCGTGCCGTTCACGATCTCGAGCAAGCTCGCGAAGACCGAATCGATCGCGCTGCTGGTCGAGAAGAACCCGAACGCGCTCGCCGCGAGCTTCGCGATCCCCGACGGCACGGAAGCAGGCGTCACCACGCGCGTGAAGATGGGACAGACCTCGAACGTCATCGCGCTCGTGAAGGCCGACGGGAAGTTCTACTTCGCGTCCAAGGAAGTGAAGGTCACCCTCGGCGGCTGCGGCGGCTGAAACCAGGAGAGAACCATGGCAGATCCGATGAAGATCCGGGCGGCGATGTCCGGCGACAAGGTGGAAGTGAAGATCCTGATGAGCCACGAGATGGAGACGGGCCAGCGCAAGGACGCGAAGGGCGCGCCCATTCCCGCGCATTTCATCCAGACCGTGACCGCCACGCACAACGGCAAGGTCGTGCTCTCGGCCGAGTGGGGCCCGGCGGTCTCGAAGAATCCGTTCCTCTCCTTCAAGTTCGGCGGCGGCAAGCCCGGCGAGAAGGTGAGCGTCACGTGGGTCGACAACAAGGGCGACAAGCGGACCGACGAAGCGACCATCTCGTAGGGCGAGGGCGGGCATGAGCCCGCCCCGACGACGATTCGAAGCGACAGGGGAGGCAGGCCGATGAGGAATGTCCTGGGGAAGGCGGTCGTGGTGTCGATGCTCGCGCTGGCGGGTGGATGCGTCACCGCCAACGTGACCAAGGTCGAGGCGCCGAAAGGGGCGGCCACGAGCAAGGTCGTCTATCACGTGAACGAAGGCATCGACAAGGCGGTGCCGGCCCTGCGCAACATCCGCAACCACCTCGACGCGGAGCCGAAGGCCAAGATCATCGTGGTGACCCACGGCCCGGGCATCGACTTCCTGCTCGAGGGCGCCAAGGACCGCAACGGCAATCCGTTCGAGGTCACGGTCGACACGCTCCAGGCCCAGGGCGTGGAATTCCGGGTCTGCAACAACACGCTCGTCACGCGGAACATCGACCCGAAGAAGGTCATTTCCCAAGCGAAGATCGTCCCGTCCGGCGTCGCCGAGATCGGGCGGCTCCAGGCGATGGAAGGTTACGTGTACCTGAAGCCCTAGCCGTAGCCGAGCGCACCCACCAAGAAGAAGATCGGAGGAGAACGAGTGAGAACGAATTGGAACCGGGCGGCTCGCGCCGTCATCGCCGTGGCGGCGTTCGCGGCCACGGGCGCGATCGCTCAGCAGCGCAGCGCGATCGAGGAGATCGAGCGGTACCGGGCAGCGCTCGGTGACGGGAACCCCGCGGAGCTCTGGGAGGCCCGGGGCGATGCCATCTGGAAGGAGAAGCGGGGACCGAAGAACGCCTCGCTCGAGCAGTGCGACCTCGGCATGGGGCCGGGCGTCGTGCGCGGGGCCTACACGGTGCTGCCGAAGTATTTCGCCGACACCGACAAGGTCGAGGACCTCGAGTCCCGCCTCGTCACCTGCATGGTTACGCTGCAGGGCTTCACGCCCCAGCAGGCGAAGAAGGACCCCTACGGCGGTCCGGGCAAGAAGGTGGCCATGGACGCGCTCGTCGCCTTCATCACCTCGGAATCCAGAGGCCTGCCGATGCAGGTGGCCGGCACGCACCCGAAGGAAGTCGAGGCCTACGACCTGGGCAGGCAGATCTTCTTCCACCGCGGCGGACCCTACGATTTCTCGTGCGCGACCTGCCACGGCGTCAACAACCAGCGCATCCGGCTTCAGGACCTGCCGAACCTGCTCAATCCGCGCGACGCGAAGAAGGCCTACACGGCGTGGCCGGCCTACCGCGTCTCGCAGGGGGAAGTGCGCTCGTTCCAGTGGCGCCTGCTCGATTGCTTCCGGCAGCAGCGCTTCCCGGAGCTGGAGTTCGTCTCGCCGGCCTCGATCGCGCTCACGATGTTCCTCGCGAAGAACTCGAACGGCGGCACGTTCGATGCTCCTTCGATCAAGCGCTGAACGGGAGACGACCATGAAGACGATGAAGATGATCGCCGTCCCCGCCGCCATCCTCGCGCTCGCCGGTTGCGCTTCGACGCCCAGCCACGAGGAGACGCGCGCCCAGGCCATCGCGATGATGAAGGCCTCGTTCAAGGAGAACGGCCAGGCGAAGCTCGAGCGCATCGACCAGGACGAGATGCAGCGCCTGTGCAGCGAGTACGTCGGCGAGAAGGTCATGCCGAGGGAGTTGGCGCAGTCGCTCGAGAAGTCCCAGCAGGCCCTGATCAAGTACCCTGCCGACGGCAAGCTGCTCGGCGACTGGAAGCAGGGCGAGCGCATCGCCCAGTCCGGCGTCGGCAAGCAGTACAGCGACGATCCGGCGCAGCCCGCCGGCGGCAACTGCTACGCCTGCCACCAGCTCACGAAGGAGGAAGTCTCCTACGGCACGATCGGCCCGAGCCTCTACCACTTCGCGAAGGTCCGCGGCTTCGGCGAGCAGATCCAACGTTACGCCTGGGGCAAGGTCTACAACTCGCAGGCCTTCTCGGCGTGCTCGAGCATGCCGCGCTTCGGCCACGCGGGGATCCTTACGCAGGACCAGATCCGCCACGTCGTGGCGCTGCTCATGTCGCCGGACTCGCCGGTCAACAAGTGATTTCCAACCAGGGCGGGAGCTACCCCGCCCTTTTTTACGCCGAGGAACATTAGCCATGACTAATACAACCGTCCGCCTCGCTCTCGCCGCCTTCGTCGCAACCTTTGCCACCGGGGCCGGCGCCGCCGAATCCGCCACTTTCTCGTCGAAGGCGCTCACGCCCGAATCCGCCCTGAAGGCCGCCACCGCCGCGCTCGCGAAGTGCCGGGCCGATGGATACCAGGTCGCGGTGGCGATCGTCGACCGCTCCGGCCTCGTGCAGGCCGTGGTCCGGGACCGCTTCGCGGGGGCGCACACGCCCGATACCGCGACGAACAAGGCGTGGACCGCCGTGTCCTTCCGTACGAACACGGGCGACCTGGTGAAGCTCACGGCGCCCGGGCAGCCGTCTTCGGGCATCCGCAACCTGCCGCGCGTCGTCGCGGTCGGCGGCGGGGTCATGATAGAGGCCGGTGGTTCCATCCTCGCCGGGAT
>CAZPLW010000211.1:0-7474 GCA_964587315.1 uncultured Lysobacter sp.
CGCGGTGATGTCCGATCCGGCGCACGGCAAGAAGCTCGTCGTCGCGGACACGCGCCTCGTGCCGACGATGGCCGCGCTCGATCCCGCGCTGATGACGGGGCTGCCGAAGGAGGTGACCGCCGCGACCGGCATGGACGCCCTCACCCACGCCGTCGAGGCCTTCGTGGGCAAGTGGGCCACGGAGACGACGGACCGCTGGGCGCTCGCGGCCGTGGGACTCGTCTACGGGAACCTGCGCGTCGCCTGCGCCTCGCCGAGGAACCTGGAGGCGCGCGAGCGCATGTCCCTCGCCGCCACCTACGCCGGCCTCGCCTTCACGCGCGCCAACGTGGGCTACGTGCACGCGATCGCGCACCAGCTGGGCGGCCGGTACCACACGCCCCACGGCCTCGCGAACGCCATCGTGCTGCCGCGGGTGCTGGAGGCGATGGCCCCCGCCGTCACGAAGCGCCTCGCGCGGCTCGCCGTCGCGGCCGGTATCGGGAAGGAAGGCGGCAAGTCCGCCGATCTCGCGCGGAAGTTCATCGCCTCCGTCGTGGCGATGAACAAGGCCGTCGGCATCCCGGCCACGCTCGCGGCGCTCGAGGCCGGGGACATCCCGGAGCTCGCCAAGGCGGCCTGCTGGGAGGCGGACACCAACTACCCGGTGCCGAAGTACCTCTCGCCGCGGCACGTGGAGGCGCTCCTGGCGGACCTCCTCGCGGGCCAGCCCGCGGCGAAACGCGCGGCCACGCGGAACTCGGGGAGGCGCAGGGCATCCCAAGGTTCGTGATCCGCGCGAGCCCCTTCCTTACCCTCTTCTTCCTCGCCGTCGCCGCCGGGTGCGGTGGCGGCGGCAGCACCTCGGGCACCGTCACCGGCGGCCCGCCTCCGGGGTCCGGCACGCCCGTGCTCACCGCGATCCAGGCGCCCGAGTGCATCCCGGACACGGCCGGGGCCTTCGTCACGCAGAACGTCGAGCCGGCGGTTCCGCTGCACCCCAACATGCCCAACCGGGGCTACTTCCTCGTCGTGCGCTATCTCGGCGAGGACGCGATCGCCGGCGCCCCGGCCTTCGATTTCGGCCGCTTCCCGGCGGACTGGCCCGACGCGGCGCTGCGCGGGCAGCCGGTCACGGGCCTCACGGTGCCGGAGCCTCGCGCAGCCTGGCAGCGCGCCCGCACCGCGGACGCCACGCCCGCGACGAGTTCCGCGTTCCAGCTCGCCTGCAGGGATGCGGGCTCGTACCTCGACACGGGCACCTTCCCGCGGCGCGACGTCGTGGGCGGCGGCCCGCACGCCATCTACGGGTTCTCGTTCAACGACCCGCCGCCGCAGCCCGTCTTCGACGCCCTGCCCGCCACGGAATTCGTTCTGCAGGCGAGCGTGGAGATCCCGAGCTTCCGCACCCGCATTCCGTCCGGTGCGACGCTCACGCAGCCTCCCATCGGCCAGGCCGCGCTCTTCGCGTACTTCAAGGACCGCACCACCGGCAAGGCGATCGGGCTGCTGGCCGCGCTCTTCGACAACCGGTACGCCCCGGGCGAGGCCTACGTGGCCTACGTCGGGCACGACACGCAGACGCCCTTCGTCTCCTCGCCCCTGGGCGCCGGCACGTACCTCACGCCGGCGGCGGATTCGCTCTCCTTCGGCGGCCAGCCGTGGGCGGGCCTTCGCCCGGCCCGCATGCGCCTCACGCAGGCGAACTTCACGCGCATCCTCGCCGACGTGAACGCCTTCTGCCGCGACCGGCGCGCCCTTCGCGGCTGCGACGCGCCCTCGGCCGGCGCGGATGCCTACAGCGCCTCCCCGCTCGACTACGACATCACCGACTTCGGCCTGCTGCACGAGGTGTTCCCCGGCATCCCGTCGGGCGATCTCGCCATGGGCCTGCACGCCTCCTCGCTCGGCGCCTGGCGTTCGCGCTAGCCGGGCCATTTGCCCCGCCCCCCGCGCGGCGGCGATAATCGCCGAGGTAAATGGGGTCAGGTGCATTTTCGAACCTGTCCCCATTTCACTCCGAAAGGGGACAGGTTCGAAAATGCACCTGACCCCATTTTGATTTTGACGCTCGAATCGAGGAGAAGAACATGTTGCGTCGCAAGCTGCTGGCCGCCGGTGCGGCCTGCTTGATGGCCGCGTCCCTGCCGGCCCTCGCCCAGAACTACCGGGCCGAATACCGCCTGTCCACCGTGCTCGGCACCGCCTTCCCCTGGGGGCAGGCCGGCGAGCGCTGGGCGGAACTGGTCAAGGAGAAGACCCAGGGCCGCATCGTCATCAAGCTCTACCCCGGCACCTCGCTCGTGGGCGGCGACCAGACGCGCGAGTTCACCGCCATCCGCCAGGGCACGATCGACCTGGCCATCGGCTCGACCATCAACTGGTCGCCGCAGGTGAAGGAGCTGAACCTCTTCGCCCTGCCCTTCCTCATGCCCGACTACAAGGCCATCGACGCCCTCACGCAGGGCGCGGTGGGCAAGGAGCTCTTCGCGATCCTCGAGAAGCGCGAGGTGGTGCCGCTCGCCTGGGGCGAGAACGGCTTCCGCGAGATGTCCAACTCGAAGAAGGCGATCGCCTCGCCGGCGGACATGAAGGGCCTCAAGTTCCGCCTCGTCGGCTCGCCGCTCTTCCTCGAGACCTTCACCGCCCTGGGCGCCAACCCCACGCAGATGAGCTGGGCCGACACGCAGGCCGCGCTCTCCTCGGGCGCCGTCGACGGGCAGGAGAACCCGCTCTCGGTGTTCGTCGCCGCGAAGCTGCCCACCATCGGCCAGAAGCACCTCACGCTGTGGCACTACGTGGCCGACCCGCTCATCTTCGTCGTGAACAAGGACGTGTGGGCGAGCTGGACGCCGGCCGACCGCGAGGCCGTGAAGGCCGCGGCGCTGCAGGCGGGCAAGGAGAACGTCGAGAAGGCGAGGAAGGGCATCGCCGGCAGCGACAACGAGGTGCTCAAGGGCATCGAGGCCGCCGGCGTCACCGTGACGAGCCTCAACGCCGCGCAGCGCGACGCCTTCGTGAAGGCCACGCGCCCGGTGTACGACAAGTGGTCGAAGACGATCGGCGAGCCCCTCGTGAAGCAGGCCGAGGCGGCCATCGCGAAGCGCTAGCGGCTTGGCGGCGCGCGACGACGAACCGGGCCGCGGGGAGCGGGCGCTCTCCGCGTTCGAGCGGCTGCTCATGGCCGTGTCGATGGGGCTGCTGTGCCTCATCACGATGGCCAACGTCCTCGTGCGCTACTTCACGGACATCTCCTTCGCCTTCACGGAGGAGGTCTCCATCTTCCTGATGGTGGTGATGACGCTGGTGGGCGCCTCGCACGCTTTCGCGAAGAACCACCACATCGCCATCACCTTCTTCGTCGACCGCAAGCCCCGCCTGCAGCACGCGGCGCGGCGCCTGGCGACCGTGTGCTCGCTCGCGATGTTCGGCCTGCTCGCGGTCCTGGGCTCGAAGATGGCGTGGGACGACTGGAAGTTCGAGGTGACCACGCCCTCGCTGGGGTTTCCGCAGTGGTGGTACACGATCTGGCTGCCGGCGATCTCGGCCCTCATCGTCCTGCGGCTGCTGCTGCGCCTGAAGCAGGACCGTTGATGGACTGGATCCTCTTCGGCATCTTCGCCGCGCTCATGTTCACGGGCGTGCCGCTCGCGGTGGCCATGGGCCTCGCGGGCACGGCGGTGGTGGCCGCCTCGGGACTGGGCATGCTCTCGCTGCCCACCAACGTCTACACCGGCATCGCCAAGTACCCGCTCATGGCGATTCCCGTCTTCGTGATCGCGGGCCTCATCTTCGAGCGCGCCGGCGTCGCCGCGACCATCGTGCGCTTCGCCTCGGCCATCGTGGGCCGGCGCCAGGGCGGGCTCGCGATGGTGGCGATCCTCGTCGCCATGATCCTGGGCGGCATCTCGGGCTCGGGGCCGGCCGATTCCGCCGCCGTGGGCGCGGTGATGCTGCCCTCGATGGTGAAGGCGGGCTACCCCAGGGAGTTCACCGCGGGCGTGATCGCCGCCGCGGGCTCCACGGACATCCTCATCCCGCCCTCCATCGCCTTCGTGGTCTACAGCCTGCTCGTGCCGCAGGCGTCGGTACCGGCGCTCTTCGCCGCGGGCATGATCCCCGGCATCCTCTCGGGCGTGACGCTCATGTTCGTCGCGTGGTGGCTGTCGAAGCGCCACGGCTTCGAGCAGCCCACCGACGAGCCGCGCCCGCCCTTCTGGCGCAGCCTCAAGGAGGCCGGCTGGGGCCTCGCGGCGCCGGTCATCATCCTGGGCGGGATGAGGAGCGGCCTCTTCACGCCGACGGAAGCCGCGGTGGTCGCGGTGTTCTACGGCTTCTTCGTGGGCATGGTGGTCTACCGCAGCCTCACCTGGAAGCAGGTCGTCGACGTCCTGGTGGAATCCGCCGAGATCGCCTCCGTCATCCTCACCGTGGTCGCGCTCGCGAGCGTCTTCGCCTGGGCGAGCAACACGCTCGGCACCTTCGACCGGCTGGCCAAGGCGATGCTGGGCGCGGGCATGCCCGAGCTCGCGATGCTGGTGAGCATCCAGCTCCTGCTGCTCATCGCCGGGATGTTCCTGGACGCGATCTCGATCTACTTCATCTTCCTGCCGCTGCTCGTGCCCATCGCCATCCATTTCGACTGGAATCTCGTCTGGTTCGGCGTGGTCATCACGATGAACATGGCGCTGGGCCAGTTCCACCCGCCGCTGGGCGTGAACCTCATGGTCACCTGCCGGATGGCGGGGGTCACGATGGAGAGCACCATCCCGTGGGTGCTGTGGATGGTGGCCGCCATGGCCGGGACCATGTTCCTCGTCACCTTCGTGCCCGAGCTCGCGCTCTGGCTGCCCCGATACCTCGGGTACCTCTAGCGAGGCGTCAGTCCGCCGAGCGGATGCCGCGGTCCTTCGCGATCTTCCCGTAGCGCGCCGACTCGCCCTTCAGGAACGCGACGAACTCCTCGGTCGTGTTGCCCTCGCCGACCACGCCCTGCGACAGGAGCTTCTCCTTCACCGCCGGCTCGCGGACGATCTTCGCGATTTCCTTCGCGAGGCGGTCGATGGCCTCGGGCGGCGTCTTCGCCGGCGCGAAAAGGCCCATCCAGTTGGTGAAGCGGTAGTCCTCCATGCCCTTGATCTCCGCGACGGCGGGCACCTCGGGCATGGTGGGCGAGCGCTTGGTGCTCGTGACCGCCAGGATCCTCAGCTTGCCGGCCTTCGCGGGCTGCACGGTGGGCGGCATGCCGACGATGCCCAAGGGCACCTGACCGCCCAGCACGTCCGTCACGGCCGGCGCCGCGCCCTTGTAGGGCACGTGCATGAGCGTGATGCCGGCGAGCGCGTTGAGCGACTCGCCCGCGAAGTGCATCGTGCTGCCGCCGCCGGGCGTCGCGTAGGAGTACTTCGACGGCTCCTTCCTCGCGGCGTCGATGAGCTCCGGCAGGCTCTTCGCCGCCACCGACGGGTGCGCGAAGATCGCGAGCGGGGTCTCGCCCACGAGCGTGACGGGGGCGAAATCGCGGGCGGTGTCGTAGGCGACCTTCTGCCCCGAGACCGGGCCCACCACGACCTCGGCCGGCGAGGCGAGCAGGAGCGTGTAGCCGTCGGGCGCGCTCGTCGCCACCGCGGCCGCGCCGATGGCGCCGCTCGCCCCGGCGCGGTTCTCCACCACCACGGGCTGGCCGAGCACGTCCGCGAGCCGCTGGCCCACGGTGCGCGCGACGAAATCGACGCCGCCGCCCGCGGGGTAGGCAACGATGATCTTGACGGGCTTGTTCGGGTACGCCTGCGCCTGCGCGAGCGCCGGGGCCAGCAGGGCGGCCGCGGCGAGCGCGGCTCCATGAAGCAGTCGCATGGTCTTCTCCTCGGGTATCGGGTCGTCGTTCGCCGCTATTGGAAATCGGCGGCGAATCCGGGCGCCGGGGTGAACCCCAGGTCGCCGCGCTGGATCACGGCCTCGCGGCCGCCGTGGGCCTGGAGCAGCTCCGCCTGCCGCGCCTTCGCGCTCCGGTCGACCGCCTGCGGGTCGCAGATCGCGAGGAGCTTCGCCTTGCACTCGGCCACGATGCGCGCGTGCGCCGGGTCCGGGGCGAGGTCCGTCGTCTCCTCCGGGTCCGAGACGAGGTCGAAAAGCTGCGCGGGGTACTTGGCGTAGTGCACGTACTTGTAGCGGCCCACGCGGACCATGAACGCGCCCGTGGTCGAGCCCATGCCGTGGTACTCGGAGAGCACGGTGCGCGGCGGCTGCAGGCCGTTGGCGATATCGAGCAGGTCGTAGCCCGGGTGCGTGTCCTTCGCGGAGGCGAAGGGAACGCCCGCGCTCTCCAGGATGAACGGGTACGCGTCCACGTGGCTCACGGGCGTGGCGACGCGCTTGCCCTCGGGGATGCCGGGGCCGGCGATGATGAGCGGCACGCGCGCGATCTCCTCGTACATCGTCGACTTGCCCCACAGGCCCCGCGAGCCGAGGTTGTCGCCGTGGTCGCTCGTGTACATCACGCGCGTGTCGGCCATGAGGCCGGCCGCCTCCAGCGCGGCGAGCACCTTGCCGATGTTCTCGTCCACGTAGCGCACGAGGCCCAGGTAGCCCGCGAGCGCGCGCTTCAGCTGGTCCGGCGTCTCGAAGTAGTCGTCGTAGCAGAAGGAGTTGCGGTAGTCCTCCACGTACGGGTGGCGCGGCCGTTCCTCGCGCGCGTAGAGCTTGGGTATCCCCAGGTCGCGGTTCCAGAAACGGTAAAAGTGCTCCGGCGGCGCGGTGAGCGGGAAGTGCGGCGCCACGAACGAGACGAAGAGCACCCAGGGTTTGTCGGCCTTCTTCACGCCCTCCTCGCGCAGCCACACCTGGGCGCGCGAGCAGATCTCCTTGTCGTAGAACGTGTACGGCGACTCGCCGGGGCCGGCCATCGCCGCCATCTTCTTCGCGCCGCCGCGGCGGGGCAGGTCCTCGCGAACGAGTCCCATGAGGTCGCCCTTGCCGTCGATGATGTGCATCGGGATCTGCTCTTCCGTGAAGCCGTGGTCCTCGCCGGGCAGGCGGAAGTGGAGCTTGCCGATGGAGACGACGCGGTGGCCGCGGGCGCGCAGCTCGTGGTGCCAGCTCTTCACCGTGCCGTCGTAGGCGTCCGCGTTGTCCCAGAAGCCGATCTGGTGGATGTACTTGCCGCACGCGAAACCCGCGCGCGCCGGGATGCACACCGGGCTCGTGGTGTAGGCGGCGTCGAAGCGCGTGCCGCGGGCGGCGAGGCGGTCGAGGTTCGGGGTCTCGGCGACCGGGTGACCCTCGTAACCGGCGATCTTGGGGTTGTGCTCGTCGGACATGATGACGAGCAGGTTCTGGCCTGGCACGGCGTCTCCTCGGGGGGGTGGTCCTATCCCTGCATTGCTATATAGTTACGAGAAACCGGGGCGGCCGTCAACCCGAGCCCCGCCCGAAGGAGCGCGCCATGGTTCCCGCGACCCGCATGACGACGACCCCGCACCCCGCCGCCCCCCCC
>CAZPLW010000212.1:0-7356 GCA_964587315.1 uncultured Lysobacter sp.
CGCATGGACGACGTGATCTACGAGGAATTCAAGGGCACCGGCAACATGGAAATCCACCTCGACCGCCGTGCGGCCGAGAAGCGGGTCTACCCCGCGATCAACGTGAACCGCTCCGGCACCCGGCGTGAGGAACTGCTGATCGCGGCCGATGTCCTTCCCAAGGTGTGGATCCTGCGGAAGCTGCTTTACGGCATGGACGAGCTCGAGGCGACCGAATTCCTCATCGACAAGCTCCGGGCGACCAAGAGCAACGACGAGTTCTTCGGCTCGATGAAGAAGGGCTGAGCGAAGCGAAGCCCGGGGATCGGGCGCGTCGTTCGACCGGCGGGCAAGGCGGCCGGACATCGCGACCCAGCCCTCGCCGGTGCCGAAGAACGTTCTCGGCGAGTACCCGCAGGATGGACCGCTGCCCCGTTCCGGTGCGGAAACGGGCCGCAAATCCCTGTTTGGCATAGGATTTGCGTAAAACCGCCCTTTTTGCGATAATCGACGTTTTCCGGCAGCCGGGTCTGGATACGCTCTCCCCGGCGCCCCGCTAGAGCGAGAAAGGCGCGCAAGACCATGAAAGAAGGCATTCACCCCAACTACCGCGAGGTCGTGTTCCTGGACACGAGCTGCGATTTCGGTTTCGTGACCCGCTCGACCGTCTCCACCAGCGAGACCATCCAGTGGAAGGACGGCAAGGAGTATCCGGTCTACAAGATCGAAATCTCCGCCGAGTCCCACCCCTTCTACACGGGCAAGCAGAAGATCGTCGACACCGCCGGCCGCGTCGACAAGTTCAAGAAGCGCTACGCCCGCAAGCCCGCCAACCCGGCTTGAGGATGGCGGCGGCCGGCGCTTCGCACGCCGGTCCCGGCGTCCGACCGAAAAGGCAGCCTCGGCTGCCTTTTTTGTTGCCCCCGCTACAATAGGGCCAGCCCCGCCCCCGCCGTGGAAAGCGCATGAACCGCGTCGCCGATCCTCGGGTCGACTCCTCCCGCCTCCGCATCGCCTACGACGGCACCGCGACGCCGGTGAAGACCGCGCTGTTCCTCGTCGTCTGCGTGGCGTGGCTGCTGCCGGGCCTCGTCGGCCACGATCCGTGGAAGATCGACGAGGCCGTCATCTTCGGCGTGGTGCGGCAGATGCTCGCCTCCGGAGACTGGGTCGTTCCGCACCTCGCGGGCGAGCCCTACGCCGACCGGGCTCCCCTCTTCTTCTGGGTCGCCACCCTCTTCGTGAAGCTCTTCGGCGGCGTGCTGCCCGCCCACGATGCCGCCCGCCTCGCCTCCGCCCTCTTCATGGCCGTCACGATGGGCGGCGTCTCGATGGCGGCGGTGGCGCTGCACGGCCAGCGGGCGGGGCGCATTTCCGTGCTCCTGCTGATCGGCTGCCTGGGCCTGCTCCTGCGCGCCCACGAGATGAACACGGACCTGGCGGGCCTCGCCGGCCTGTCGCTGGGCCTCGCCGGGCTCACGCGCGCCGCGAAGCAGCCCAGGCTGGGCGGTCCCCTCGCCGGGGCCGGCATCGCGATCGCCTTCCTCGGTGACGGCCTCGCGCCCGCCCTGATGCTCCTCGCGCTCATCGCCGCCCTGCCCCTGGCCGGGCCGCAATGGCGCACGCGCGAGTACGCCCTCGCCGTCGCGTTCGCGCTGGGCATCGCGCTGCCCGTCGCCGCCATCTGGCCGGCCCTGCTCTTCGAGCGCTCGCCCGTCACGTTCTGGCGGTGGCTCGCGGCCACGGTCGCCAACCGCTGGTCGGGCGGCATCACGCGCGGCGCCCTCGCCGACTTCGCCTACTTCCCCAAGATGCTCACCTGGTACGCCTGGCCGGCCTTGCCGCTGGCGGCCTGGACGATCTGGCGGGCGCGCCGCACGCTCGCCCTGCGCGAGGACCTGCGGCTCGCCCTCGTGACCGGGGCCGTCTTCCTCGGCCTGATCGTGCTGGTCGCCGAGGCGCGCGAGGTGAACGCCATGCCCTTGCTGCTTCCGCTCGTGCTGCTGGGCGTGGCGGAACTCGACTCGCTGCCGCGCGGGGCGGCGAGCGCCCTCGACTGGTTCGGCGTCACCACCTTCGCGCTCTTCGCGATCGCCATCTGGGTCGGCTGGGCCGCCGTGATGACGGGCAGTCCCGCGGGCGTGGCCCAGTGGATCGCGCGCGAGATTCCCGGCTACCGCTACCCGTTCCGCTTCGTCCCCTTCGCGCTCGCGGCGCTCCTCAGCTGCATCTGGGTGGTGGTGGTGGCGAGGTCGCTGCGCACCACCCGGCGCGCGGTCGTGAACTGGAGCGCCGGCATCACGATGGTGTGGATGCTCGCGATGACGCTCGGCCTGCCGCTCGTCGAGCAGGCCCGCAGCTACCGCGGCGTGGCCACGGCGCTCGGCCAGGCGCTCGGCCAGCCGGCCTGCGCGATCGGCGCCGGCGTCGGCGACGCGCAGCGCGCCCTGCTCGACTATTTCATCGGGCTTCGCCTCACGCGGGCGGAGTCGCGCGAGGCCGCCGGCTGCGATGCGCTCATCGCCCAGCAGGTCGCGGGGCGCGAGATCGCCGTGGACGCCTCGGCCTGGCGCGAGGCCTGGCGCGGCTCGCGTCCCGGCGACCGCAGCGAGGCGTTCGTTCTCTACCGCCGCATCCGCTAGGCCGCGCGCCCGGGGTCGATCCACCCGCGCCGCGCCATCGCCTTCTCGGCTTCGACCGCGAAGAAGACCACGCTCGAGAGGGCGAGGCAGAGCGCGAGCTCCGCCGCCGACAGCGGCTGGGTGTGGAAGACGGCGTTGAGCGCCGGCACGTAGATCACCGCGAGCTGAAGCCCGAGCGTGAGGACCAGCGCCGCGACGAGGGCGCGATTGCCGAACGCGCCGATCGCGAGGAGCGAATCGCGCGCCGAGCGGACCGCGAGCGCGAGCCCGAGCTGGGAAAGCGAGAGCACGGTGAAGACCATCGTCTGCCAGTGCTCCAGGCCCGCGCGGATGCCCCAGGCCTGCGTGCCGATGCAAAGCCCCCCCATGAGCAGTCCGGTCCAGGCCATCTGCCAGGCCATGCCGCGGGCGAAGACGCTCTCCGCGGGCGGCCGCGGCGGGCGGCGCATGAGGTCGCGCTCGCCGGCCTCCATCGCGAGCGCGAGCCCGGGCAGCCCGTCGGTCACCAGGTTGATCCACAGGATGTGGATCGGCATCAGCGGAATGGGCATGCCGAGGAAGGGCGCCAGGAAGATCGTGAGGATCTCCCCCAGGTTGCCGGTCATCGCGTAGCGGATGAACTTCCGGATGTTGTCGTAGATGCGCCGCCCTTCGCGCACCGCGGCCACGATCGTCGCGAAGTTGTCGTCGAGGAGCACCAGGTGCGAGGCCTCGCGCGCCACGTCGGTGCCGGAGCGACCCATCGCGACGCCGACGTCCGCCTGCTTGAGCGCCGGGGCGTCGTTCACGCCATCCCCCGTCATGGCGACGATCTCGCCGCGCGACTGTAGCGCCTCGACGATGCGGATCTTCTGCTCGGGGCTCACGCGCGCGTAGACGGCGGTGCGGCCGGCGACCGCCGCCAGCTCGGCGCGCGACAGCCTCGCGAGGTGCGCCCCGTCCATCACCGTGTCGCCCTCGCCCAGGATGCCCAGGCGCCGCGCGATGGCGCGCGCGGTGGCCGGGTGGTCCCCCGTGATCATCACCGGCCGGATGCCCGCGGCGAGGCACTCGGCCACCGCCGCCGCGGCCTCCTCGCGCGGCGGATCGGCGAGCCCGGCCAGCCCGAGGAAGACCAGGTCCCGCTCGGCCTCGTCCGCCGGCGCATCCTGCAGCGACCGCGGCCAGCGGCGCGAGGCGAACGCGAGGACGCGCAGGCCCTTGGCGGCAAGGCGCTCCGCCTCCGCCAGCAGGGGCGCCGGATCGAGCGGGGCGTCGCCCCCGGCAAGCGCGACGAGGGCGCAGCGGGCGATCACCGATTCCGGGGCGCCCTTGGTGATGGCCAGGCGGTCCTCGCCGTCGCGATGGACCGTCGTCATGCGCTTGCGCTCCGAATCGAACGGAAATTCGTGCTCGCGCGGCAGGCGCTTCTCGAGCGTCGCCTTGTCGAACCCGGCCGCGCGGGCGGCTTCGAGCAGGGCGACCTCCGTGGGATCGCCGCTCGCGGCGCCGTCGGCGCCAGCCGTCGCATCGTGGGAAAGCGCGAGGGCCTCGTGCAGGCGCCTCCAGGGCTCGCCGCCGGGCGCGGCACCCGGCTCCATCCGCACGCCGCCGACCCAGAGCGTCTCGACGCCCATGCGGTTCTGCGTGAGGGTCCCGGTCTTGTCCGAACAGATGACCGTGACCGATCCGAGCGACTCGACCGCGGGCAGCCGGCGCACGAGCGCGCGCTGCGCCGCCATCTTGCCCGCGCCGATCGCGAGGGCCACCGTCACGATCGCCGGCAGCGCCTCGGGAATGGCGGCCACCGCGAGGCTCACGGCGGTGAGGAACATGAGCACCGGGGGCTCGCCGCGGGCGAGCCCGGCGAGGAACACGATCGCGCAGATCGCGAGCGCGGCGATCGCGAGGCGCCGGCCGAATTGCGCGAGGCGGCGCTGCAGCGGGGTCTGCCCCGCGGTCGCGCTGCGCAGCAGGTCCGCGATGCGGCCGAGCTCGGTGGCCATGCCGGTGGCCGCGACCACGCCGCGCCCGCGCCCGTGCACGACGATCGTGCCCTTGTAGGCCATGTTCGTGCGGTCCCCCAGCGAGGCGTCGTCGGACTCGATCGCCGCGATCTTCTTGTCGACGGGCATCGACTCGCCCGTGAGCGCCGCCTCCTGGATCCGGAGCTGGGCCGACTCGATGAGGCGAAGGTCCGCCGGCACGACGTTGCCCGCCTCCAGCAGCACGACGTCGCCGGGCACGAGCTGCGAGGTGTCCACGTCGACGGGCTTGCCGTCGCGCAGCACGCGCGCCTGGGGCGCGGCCAGGCGGCGCAGGGCGGCCATGGTGCGCTCCGCGCGGTACTCCTGCGCGAAGCCGATCGCCGCGTTGAGCACCACGATCACGACGATGGCGATCGAATCCTGCGGCTCTCCGACCCAGCCGGCGACCAGGGCCGCGGCGAGCAGCACCAGGATCATGAAATCGGTGAACTGCCCGGCGAGCATGAGCCAGGGCGAACGGCCGGGCGCCGTGGCGAGCTCGTTGGCCCCGTGGCGGGCCAGCCTCGCGAGGGCCTCGGGCGAGGCAAGCCCTCCCGACCCGTCGGCGCCCAGCCTCTCCAGCGCCTGGACATGGGACATGCGGTGCCAGCGCTCCGGAACGGGCGCGGCGTGAGGGATGCGCGCGCCTTTCTTCATGGCAGTTCCAGCCTGCCACGCCCCGCCGGCCGCCGGTTGACCCGGGGCAAGGAACCGGCGGGCGGTCCCTCTAGACCTGCGCCGAGAGCCGCCGGTCGAGCAGCTCGATCCAGTGCGAGACCGGCCGGGTGGCTCCCGTCTCGATGTGCAGCAGGCAGCCGATGTTCGAGGTGCAGATCTCCATCGGGGCGCCCGACTCGAGCGCCTGCACCTTGTTGGCGAGGAGGCGCCCGGAGAGTTCTTCCTGGAGGATGGAGTACGTGCCGGCCGACCCGCAGCACACGTGCGAATCGGGCACCGGCGTGAGGGTGAACCCGGCCTCGCGCAGCACCGATTCCACGATCCCCTTCTGCTTGAGGCCGTGCTGCAGGCTGCAAGGCGGATGGTAGGCGACGGGGCTGTCCACGGGCGCCTTTCCGGCGAGCAGCTTCGCGAGCGCCGCCTTCTCCGCGGCGATCACTTCGCCCACGTCCCTGGCGAGCGCCGTGATGCGCGCGGCCTTCTGCGCGTAGGCCGGGTCGTCCGCGAGCAGGTGGCCGTACTCCTGCACCATGGTTCCGCAGCCGCTCGCGGTGATGACGATGGCTTCCACGCCGGCCTCCACGTGCGGCCACCACGCGTCGATCTGCCGGCGCATGCGATCGCGCGCGGCGTCCTGCGCGTTCAGGTGGTACTCGATCGCGCCGCAGCACCCGGACCTGGGCACGCTCACGAGCGAGATGCCCAGCCGGTCCAGCACGCGCGCCGTGGCGCCGTTGATGTCGGGCGCGAGCGCGGGCTGCACGCAGCCGTCCAGCACGATCATGCGCCGCGCGTGGCGCGCGGCCGGCCACGGACCGGCCTTGCGCTCGGGCGGCACCTGCTTCGCCAGCTTCTGCGGCAGGACCGGCTTCATGATCCGTCCCATCGCGATGCCCGCCTTGAAGAGCGGGCCCGACAGGAAGACGAAACGCAGGAACGCACGGAAGGCGTTCTCGCCCGCCCCGCGCGGCGCCTTCTTCTCTACCAGCTCGCGCCCGATGTCGACGAGGCGGCCGTACTGGACGCCCGAGGGACAGGTGGTCTCGCAGGCGCGGCAGGTGAGGCACCGGTCCAGGTGCAGGCGCGTGCGCGCCGTGACGGGCGCGCCCTCGAGCGCCTGCTTCATGAGGTAGATGCGCCCGCGCGGGCTGTCGAGCTCGTCGCCCAGCAGGTTGTAGGTCGGGCACGTGGCGAGGCAGAAGCCGCAGTGCACGCACTTGCGCAGGATCGCGTCGGCCTCGCGGCCTTCGGGCGTGTCCTTGATCCAGTCGGCGAGTTGGGTCTGCATCAGGAGAAGAGCGTGATGCCCTCGCGCGCGAGCGCGCGGGAAACCGCGGGTCGCGTGGCCAGGCGGTTGAGGAAGGATTCTATGTTCGGCAGGCGCGTGGCCGGCGGGTCGAGCCAGCGCCCCCAGCGCGCGATCACCGCGAAGTAGTAGTCCGCCAGCGTGGGGACGGCACCGCCGGACCACCACGGGCCGGCGAGCGAGGCGTCCTGCGCGGCGAACCACGCGACCAGCTTCGCCGCGCCGTGCGATTTCACGGCCGCCTGCGCCGCCGCGTCGTCCGAGAAATCGGCCTCGTGGAAGAAGCGGTTGAAGACCGGATGCACCTCGGTCGCGAGCGTCGCGACCTGCTCCATCGTCTTCGCGCGCGCCCACGTGCCCGGCTTCGCGAGCAGGGTGCCGTCGCCGTGGCGGTCGAGCAGCCACTCCGTGATCGCGACGCACTCCGTGAGCGTGCCCTCGGGCGTGACGAGCGCGGGCACCTTGCCCTTCGCGTTGATCGCCCGGTAGGCGGGCGTGTGCTGCCCGCCCGCCGCGAGATCGACCTTCACCGACTCGAAGGGAAGGCCCAGTTCCTCGAGCACCATGTGCACGAGGAGCGAGCAGGAGCCGGTGCCGTAGTGCAGCGTCATCGTCATCAGAAGTTGTCCAGGCGTCCGGGGTTCAGGATGCCGGCCGGATCGAACGCCTCCTTGAGGCGGCGGTGGATGCGTGCGACGGCCGGCGCGAGCGGATGGAAGACGCCGCCGGCGCGATCGCCGCCCCG
>CAZPLW010000213.1:0-7254 GCA_964587315.1 uncultured Lysobacter sp.
AGGGGGGCGGGGAGTCGACGTCCTTGCCGGCCCGGCAAGGGTCTCGCCCGAGGGCGCCGCGGCGCCATCCGCGCGGCCGGGAGTGGGAGCTCCGGGATGACGACCGCGCGTCGAAAGGGCTACTCCCCCTTGGGCCCACCGGCGGACGAACTGCGCGGCAAGGCCTTCGAGACCCCCGCATTATCGAAAGCCGGGGGAAGGACGCGGATGGAGTATCGCAATCGGGTCATTGAGAATTTCCATGCGCGCGCCATTGCGTTTGAGAATCGCTGCCGTTATAAAGGCGTCACGTATTGCGAAAGCGTACGTGCCCTCAAAGGGGAGTAGCTTTTACGGTTGGGTCGTCAATACGGGTCCTGCGAGACCCCGGCCCCTCCGGCAGCGAGCGGACCTTCCGCCTTCGCCTGTTAGCGAGACCTTTGCCAGATCCTGGCAATGGTCCGCGCTCGATTCCAGCGGCCTTTGCCTTGACCGGGGCAAAGGCCGCGTCGCTTCCGGGATCCGGAGGAGGCGCGGAATCGACGGACAGACGAATCGACGACAAGGACTGCCGCCATGACCCGAACCCGCCTGCGACGCTATTTCCGCCACGGATTCTTTCCCCAGATGGTCGCCTTCGAAGCCTGCGTGCGCCTGGGGAGCGTCACCCGGGCCGCCGAGGAACTCTCGCTCGCCCAACCCACCGTCTCCTGCCTCATCCGCAAGCTGAACGACACGATCGGCACGCCCGTCCTGCACACGCGCGGGCGCCGCGTCGAGCCCACCGAGACCGGCCAGGAACTGCTCGTGCTGTGCGGGGAGGTCTTCCAGGCCTTCGACCGCTTCGACGAGCGCCGGGCCGCGCGCGCGGGCTCCACGGAAATTGACGCCATCGGACTCGGGAATCCGGCCGCGGCGCTATCATCGGCGCCTTGATTCCCACTGCCGAAAGCCCGCGATGCCGCTCTCCCTGCCCTCCCAGCGTGTCCTCACCCTCGAAGCCGCCCGCCTCGCGCTGGCGGCCTCCGAAGCCACCGCCCTCCAGAACGGCTGGAAGGTCGTCATCGCGGTGGTCGATGCCGGCGGCCACACCCTCGCCGTCATCCGCCTGGACGGGACGCAGGCGAGCTCGGTGGAAACCGCCTTGGGCAAGGCCCGCGCCGCCGTGGCCTTCAAGCGGCCCAGCCGCATCCTGGAGGAGATGATCAACGGGGGCCGGACGGCGTTCATGAGCGTCGACGGCCCTTACGCCTACCTCCAGGGGGGGCTGCCGATCGAGGTCGAAGGACAGGTCGTGGGCGGCATCGGCGTGTCCGGCGTGAAGGCCAGCGACGACGAAATCATCGCCGGAGCCGGCGTCAAGGCCCTCCTGGCCGCCCTCGGCTGACGGGAAAGCTGGCCCGCGGGGGCTTCACCCGGCAGAATAGCGGGGATGGAACCCCACGCCCTGGGCCTCAAGGCCCTCCACGCCGCCTTTCGGGAAGGCCGGCTCACCGTCCAAGGCTACATCGAGGCCCTCAACGCCCGGGTGGCGTCGCTGGAGCCGCGCATCCAGGCTTTCGAGTGGTTCGAGCCCGCGAGAGCGGTCGCCGAGGCCGAGGAGCGCTCCGGCGGCATCCTGAAGGAATTGCCCCTCTACGGAATCGCCGTGGGGGTGAAGGACATCATCGCCACGCGCGGCATCCCCACCCGGATGGGCACGCGCATCTTCGCGAACCACGTCCCCGCCCGTTCCGCCGGACTCGTGCGGCGTCTCGAGGCCCTGGGCGGCATCGTCTACGCCAAGACGGTCACCACCGAATTCGCCTTCCGCCACCCCGGCAAGACGCGCAATCCCTGGAACCCGTCGCACAGCCCGGGCGGGTCCTCGAGCGGCTCGGCCGCGGCCGTGGCCGCCGGGTTCGTGCCCGTGGCCATCGGCACGCAGACCCTGGGCTCGATCATCCGGCCGGCCGCCTTCTGCGGCGTCGTGGGCTACAAGCCCAGCTTCGGCGCCATCTCGCGCGACGGCGTCTATCCCTTCAGCCGCACCCTGGACCACGTGGGCGTCTTCGCCCGCTCCGTCGAGGATGCCGCCTGGTTCGGCGCCTGCCTCATGGGCATCGACCCGCGCGACGAGGCGACCGGCATCCGCGCGGGCATGCGCACGCTCTCGGTTCCGCTCGGCCGCCTGGCGGGCGCGCCGCGCCTCGCCGTCGTGAAGACGCCCAAGTGGTCGGTCGCCTCGCAGGCGCAGCAGGCCAATTTCGCCGAGGCCGTGGCGACGCTCAAGGACGCCGGCGCTTCCGTGCGCGAGGTGCCGCTGCCGCCCGCCTTCAACGAGGCGTGGAACGTCGTGCAGGCCCTCATGGACTACGACGCCTCCCGCGGCTTCGCCTCGCTCGAGTCGCGTCACCGGCTGCAGTTCTCGGCGCCGCTGCAGGAGCTGCTCGATCGCGGCAAGCGCATCACGGCCGAGCAGCACGCGAAGAACCTCGCGCGGCGCGACGACTACCGCCGCTGGCTCGACACGCTCTTCGACGGCTGCGAGGCCCTCGTCACGATCCCGGCCGCGGGCGAGGCGCCCGAAGGCCTCGCGAGCACGGGCGACCCGACGTTCTGCTCGCTGTGGACGATGGCGGGGCTGCCGGCCATCACGCTGCCCAGCGGGCGCGGACCGAAGGGCCTGCCGCTCGGCCTGCAGGTGGTGGGACGCTACCGGGAAGACGAGCGCGCGCTGCAGGCCGCGGCCTGGTGCGAAGGCGTGCTGGGCGTCTCGATGGGGCTCGCCGGGTAGCGGCCGAGCATCGCGACCGTCGTCACCACCAGGAAGTCGAGCACGCAGTAGAACGCGCCCGCCGCTACCGGCGGGTTGAGCGCCGAGAGCCCGAGGTAGGGCACCGCCGGCGTCCACGTCCAGTTGCCCAGCCACGTGCCGTAGAGCTCCATCGCGAGCGAGAGCACGAACATCGTCGCGTAGAGCCTTCGCGAGGGCGAGGCGATCATGCAGGCGAGAAACAGGGCGATGAGGAGGGGCCCCAGCGTGTCGCGGCCGGCCATCGCGAGGGCGGCCACGAGCGGCACCGCGAGCGCGGCGACGAGCCATGCGCCCTTCTCCGTGATCCGCGCGGCCACCTGCGTGCCCAGGAAGAAGAGCAGCACGTGTCCCGGCGGCACGAAGAGGGGAATGTTGCCCAGGCGGTACTCGTAGAGTCCCCACACGAGCGAGAGGAACACCTCGCCCGCCGTGGCGAAGGCGAGGCACGCGAAGAGGGCGGGGCGCTCGCGCGGCGCGCTCCTCGCCCAGAGCGCCACGAACACCGCCCAGGCGATGGCGGTGGCCGCGTGCTGCCCCGGTCCCGGCCAGAACTGGTCGAGCGCGAGGCCGAGCGTGATCGTCGCCACGATGAGCGCTTTCATGGGAGCATTCTCGCATGACGACCGGCCCGGACGACCCGACCGGCGGGCCGCCGCGGGGCGAGGCCCGCGTTCACGACTCGGCCGTGGTGCGGGCGCTGCTGCTCGCCGCGGGATTCGCGAGCGTCGGGCTCGGCGTCGCGGGGATCTTCCTGCCGGTGCTGCCCACCACGCCCTTCATGCTGCTCGCGGCCGCGTGCTTCGCGCGCTCCTCGCCGCGATTCCATCGCTGGCTCCTCGCGCACCGCACCTTCGGGCCCATCGTGGGCGAATGGGAGCGGCACCGGGCCATCCCGTGGCGCGCGAAGCTCTGGGCCATCGGGCTCATGTCCTCGACGCTCGCCGCGTCGATCGTGTTCTTCGTGAAGAACCCCTGGGTGCAGGGAGGGCTCGCCGCGATGGGCGTGGCCCTCGCCGTGTGGCTCTACCGCATCCCCTCGAGGGACCGGCCGGAGAGGCGTCAGGACAGCCGGTGAAAGGGCGCGTCGCCCGAGCCGATGCGCGAAGGCGAGATCCAGGTGGCGTCGCGCAGGCTGGCCGCGACCTGCTTCTCCACCCCGAGCAGCACCGCGAACACCGCCATGCGCACCGGGATGCCGGCGTCCGTCTGCCGGAAGATCGCGAGGCGCGGGTCGTTGTCGAGATCCGTGGCGAGGTCGTTCGACCCCGGCGTGCCGTCGCGCGGCAGCGGGTGCATCACGATCGTGTCCTTCTGGCACAGCGCGTCGACGCGCTTCTTGTCGATGCGGAAGTCGAGCGGGTAGGTCTCGAGCGCCTCGCCGGACATGCGTTCCTTCTGGATGCGCGTGGCGTAGAGCACGTCGACCTTCCGGAGGCCTTCCTTGAGCGAGGCCGCGCGCCGCACCTTGTGTCCCGCGGCCTCGGCGTGGGCGACCAGGTCCTCCGGCATCTCGAGCGAGGGCGGGGCGAGGAGCGTGAAGGTGACGCCCTTGAAGAGCGAGAGCAGGCGGATGAGCGAGTGCACCGTGCGGCCGTGCTTCAGGTCGCCCACCATCGCGATGTGGGCGCCGTCGACCTTCTTGGCGAGGCGCGCGAACTCGCGGCGGATCGTGTAGAGGTCGAGCAGGGCCTGCGTCGGGTGCTCGCCCACGCCGTCGCCGCCGTTGATGACCGGCACGTGCACGCCCCTGGCGAAGCGCGCGACGGAGCCCTGGTCGGGATGGCGCACGACGATCGCGTCGGCGTAGCCCGCGATCACGCGGCTCGTGTCCTCGATCGACTCGCCCTTGGCCATCGACGAGAAGGTGAAGCCCGTCGTGTCGCACACCGAGCCGCCCAGGCGGCAGAAGGCCGTGGCGAAGCTCATGCGCGTGCGGGTGCTCGGCTCGAAGAAGAGGTTGGCGAGGACGGCGCCCTCGAGGACGCGCGTCACCTTGGCGCGGCGCGCGATGGGCTCCATGGCCTCGGCGACCCGCAGCAGGTCCTCGACGGCGGCGCGGTCGAACTGCTCGACCGAGAGCAGGTGGGGCTTGCCGCGGGGCGTGATGCGCTCGCGAAGGCCGGCGGGCAGGGCCGCGGCGCCCGGCAGCTCGCCCAGCAGCCTGGCGGCGAGGGCCGGCATCGCCCGGTGCTCCTTCGAGCCGTCCGGCAGCAGCCAGGTGTCGAGGGCGCGTCGAGTCACCCCGAGGTGGGCGGCGAAGTCGTTCCGGGTGAGGGCGAGGCGCTTCATGGCCTCGCGGAGGCGTTCCTGCTGGTTCTTCATGGCGGCATCCCCTGTACGCAATGCGTCCATGATAGGACGGCGAACATCCCCGTAACAATATACGCGGAGCGTATTGTCTCGGGGGAGGCGAAAAAGGGGGCGCGGTCCGGACCGGGGTGTGTCCCCCGGGTCCGTCCCGGCGCCAATGTGCGCGCTTGCGGGGTTGTTTCTGCTTGTGAGACCACTATCGGCCGCGCGCGCGCAAACCCCTGTGAACCGCGTCACAGCGGCGGTTGCAGCGGTCACGGCGGGAATTGCAGCTGAAAGATTCGGCTATAGTCCCGGCGGACATGACGCGCATCGGCATCGACATGGGCGGCACCAAGATCGAGATCGCGGCGCTCGACGCCTCGGGCGGGGAGCGGCTGCGCCGGCGCGTCCCCACCCCCGCGGGCGACTACCCGGCGACCGTGGCGACGATCGCCGCCCTCGTGGACGAGGCCGAAACCTCGCTCGGCGTTCGCGGCACCGTGGGCGTGGCGACGCCGGGCGCGCTGTCGCAGGCCACGGGGCTCGTGAAGAACGCCAACTCCACGTGCCTCAACGGCAAGCCCCTCAAGCAGGACCTCGAGGCCGCGCTGGGCCGCGAGGTGCGGGTCGCGAACGACGCCAACTGCTTCGCGCTCTCCGAGGCGGTCGATGGCGCGGGCCGCGGCGCGCGGACGGTCTTCGGCGTCATCCTGGGCACCGGCGTGGGAGGCGGGCTCGTGGTGGACGGCCGCGTGCTGGAGGGCGCCAACGCCATCGCGGGCGAATGGGGACACAACCCGCTGCCCTCGCCCGACGAGGCCGACCTGCCGCTGCCGGCCTGCTACTGCGGACGTCGCGGCTGCGTCGAGACCTACCTCTCGGGTCCCGGGCTGTCGGCCGACCACGTGCGCGGCACGGGCGAGCGGCTCGAGGCCGCCGAGATCGCCCGGCGCGCCGCGGCGGGTGACCCGCGCTGCGACGCCTCGCTCGCGCGCTACGAAAGGCGGCTCGCGCGAGCGCTGGCCGTCGTCATGAACATCGTCGACCCGGACGTGATCGTGCTGGGCGGCGGTCTCTCGGCCATCGCGCGGCTGTACGCGCGGGTGCCGGCGCTGTGGGGTCCCCACGTGTTCTCGGACTCGGTGCGCACGCGCCTCCTGCCTCCCGTGCACGGCGATTCCGGCGGCGTCCGCGGCGCCGCCTGGCTGTGGGGTGGCCCGTGACGGCGCGCCTCGCGTCGCTGCGCCTGCACCTCGCGCTGCTCGCGGCGTGCGCGCTCGTGCTGGCCTGGTCGGGCATCGCGCCGAAGGACCGCCTCACCTGGTTCCTCGAGGTGGCGCCGGCGCTCGCGGCCGGCGTGCTCATCGCCGTCGCCTACCCCCGCTGGCGCTTCACGCCGCTCGTGCTCGCGCTCATCGCGGCGCACGCGGCCATCCTCATGGTGGGGGGCAAGTACACGTATGCCGAGGTTCCCGCCTTCAGCTGGCTGCGCGACGCGTTCGGCCTCTCGCGCAACTACTACGACCGGGTCGGCCACTTCGCGCAGGGTTTCGTCCCGGCGATGGTGGCCCGCGAGATCCTGCTGCGCCGGGGCGTGCTCGGGCGCGGCGGCTGGCTCTTCTTCCTGGTGACCTGCGTGTGCCTGGCCGTCAGCGCGTGCTACGAGTTCGTCGAGTGGTGGGTGGCCGTGGGCACAGGCGAGGCCGCGGAGGCGTTCCTGGGCACGCAAGGCGACGTGTGGGACACGCAGTGGGACATGTTCATGGCGCTCGTGGGCGCGCTCGCGGCCCAGCTGCTGCTCTCGCGCCTGCATGACCGCCAGCTCGGGACCGCGCCGCCGGCCTGAGCGGAGCGCTTCCGTTTGACGTGGATCAAGGATCGGGCGCGCCCCGGTTACATCCGAAGGCAATTGGGCCTCAAGCCGCCGGGGGGCCATCCGTAACCCTTTCGTGAAAGCCGCATGTCGCGGTCCCTTGCGAAAGCGTTCCGGCCCATGGATTCCCTCACCTCCCCCACTTCGCCCGCTCCGGCGACCGATGTCCCGCGCGCCTGCGCGCCTTCCGCCCCTCCCGCGAGCGTCGCGCCGCCAGGCGAATACCTGAGCCTCAAGCTGGGCGCCGAGGAATACGGGATCGACATCCTGCGCGTGCAGGAGATCCGCTCCTACGAGCCGCCCACGCGCATCG
>CAZPLW010000214.1:0-7225 GCA_964587315.1 uncultured Lysobacter sp.
CACCTCGGGCCAGTCGGCGGTCCTCACGTTCTGCGTGCGGATCGATCCTTGATCCCGGTGTCACTCCACCCGGCCTCGCCCTCATCCCTTCGGCAGGCCGGGTGACTTGAGGAGGCGTCTCGCGACGCCTCCGTTTTTCGGCGGGCCTCGTTGACGGGGCCCGGCGGACAACGACAGAAGACACCGACGAGTGAGCAACACGACCGTGACCGAACGCATCGCGACGATGCCGGGCCGGGCGAGCCGATGGCTCGCCGCGGGCGCGGCCGCGCTCGCGTTCGCGTGCGGGGCGCTCGCGGCGCCGCCGGCGGGCACCACGATCTCGAACCAGGCGAGCGCGACCGGCATCTCGGGCGCCACGTCCATCGGCAACGTCTCGAACACCGTCACGCTCGTCACCTCCGCGCCGGTCTTCGCCGGCTCCTTCCAGCTCACCGCATCGGACACGAAGCGCGCGGCACCGGGCGCGACGCTGCTCTTCCGCCATGCACTCACCAACACGGGCGCGGGTGCGGACAGCTACGCGATCACGGTCGTCGACCTGCCGGGCACCTTCGCCGCCACCGGTTTCGCCATCTATCCGGACGCCAATGGCGACGGCCAGCCGGACGGCCCGACGCCGCTCGCGGGTCCCGTGAGCCTCGCGCCGGGGCAGACCTTCGCCTTCGTGGTCGAGGTGCTCGCGCCCGGCAACGCGGCGCCGGGGACGCAGGACCGCTTCGAGGTGCGCGCGGCGAGCCTCTCGGCCGGCGCGCCGGCGCCCGCCGTCAACGTCGACACGATCCAGCTCGTCGCCGGCCCGCCGCCGGAACCGCAGGACGGGCTGTCGATCTTCAAGTCGTTCTCCCTCACCGAGGGCGCCTCGCCCTTCTCGCCCGTGAAGGTGACGATCCGCTGGTCGAACAGCAACCTCGCCAGCTCGGGCAAGACGAACTTCCGGGTGGTCGACGCGATTCCGGACGGCTTCACGTACGTGCCGGGCAGCGCGCGCTGGAGCGGTGCGCAGGCGCCGCTCACGGACGCGGCCGGCGGCGATCCCATCGGCTCGGAGTTCGACTTCGGCGCGAGCGAACGCGGCGCGGTGACGCTCAGGCTCGCGACGCTCGCCGTCGCGGAGAAGGGCGAGCTCACCTTCGATCTCGCGGTGAGGCCCGGGCGCGCCGTCGGGGACGTGCTGCGCAACGTCGCGCGCTACGACTACACCGATTCGCGCGGCAATGCGAAGCCCTGGGCGGACACGAACGAGGCCACGTACCGCGTGACCGGCACCATCGCCGTCACGCTCACGGGCGAGACGATCCCCTCGGCCGCGCCCGGCTCGACGGTCGTCTTCCGCAACGTGCTCACGAACACGGGCACGACGCCCGAGACCTTCGAGATCACGCTCGGGCCCGGCAACTTCCCGGCCGGCACGGCCTTCGCGCTCTTCGCGCCCGACGGCACGACGCCGCTCGCGGACACCAACGGCAACCGCACGCCCGACACCGGCGTCGTCGCGCCGGGCGAGCGGCGCGTCATCGTCGTGCGCGCGACGCTGCCCACCTCCACGCCGCCGGGCGCCTACCGCATCACCAAGACCGCGACCTCCGCCCGCGACGCCAGCGCGCGCGCCGCGGACGACGACCGCGTCGAGGCCGTCACCGTCGCCTGCGGCGTGGTGATCGAGCCCGACATGACCGGCCGCGTCGGGCGGGGCGCCTCGATCGACTATCCGCACGCCATCCGCAACACGGGCAACTGCGTGGAGGAGGTGACCTTCCCCACGGGCGGCAAGTCCGCCGCGAAGTCCGATTCCCTGGCCGGCTGGACGTCGCAGCCCTTCCTGGACAACCCCGTCGCCGGCGGAGCCTCGCTCGTGGGCCTCATCGACGCCACCGACGAGCCGGTCACGACGGCCACGCGCTTCACGCTGCAGCCGGGCGAGTACCGCACGCTGCTCGTGCGCGTCACCTCGCCCATGACGCCCACGCCGGAGGTGAACCTCACCACCAGCCGCGCCGTCGCCTCGCGCAGCGGCCCCGTCTCGGTGACCGACCGCACGACCAACGACCTGGCGGGCGGCGGCTCATCGGTCGAGGACGTCATCCGCAACTACACGGACGGCGGCTACCGCGTCGAGACCATCTGGGGCGTGATCGGGCGCGAGCTGTACCTGCGCGCCGACGCGCGCTCGTGCAACGCGCGGGCCGATGCGGTCGAGACGCGCACGATCGTCGTCACCGGCCCCGGCGGCGAGCGCGAGGAGCTGGTGGCCACCGAGACCGGTCCGGACACCGGCATCTTCGTGGCGACGCCCCTTCCCGTGGCGAACCCGCCGGCCACGCCCCTCGACCGGCGCCTGCAGGGTCGCGCGGGCGACGTGTTCGAGGCGGAGATCCTGGGCTGCGGCAAGCGCATCTGGACGCTCGTCACGCTGACCGACCCCAAGAGCATCGTGTTCGACAGCCGCACCAACGCGCCGGTGGGCGGCGCGGTGGTGACCCTGCTCGAGGCGGCGGGCGGCAGTTGCACGGCCGCGCGCGCGGCGGTTCGCGCGTTCTCGGGCGCGCCCGGCGCGGGCTCGCCCAACCCGGTCACCACGGGAAGCGACGGGCGCTTCGACTTCCCGCTCGTGGCCGCCGGTTCCTACTGCCTGCGCGTCGAGGCGCCCAACGGCTACCGCTGGGCCTCGAGCGTGCCGTTCCCGAGCCTGCCCCCGGGACGCAACCTGAACGTGAGCGGCCCCACGAGCGGCGGCTCCTACGGCGACCCGTTCGCGATCGCGCCCACCGCCGGCCCGGTCGTCGTCGACATCCCGGTCGACCCCGTCGCGCTCTCGGGCCTGTTCGTGCAGAAGATCGCCTCGCGCTCGAGCGTGGAACTGGGCGAGTTCGTGGACTACGCGGTGCGCGTGAAGAACGGCTCGGGCCTCGCGCTCGCGGGCGCGAACGTGACGCTCACCGACGACCTGCCGGCGGGCTTCGCGTACGTGCCCGGCACCGCCCGCCGCGGCGCTGCCGCGATCGCCGATCCGCTGGGCAAGCAGGGGCCGCGCCTCGTGTTCGACATCGGTCACCTGGCCGCCGGCGAGGAAGCCGAGCTGCGCTACCGCGTGCGCGTCGGTCCCGGCGCCTTGCAGGGCGACGGCGTGAACCGCGCCCAGGCCGCGTATCGCGGCACGGGCCAGGCGACGCTCTCCAACGTCGCCACCGCCAAGGTCGAGGTGCTGGCCGGCGTCTTCACCGACCGCGGCTACATCCTCGGCCGCGTGTACACCGACTGCAACGCCAACGGCGTGCAGGACGCGGGCGAGCCCGGCGTGCCCGGCGTGCGCGTCTTCCTCGAGGACGGCACGAACGCGGTCACGGACGGGGAGGGCAAGTACAGCTTCTACGGCATCCGCAACCGCACGCACGTGCTCAAGGTCGACGGCACCACGGTGCCTCCGGGCACGCGCTTCGCCGCGATCTCGCAGCGCAACGCCGGCGACGGGGCGAGCCGCTTCGTGGACCTGAAGGCCGGAGAATTGCACCGGGCGGACTTCGCCATCGCGAACTGCAGCCCGGCGCTCGAGGCGGAAGTGCGCGCGCGCCGCGAGGCCGCCGAGAAGCTCGCGCTGAACGCCGAGAACCTGGTGGGGCAGAAGCTCGAGACCGAGCGCACGCCCGTCGCCGATCCCAAGGCCTTGCCGGCCACCGGCGTGCTGGGCGTCGCGGCCGTGACCAACCCGGCGGTCGCGCCCGCCAACGCCGGCTTCCAGCCGATGGTGACGCCGGCCGCGAAGCCGATCGATGCCCGGTCGCCGGCATCCCCCGGGACCCTGGCCACGCCGCCCGCGCCGCTCGCGGACCTCGAGTCGCTGGTGCCGGGCCTCGATGCGAAACTCGGCTTCATCGAGCCGAAGGACGGCGCGACGCTCGCCTTCGCGCAGGCCACGATCCGCGTGAAGGGCGGGGCCGGCGCGACCTTCCGCCTGGCCGTGAACGGCGCCGAGGTGGACGCGAAGCACGTCGGCAAGAAGTCCGTCCTCGAGGACAAGCAGGTGCAGGCCTGGGAATACCTCGGCGTCGACCTGAAGCCGGGTCGCAACGAGCTCGCGCTCACGCAGGTGGATCCCTTCGGCAACGAGCGCGGCCGCGAGACGATCACGGTCGTCGCCCCGGGCCGCCTCGATCGCGTGGAGATGCTGCTTCCCCCGGGCGGGGCGATCGCCGACGGCCGCACCCCGGCGCGGGTCGTCGTGAAGCTGCTCGACGCGGCCGGCGTCCCGGTGACGGTGCGCACGCCGGTCACGCTCGAGTCGGACCTCGCGCAGTGGCGCGTCGAGGACCTCGATCCCGCGCAGAACGGGGTGCAGGCCTTCGTCGAGGGGGGCGAGCGCGTCTTCGAGGTCGCGGCGCCGTCGCAGCCGGGCCCGACGCGCCTGCGCGTGTCCTCGGGCACGATCCGCAGCGAGGCGACGCTCGACTTCCTGCCGGAGCTGCGCCAGATGATCGCCGCGGGCGTGATCGAGGGCGCGATCAACCTGCGCAACCTCAATTCCAACGCCCTCGTGCCGGCGCGTTCCGCCGACGGCTTCGAGCAGGAGATCCGCCACTTCTCGCGCTCCTTCGACGACGGCAAGTCGGACGCGGGCGCCCGGGCGGCCTTCTTCCTCAAGGGCAAGATCAAGGGCGACTACCTGCTCACCGCCGCCTACGATTCGGACAAGGACACGAAGGAGCGGCTCTTCCGCGACATCCAGCCCGACGAGTTCTACCCGGTCTACGGCGACGCGGGCCAGCGCGGCTTCGACGCGCAGTCGACCTCGAAGCTGTACGTGCGCGTCGAGAAGGGCCGCAGCTGGCTGCTCTACGGCGACTACACGACGCAGTCGACGATCGAGTCGAGGAAGCTCGGCAACTACCAGCGCTCCCTCACCGGCGGCAAGTACCACTTCGAGAACGACCGCGTCTCGGGCAACGTCTTCGCCTCGAAGGACTCCACGCGCCAGCAGATCGACGAGTTGCGCGCCAACGGCACCTCGGGCCCGTACACGCTCTCGACCGCCGGCGGCCTCGTGAACAGCGAGCGCATCGAGATCCTCACGCGCGAGCGCAACCAGCCCTCGCTCATCGTGCAGTCGGTGCCGCAGGCGCGCTTCGCGGACTACGAGATCGAGCCGCTCACCGGCCGCATCCTCTTCAAGGCGCCGGTGCCGAGCGTCGACGCGAACCTGAACCCCATCTCCATCCGCGTGACCTACGAGGTGGAAAGCGGCGGTCCGGATTTCTGGGTCGCCGGCGCCGACGCGCAGGTGAAGGTGACCGACCGCATCGAGGTGGGCGGCATCTACGTGGACGACCGCAACCCCGCCGATCCCATGAAGCTCAAGGGCGTGAACGCGACGGTGAAGCTCGCCGAGCGCACGTACGTCTTCGCCGAGGCCGCCGAGACCGACCGCGAGCTCACCTCGGGCAAGGGGCAGGGCACCCGCGTCGAGGTGAAGCACGAGGGCAAGGACCTGCAGGCCAACGCCTACGCCGCGCGCACCGACGCCTCGTTCGACAACCCGGGCTCGTACCTTTCCAAGGGGCGCAGCGAGAGCGGCGGCAAGGCCGCCTGGCGGGTCGACGAGCGCACGCTCGTGCGTGCCGAGGTGCTGCGCACGGAGGACGTGACGACGAGCGCGGTGCGCGACGGGCTCGCGGCCTCGGTCGAGCGCACCTTCGACAACAAGATGGCGGTCGAGGTGGGCGTGCGCCACGCGCGCGAGTCGAACGGCCCGGCCCTTCCGACGGGCACGGGCGGGCTTGCGAGCGAGGGCCTGGTCCCGGACCGCGTGACGACCGCGCGGGCGCGCCTCACGGGCCCGGTGCCGATGCTGGCCGGCGCCTCGATGTACGCCGAGGGCGAGGTCGACGTCGAGGACAGCGAGCGGCGCATCCTCGCCCTGGGCGGCGACTACACGCTGCCCAACAAGGGCAAGTTCTACTTCCGCCACGAGTTCGTCTCGTCGATCACGGGCCCCTACGGCCTCAACTCGCGCGAGCGCCAGAACACCTCGGTCTTCGGCGTCGACACCGAGTACATGAAGGACGGCCGCGTGTTCAGCGAATACCGCGTGCGCGACGCGCTCTCCGGCGGCGACACGGAGGCGGCCATCGGCCTGCGCAACACCTGGCTGCTGGCCGAGGGCCTCAAGCTCGGCACGAGCATCGAGCGCGTGCACGCGGTCGCGGGCGCCGGCACCAACGAGAACACCGCGCTCGCCTTCGGCCTGGAGTACACGGCCAACCCGCTCTGGAAGGCCTCGACTCGCCTGGAACTGCGCGACGCCACCGCTTCCGACGGGCTGCTGCACACCATCGGCCTCGCCTCGCGCCTCGCGCCGGACTGGACGCTCCTCGCGCGCAACACGCTCTCCATCCAGCGCAACAAGGCGACGGGCGAGGGCGCGACCGCCACGACGGGCGGCGAGCACGTGATCGACCGCCTGCAGGCCGGCATCGCCTGGCGCGACACGGCGAAGAACGACAAGGACCTGCTCGCGCGCATCGAGCTCAAGACCGAGAAGGACACGACGCAGCCGGGCATCGAGCTCAAGCGCACCACGGAGATCGCCTCGCTGCACGGCTCCTGGCTGCCGCGCCGTCCCTTCCTCGTCTCGGGACGCTACGCCGCCAAGTGGACGGACGACCGCTCGCAGGGCCTCGCGACGAAGTACCGCGCGCAGCTCGTCGGCGGCCGCTTCACCTGGGAGTTCGCGCCGCGCTGGGACTTCGGCCTCGCCGCCAGCGTATTGTTTGGCGAAGGCGCCGGCTCCCGGCATCATGGGCTGGGGATCGAGGTGGGCTACCTGCTCGCCGACAACCTCTGGGTCTCGGCGGGCTACAACGTCTTCGGCTACAAGGACGAGGACCTCGCCGCGGGCGACTACACCGTGAAAGGGCCGTACCTGCGGCTGCGCTACAAGTTCGACGAGCAGCTCTTCGATTCCTGGGGCAAGGCAAGCCCGCCGGCGGCGGCCGCGCCGCGCCCGGTGGAGACGGCAAGCCGGTCGACGCCATGAACGCCCCCCGATTCCTCGCGCGCGCCGCGCTCGCCCTCGTCCTCGCTGCCGGCATCGCCCTGCCCGCGCTCGCGCAGGTGTGCGCGGTGCCGGGCTCGAGCGGTCCGGGTCCGATCGGCGGGATCGTCAACACCTATTACCCCGGCACGGCGGCGACGCTCCTGCTGATTTTTTTCAGCCACCGGAAAAATATCG
>CAZPLW010000215.1:0-7210 GCA_964587315.1 uncultured Lysobacter sp.
GCCGGCGTCCTCGCCGCCGTGTTCAAGAACGCCGACGACAACGGCCTCGCGCTCCTCGACCTCAAGGACCTGCGCGCGCTCCTGGGCCATGCCGGCGACAACGCCGCGAAGTACCGCACCCAGTACGGCAACATAACGACCGCGAGCGTCGGCGCCATCCAGCGCGGCCTGCTCACGCTCGAATCCCAGGGCGGGGAGAAGTTCTTCGGCGAGCCCGCGCTCGACCTGGGCGATCTCCTGCAGACGGTCGAGGGACGGGGCGTCATCAACATCCTCGCGGCCGACAAGCTGCTCGCGAGCCCGCGCGTCTACTCGACGATGCTGCTGTGGCTGCTGTCCGAGCTGTTCGAGCAGCTGCCCGAGGTGGGCGACCCGGAGAAGCCCAAGCTCGTCTTCTTCTTCGACGAGGCGCACCTGCTCTTTAACGACGCGCCGAAGGAACTGCTGGAGCGCATCGAGCAGGTCGTGCGCCTCGTGCGCTCGAAGGGCGTGGGCGTGTGGTTCGTCACGCAGAATCCGCTCGACGTGCCCGACACGGTCCTCGGCCAGCTCGGCAACCGCGTGCAGCACGCGCTGCGCGCCTTCACGCCACGCGACCAGCAGGCGGTGAAGGCGGCGGCGACGACGTTCCGCGCCAACCCGAAGCTCGACGTGGAGAAGGCGATCACGGAGCTCGCGGTGGGCGAGGCGCTGGTGTCGTTCCTCGACGAGAAGGGCAGGCCGGTTCCGGTGGAGCGCTCGCTCGTCATCCCGCCGCGCTCGCGCATCGGGCCGCTCACGCCGGACGAGAGAAGGCGCATCATCGACGCATCGCTGGTGGCCGGCCACTACGAGAAGGCCATCGACCGCGATTCGGCCTACGAGCAGCTGGCGAGCCGCGCCGCGGGACGCACGCCGGGCGAGGCGGTGCCGCCCGCCGGGGGCGGCGGATGGCTGGACAAGCTCGGCCTGCCGGGCACGGGCGACACGGGCGCCAAGGGGAGGACGCGCGAGACGGCCCTCGAGGCCGCGGCCAAGAGCGCCGCGCGCGCCATCGGCAGCGAAATGGGACGGCGGATCATCCGCGGCGTGCTGGGGTCGATCCTCGGCTCGCGACGCTGAAGGGGGGCAAGATGGCAAAGACGGGGGAGCGCAAGGCGCAGATCCTGCAGACGCTCGCGTCCATGCTCGAGGAGCCGAAGGCCGAGCGGGTCACCACCGCGCTGCTGGCGGCGCGGCTCGACGTCTCGGAGGCCGCGCTCTACCGGCACTTCGTGAGCAAGGCCCAGATGTACGAGGGCCTCATCGAGTTCATCGAAACGAGCCTCTTCGGCCTCGTGAACCGCATCCAGGCCGACGAGAAGGACCCGCTCAAGCAGGTCGAGTCGATGATCGTCGCGATGCTCGGCTTCGCCCAGAAGAACCCGGGCATGACGCGGGTGCTCACCGGAGACGCCCTGGTGAACGAGGACGACCGGCTGCAGCAGCGCGTGAACCAGCTGGTGGACCGGCTGGAGGCGAGCCTGCGCCAGAGCGGCCGCCTCGCGGTCACGAGCGGCCAGCTGCCGCCCGACTGGGACGTGAACGCCTATGCCAACACGCTCATCGCTTACGTGATCGGCCGCTGGCACCTCTTCGCCAAGAGCGGCTTCAAGCGCTCGCCGACCGAGGGCTGGGCGCAGCACTGGCGCGTCTTCGCGGCCTGAGCGGCCCGGTGGCCATGCCCGCCGACCGCCTCGTCACCGAGCGCCTGCGACTCGAGATCGCCAACCCCGGCCACGCCGCGCCGCTCGCCCGCTTCTTCGCCGAGAACTTCGAGACGCACCTCGCGCGCTGGTCGCCGCCCCCGCCGCCCGGTGGCCATACCGAGGCCTGGTGGGCGGAGCGCCTTCCCGCCTTCGCGCTCGAGTTCGAGCAGGGCCAGTCCGCGCGCTGGGTGGCGTTGCCGCGCGAGGGCGAGGGCCTCGAGGTGGTCGCCACGGCCAACGTGACCCAGATCGTCCGCGGCGTCTTCCAGGCCGCCTACCTGGGCTACCAGGTGGCGAAGCGGCACGAAGGCCGGGGGCTCATGACGGAGGCCCTCCAGGCCGTCGTGGCGCATGCCTTCGGCGAGCTGCGCCTGCACCGCCTGATGGCGAACCATGTTCCGGAGAACGAGCGCAGCGGCCGCGTGCTGGAACGGCTGGGATTCGAGCGGGAAGGCCTCGCGCGCGACTACCTCTTCATCGGCGGCGCCTGGCGCGACCATGTGCTCACCTCGCGCGCGAATCCCGCCTTCGACCCGGCCTGGCTCGCGCCGGCGCCCTCCCGCTAGTCGCCGGCCGCGCTCGCCAGCATCTCCTCCAGGCTCGGGGGCTCGTGCCCCGGCGGGTGGAAATCGATGTCCGAGCAGACCCGGTGGTACGCGGCGAAGAGTTCCTGCGTCGATGGGGCACCGAGGTTCACGATCGCGTATCGGTAGGTGCCGAGCCACTTGAGCTCGCGGCGCAGGTCCCCTCCGCGCTTGGGATAGACCACGATGCGGGCCTCGGGGTGGCGCGCGCGCAGGACCTCGATCTCCCTTCCACCGGGCCAGCGCGACAATCCCGCGCCCTCGAGATCCCGAAGCACGAAGCTGGCGGCGACGCGGGCCCTGCCCTGTCCGCGGCGGATGACCGGCTCCTCGCCCGACTCGAGGGCGATCATCGCCTCGAGGGGGTTGTAGCCGTCGACGCGCTCGAACAGGTCGTAGAACTGCCCGGCGGAACGCGGGTTGATCTCGATGAGCTTCGCGTGGCCGCTCGCCAGGCAAAGGCGCAGCTCGACGTTGAACATGCCGTGGCGCAATCCGACGGCGGCGATCGCGCGCGCCGCCGTTTCCTCGGCCACCCGCTGCAGGGAGACGGGAAGCCGCGACGGATACTGGAAGCGCTGGAACTGGTCCGTGCCGGGATACATGATCGAATCCACCACGCCCTGCATCGTGATGCGCCCCTCGCGGGCGAAGCCGTTCACGGTGACCTGGTGCCCGTCGACCAGTTCCTCGGCGAGCATGCTGAAGGGCTCGACGTCGTAGTGCGAATGCGCGCGCATCACGTCGCCGAACGGCTTCACCAGCCGCTCGATGATGGCCTGCTCGAACCAGGAGAACCGGGTATGGCGCTCGAGCTCGTCCCAGTCGTCCACCCGGCGCGCCAGCACGGAATACGCGGCCTTCACGGGCTTCACGTAGAACGGGAAGGCGATCGGCACGGCACGCGAGCGGCGGTAGTCCCGCGGGATGAGCCCGAAGGCCGGATTCGCTTCCGGCAGGTGTTGCTGGAAGGCGAGGCGCGCGTAGTACTTGTGCTGCGCGGTGAGCACGGCGCCGATGGGGTTGTGCGGCAGTCCGAGTTCCCGCGCGAGCAGGCTGGCGACGACCGGGCCGAACTGCTCGTCGGAAGTGACCACGGCATCGAGCCGCTCGTGCCGGTACCGGGACGCGAGGCGGCGCACGAAGGCCAGCGCATCGAACGTGAAGAGCCGGGCGTTGTCCGGGAAGCGGAAAAGGTCGAAACCCTCGAAGAAGAACCGGGAGTCGCCCCCCAGGGAAGCGATCGCGCCGCGGTCCCATTCGCACGGGAAGAGGACGAGGACCCGTCGCCCCATCAGCAGGCTCCGCGCGCGCCGGCGCGCCAGCCGCGAACTCCCGAATTACCGCCCGAACGCCTCATCGCCCCTCCTGGTTTCACGCGCATTCTACGCAGTGAACAGGCGGGCGGATGCGGTTGTTCCTCCCGGTCCGTCAGGCGAGAGCGTCAGACCAGATGTTGCTCGCCCAGTTGAACGCGTATTCCGCTTCCAGCTCGTTCATCGCCGCGGAAACGCCGCCCGAGCCCGGCACCACCTTCATGGTGCGGTCCTTCTCGTCGTACTTGTGGACCGAGGCCACGTGCACCACCAGCCTGTCCGACACGAAGCTGTAGCAGGTGTTGGTGAGCATCGGCGACGCGCTGGGCGCCTCGCCGTTGAGGAGCGCCACCACGGCGAAGGCGCAGGCCTTGCCGTGCGCGTTGGCCATGTGGCCCGACTTGGGCATGAGCGGCGCGACCTGGAGCGAATCGCCCAGCACGTGCACGCCCTTGGCGGCCTTCGACTCGTAGGTGAGCCAGTCCACCTCGCACCAGCGCTTGTTGGCCGTGATGAACGCATCGGCGATGCGGCCCGCCTTCATGGGCGGCAGGACGTTCAGGACATCGCCCTTCACGTCCTCGAGCTCGAGCTTCACCACGCCCGCCTTCGCGTCGACGTCCACGGCCTTGCTGTTCGGGCGGTACTCGACGATGCCCTTGTAGAGGTCGGCCCAGGCCTTCTTGAAGAGGGGCCCCTTCGAGGTGACGTCGCCGTTCGCGTCGAGCAGCAGCACCTTCGACCGGGGCTTGGCCGCCTTGAAGTAGGCCGCGACCTGGCAGGCACGCTCGTACGGCCCCGGCGGACAGCGGTAGGGCGCCTCGGGCACGGATAGAACGTACACGCCTCCGTCGCGCATCTGCTCGAGCTGCCGGCGCAGGTCGACCGTCTGAGGGCCGGCCTTCCACGCGTGCAGGACGCGGGACTGCGCCTCGGCCGACGCGAGGCCAGGGATGGCCCCCGCGATGAACTCGATGCCGGGCGCGACGATCACGCGGTCGAAGGGCAGCGGATCGCCCTTGGCGAGGCGAACCTGCCTGCGGTCCAGGTCGACGGCGACGGCCATGTCACGGACGATCCGCACGCCGTGGTTCTTCTCGAGGCCGGTGTACGGCGTCGTGATGTCGCCGATGGTCTTGAAACCGCCCAGGACCAGGTTCGAGAGGGGACAGGAGACGAACACGTCGTTCGGCTCGACCAGCACGACCTCGATCGAGGGATCGAGCATCCGGATGTACTTCGAGGCCGTGGCCCCGCCGTAGCCACCGCCGATGACCACCACGCGCGCTTTCGGCGCGCCGCCCGGCATGCCCGCGCAACCCGCGAGGCCCGCGAACGCGACGCCCGCCGCGCCCGCCTTGAGGAAATCCCTGCGTTGTATCTTCATGGTGTCCTCCGGTCCCTAGCGCGGCAGGCGCGAGAAGTGATCCGCCAGCGCCTCGATCTCCGCGTCGGTGTAGCCCTTGGAGATCTGGTGCATCAGCGTGGCCGGCTTCTTCCCGGCCTTGAACTGGTTCATGGCCGTGAGCAACTCGCCCCGGGGCTTTCCGGCGAGGCCGGGAAGCGTCGAGCCCGGCGCGGGACGGCCGTTCGTGCCGTGGCATGCCGCACAGTTGGCGGCCATGGCGAGCACGCCCATCGGCGTGAGATTGGACGGTGCGAACGCGGGGGGCGGCGGTGCGGGTTGCTGCGCCCGGGCGGCGACGGCGACGACCGTGAGGCCCACGGCAAGCGCGATGCGGATCATGGCGACTCTCCTCCTGAATTCTTCCGGCTCGACCGGCTTTCGATGAGCATAGCGCAAGCCTCGCGGGCCGCGCATCGGCCTTCCCCGGATTTTCCCGCGGCGGACGAAAAAAAACCCGCCGGTGGCGGGTTTTCTTCCCGGAGGCCCGCGCCAGGGTTCAGGCGGACTCGACCGGTTCCGCCGGCTGGGGAGAGTTGGTGGCGATGTCGAGCTTCACCTTGCCGTCGGCATCGACGTCGATCGTGACGCGTCCGCCGCCCGCGAGCTTGCCGAACAGCAGCTCGTCGGCGAGTGCCCGGCGGATGGTGTCCTGGATGAGGCGGGCCATCGGGCGCGCGCCCATGAGCGGATCGAAGCCGTTCTTCGAGAGGTACTTCTTGAGGGCCTCGGTGAACTGGGCCTCCACCTTCTTCTCGGCGAGCTGGGCCTCGAGCTGCATGAGGAACTTGTCCACGACGCGCAGGATGACCTGCTCGTCGAGCGCCGCGAACGAGATCGTCGCGTCCAGGCGATTGCGGAACTCCGGCGTGAAGAGCCGCTTGATCTCGGCCATCTCGTCGCCCAGCTTCTTGTCGGTGGAGAAGCCGATCGAGTTCTTCGACAACCCCTCGGCGCCCGCGTTGGTCGTCATCACGATCACCACGTTGCGGAAGTCGGCCTTGCGCCCGTTGTTGTCGGTGAGCGAGCCGTGGTCCATCACCTGCAGCAGGATGTTGAAGATGTCCGGGTGCGCCTTCTCGATCTCGTCGAGCAGGAGCACCGAATACGGATGCTTCGTGATGGCCTCCGTGAGGAGTCCCCCCTGGTCGAACCCGACGTAGCCCGGAGGCGCGCCGATCAGCCGCGAGACCGCGTGGCGCTCCATGTACTCGGACATGTCGAAGCGGACGAGCTCGACGCCCATGATGAAGGCGAGCTGGCGCGCGACCTCGGTCTTGCCCACGCCCGTCGGGCCGGAGAAGAGGAAGCAGCCGATGGGCTTCTGCGGATTGCCCAGGCCGGAGCGCGCCATCTTGATGGCCGACGAGAGGGCCTCGATGGCCTTGTCCTGGCCGAAGACGGTCGCCTTCAGGTCGCGGTCCAGGCTCTTGAGGGCCGTGCGGTCGTCGCTCGAGACGTTGCGCGCCGGGATGCGCGCGATCTTCGCGACGATCTCCTCGATCTCGGGCTTGCCGATGACCTTCTTCTGCTTGGACTTCGGCAGGATGCGCTGCAGCGCCCCCGCCTCGTCGATCACGTCGATCGCCTTGTCGGGTAGGTGCCGGTCGTTGATGTAGCGCGCCGAGAGCTCGGCGGCCGTCGAGAGCGCGTTCGCCGTGTACTTCACGCCGTGGTGCGACTCGAATCGCGACTTGAGGCCGCGCAGGATCTCGACCGTCTCCTGGATGGAGGGCTCGTTGATGTCGATCTTCTGGAAGCGCCGGGACAGCGCGTGGTCCTTCTCGAAGATGCCGCGGAACTCGTTGTAGGTGGTGGCCCCGATGCACTTGAGCGCGCCCGAGGAGAGGGCGGGCTTCAGCAGGTTCGAGGCGTCCAGCGTCCCGCCCGAAGCGCTGCCCGCCCCGATGAGCGTGTGGATCTCGTCGATGAAGAGGATGGCGTTCGGGTTGTCGACGAGCTGCTTGAGCACGGCCTTGAGCCGCTGCTCGAAGTCGCCCCGGTACTTCGTCCCGGCGAGCAGCGCGCCCATGTCGAGCGCGAACACCTGCGCCTTGGCGAGCACTTCCGGCACGTCGTTGTCGATGATCCGCTTGGCGAGCCCCTCGGCGATGGCGGTCTTGCCGACGCCGGCCTCGCCCACGAGCAGCGGGTTGTTCTTGCGGCGCCGGCACAGGA
>CAZPLW010000216.1:0-7203 GCA_964587315.1 uncultured Lysobacter sp.
GCGCGGCGGCGGCGCTCTCCACCTTCGCGTGGTCGCGCGAGCGGTGGGCGGCGCTCGCGGGGCTCGCGGCGCTCCTCGGGGCGGGCGCGCTCCTCAAGCTGGTCCCGTGGACCGACCCCGCCGGCCCGCCCGTCGCCGTCTCCCTCCTGCAGGGCAATGTCCCGCAGCATCTCAAGTGGCGCGAGGAGGTCCGCGCCGCCACGCTCGACGACTACGCGCAGATGATCGTCGCGAGCAAGGCCCGCGTGATCGTGCTGCCGGAGACCGCGCTGCCCGCGTTCCTCGACCGCCTGCCGCCGGGCTACCTCGAGGCGCTCGCGGACCACGCGCGCCTCGAAGGTCGCGACATCCTCCTGGGGACGGTGGAGCGGCGCTTCGCGGGCGAGCGCTTCGAGTACTTCAACAGCGTGGTGACGCGCGGCGCTTCGCCGCCGCAGTCCTACCGCAAGCGCCACCTCGTGCCCTTCGGCGAGTTCATCCCCCCCGGGTTCGGGTTCGTGCTCGCGGTGCTCAAGATCCCGCTCACCGATTTCGGGCGGGGCGATCCCGCCCAGCCCCCGCTGGAGGCGGGCGGGACCACGTGGGCCGTGGCGATCTGCTACGAGGACATCTTCGGCGAGGAGGTGGCCGGCGCGCTGCCGCGCGCGGCCGTCCTCGTGAACGTGAGCAACGACGCGTGGTTCGGCGAGTCGCTCGCGGCGGACCAGCACCTGCAGTTCTCGCAGATGCGCGCGCTGGAGACGGGGCGCTGGATGGTGCGCGCGACCAACACCGGTGTCACCGCCGCCATCGACGAGCGAGGTCGCGTGGTCGCGCGGCTTCCTGCGTTCGTGCGTGGCTCGCTCGAGGCGAGCCCCGTGCCGCGGTCGGGATCGACGCCCTACGTCCGCTGGGGGAATGCGGCCGCGCTCGCGCTCGCGGCGCTCGCGATCGGCCTCGCGGCGCTCAGGCGACGGCGTCGTTGGCGGGCGCGGGGGGGCGCAGGCGCCCGAGGACGATGAACTGCTTGGTGCAGTACTCCTGCAGTTCCGGCGGGGAAAGGTTCTCGAGCTTGAGCTTGCCGACCTGGAGCGTGACCGACGGCTTGTCGCGATTGGCGCGGAAGAAGTCGTGGTACTGGCTGTCGATGTTCGAGCGCACGTCGGCCACGTCGTACCCCGTCTCGTTCAACATCTGCACGACGTCGCGCAGCGTGAAGAAGCGGATGTGCGTGATGTCGAGCAGGCCGTGCCCTTCATAGCGCCACGTGCCCTCGTTGTGCAGCATGGCGTGCACCGAGAGGTTGCGGATGTTCGGGATGCTCACGCTCACCTGCGCGTCCGGCGAGAGCAGCGGGCGCACGCGGGTGAGGGCGCGCCAGGGGTCGTAGAGGTGCTCGAGCACGTCCCCCGCGATGAAGGTGTCGATGGTGCCCGGGCCGATGCCCTCGGCGGCGAAGTCGATGTCCTCGAGCTTCGCCTCGATCACCCGGTCCAGGCGCGTGCGGGCGACCGCCGCGGCCTGCGGGTCCATCTCGATGCCCGTGATGTGCACGCCCGGGAACCGCTCGCGGCACGCCTGGCCCAGCCGGCCGGCGGAGCAGCCCAGTTCCAGCACCCGCGACGGCGGGCGCTTGAGGATGCCGATGAGGGACTCGTTGTAGGCCTCGTGGTAGGCGACGTTGACCGCGCCCGGCCCGAGGAAGCGCTCCCAGACGGTCTGTCCCGGCTTGAGCGGCGGCGTGTTCTCGGCGGTCCCGGTCATGGGGCGGATTATAGCAATCGGCCTGACGGTCCCTCGGCGAAGCCCGTAAAATGACGGGTCTTCCGGGGCGCATCCCCGACCTGAACGACATGATCACCTTCCAGGACATCCTCCTTCGCCTCCAGGGCTACTGGGCCAGCCGCGGCTGCGCCATCCTGCAGCCCTACGACATGGAGGTGGGCGCCGGCACGTCGCACACGGCCACGTTCCTGCGCTCGCTCGGCCCCGAGCCCTGGCGCGCCGCGTACGTGCAGCCCTCGCGCCGGCCCAAGGACGGGCGCTACGGCGAGAATCCCAACCGCCTGCAGCACTACTACCAGTACCAGGTGGTGCTCAAGCCCTCGCCGCCGGACATCCTCGAGCTCTACCTGGGCTCGCTCGAGGCCCTGGGCTTCGACCTGAAGGCGAACGACGTGCGCTTCGTGGAGGACGACTGGGAGAACCCGACCCTGGGCGCCTGGGGGCTCGGCTGGGAAGTGTGGATGAACGGCCTGGAGATCACGCAGTTCACGTACTTCCAGCAGGTGGGCGGCATCGACTGCAAGCCCATCACGGGCGAGATCACCTACGGCCTCGAGCGCCTCGCGATGTACCTGCAGGGAGTGGACAACGTGTTCGACCTCGTGTGGACCGAGTGGCCGGAGGGCGGGCGCACGCGCCGGCTCACCTACCGCGACGTCTACCACCAGAACGAGGTGGAGCAGTCCACGTACAACTTCGAGCACTCGGACAGCGAGTCGCTCTTCCGCCACTTCGGCGACCACGAGAAGGGCGCGAAGCACCTCATGGCGCAGCAGCTCGCCCTGCCGGCGTACGAGCAGGTGCTCAAGGCGGCGCACACCTTCAACCTGCTCGATGCCCGCGGCGCCATCTCGGTCACGGAGCGCGCGGCCTACATCGGGCGCATCCGGGCCCTCGCCAAGGCCGTGGCGCAAAGCTACTACGAGTCGCGCGAGCGCCTGGGATTCCCGATGCTCGCGCCGGAGGGCACGCGATGAGCGCGAAGACCCTGCTCGTCGAGCTCCTCACGGAAGAGCTTCCCCCGAAGGCGCTGGGCCGCCTGGGCGAGGCGTTCGCCGCCGGCCTGCTCTCGGGCCTCGCGAAGCGCGGCTTCGTCGCCGAAGGCACGAAGGCCACCGTCTACGCGACGCCGCGCCGGCTCGCCGCCGCCATCCCCGGCGTCGCCGAGGCCACCGAGCCGCGCCAGGTCGAGGTGAAGCTGATGCCCGCCTCCGTCGGCCTGGGCGCCGACGGCCTGCCCACGCCGGCGCTCGTGAAGAAGCTGGCGGCCTCGGGTCTCGCCGGCCTGGATCCCGCGCGGCTCAAGCGCCGCGTGGACGGCAAGGCGGAGACGCTCTTCGCCGATTCCACGGTGCCCTCGGTGCCGCTGGCCGAAGGCCTGCAGGCCTCGCTCGACGAGGCGATCGCGGGACTGCCCATCCCGAAGGTGATGAGCTACCAGCTCGCCGACGGCAGCACCACCGTGCAGTTCGTGCGTCCCGCCCACGGCCTGGTCGCGCTGCACGGCGAGATCGTGGTGCCGGTGAAGGCGCTCGGCCTCGAGGCCGGCCGCACCACGCACGGCCACCGGTTCGAGGGCGCGCGCGACATCGTTCTCGCAAACGCCGGCGAGTACGCCGCGCGCCTCGCCGGCGAAGGCGCCGTCATCGCATCCTTCGCCGAGCGCAGGGCCGACATCCACGCGCAACTGCGGGACGCCGCGGCGCGGGAAGGCGCGAACCTGGGACCGGAAGCCGACGTCGACGCGCTCCTGGACGAGGTGACCGCGCTGGTCGAGCGGCCGAAGGTGTTCACCGGCCGCTTCGAGCGAGAGTTCCTCGACGTGCCGGCCGAGTGCCTCGTGCTCACGATGCGGCAGAACCAGAAGTACTTCCCGCTCTTCGACGCCGAGGGCAGGCTCACCGAGCGATTCCTCATCGTCTCCAACCTGCGGCCGGCCGATCCCTCCCGCATCGTGCAGGGCAACGAGCGCGTGGTGCGGCCGCGGCTGGCCGACGCGCGGTTCTTCTTCGAGACCGACCGCAGGACGAAGCTCGCCGAGCGCGTGCCGCAGCTCGCGGCGATCGTCTACCACGGCAAGCTCGGCACGCTGGGAGAGCGCGTGGAGCGATTGCGCATGCTCGCCTCGCGCATCCAGGAGAGCCTGCCGCGGGGCAGCAAGGGCAAGCCCTGGGCGGACCGCGCGGCGCTCCTCGCGAAGGCCGACCTGGTGACCCTCATGGTGGGCGAGTTCCCCGAGCTGCAGGGCATCATGGGCAAGTACTACGCGCAGCACGACGGCGAGGAGCCGAGCGTCGTTCGCGCGATCGAGCAGCACTACTGGCCGCGCTTCGCGGGCGACCGGCTGCCGGACGGGGACGCGAGCATCGCGGTGGCCCTGGCCGACCGGCTCGACGCGCTGGCGGGACTCTTCTCGATCGGGCAGGTTCCCACGGGCGACAAGGATCCGTTCGGCCTGCGCCGCGCGGCGCTCGGCGTGATCCGCATCCTCGTCGAGCGCAAGCTCGATCTCGACTTCCATGCGCTCGCGCGGCTCGCCTTCGAGCCCTATCCCGGCAAGGCCGTGGACGCAATGACGGAGTTCGTCTTCGACCGCCTGCGCGGCTACCTGCGCGAGCTCGGGTACACGACGAACCAGGTGGAGGCGGTGGTGAGCCAGAAGGACGGCCGCTTCGATCTCGTGCCCGCCCGCCTCGCGGCCGTCGACGCCTTCGCGAAGCTGCCCGAGGCCGAGGCCCTCGCGGCCGCCAACAAGCGCGTGAAGAACATCCTCGAGAAATCGGGCCGGACGGAGGGCATCGACCCGGGCCTCTTCGCGCAGGACGAGGAACGCCGGCTGCACGCGGCCCTCGCGGCCCTCGCCCCGCAGGTCGAGGCGAGCGTGGCGGGCGGGGACTTCGGCGCGGCGCTGGTGGCCGTGGCCAGCATCCGCGGCGACGTCGACGCGTTCTTCGACCAGGTGCTCGTGAACGCCGAGGATCCCGCGGTGCGGGCCAACCGCCTGGCGCTGCTCACCGCGCTCGAACGCGTGCTCAACCGCGTCGCCGACATCTCGCGCCTGGCCGCCTGAACGGGGAAAGGACCGCCGACCGATGAAACTCGTCATCCTCGACCGCGACGGCGTCATCAACGTGGACAGCGACAAGTACATCAAGTCGCCGGCCGAGTGGCAGCCGATCCCGGGCTCCATCGAGGCCATCGCGCGCCTGCACCAGGGGGGCTTTCGCATCGTCGTCGCGACGAACCAGTCGGGCATCGGCCGGGGCCTGTTCGACATGGCGACCTTCAACGCCATGAACGACAAGATGATGGAGCTGGTCTTCCGCCAGGGCGGGCGCATCGACGCGCTCTTCTTCTGCCCGCACACCGACGCGGGGAACTGCGGCTGCCGCAAGCCGAAGACCGGCATGTTCGAGGAGATCGCGTCGCGCTACCACATGGACCTGAAGGGCGTCCCGTGCGTCGGCGACGCGATCCGCGACCTCAAGGCGGCCGAGGCCGTCGGCGGCCAGCCCATCCTCGTGCTGACCGGCAAGGGCGAGAAGACGCGGGCCGAAGGGCAGATGCCCCGCAAGACGCAGGTCTTCGCGGATCTCGCGGAGGTCTCGCGCCACCTCGTCGCCGCCCGCGAATGACGGAGGTCCGTTCGGCCGTCTTCCTGCTCGGCGGGCTCCTCGTCACGGCCGTCTTCGGCGTCGCCGTGCCGCTGGGGGGAGTGTTCAGCACCCGCGCGGCGCTCTGGCTCGCGCGCGAGTGGGCGCGCTGGATCCTGCGCTGGACCGAGATCGCCTGCGGCATCCGCTACGAGATCGAGGGTCGCGAGCACATCCCCGCGGGCCCCGCGGTGATCATGGCGAAGCACCAGTCGGCCTGGGAGACGATCTTCCTCGAGGCGACGTTTCCCTACCAGTGTTGGATCATCAAGCGCGAGCTCCTGTGGCTGCCTTTCGTGGGCTGGGGGCTCCTCGCCGTGCGCTCCATCGCGATCGACCGCTCGAGCGGGCAGGCCGCGCGCGAGCAGATCGTGCAGCAGGGCGCCCGGCGCATCGCCGAAGGGCTCTGGGTGACGATCTTCCCGGAAGGCACGCGGGTCCGGGTCGGCCAGCGCGGCCGCTACGGGATCGGCGGGGCGACGCTCGCCACGCGCCCCGGCACGCCGGTCATGCCGGTGGCCCACAACGCCGGCCAGTTCCGGGGGCGGTACGCCGTCCGCAAGCCCGCCGGGAGCCTGCGCGTTGTCAACGGCCCCCGGATCGCCCCGGAAGGGCGGGTGCCGCTGGGAGTCGCGCGCGAGGTGGAGGCGTGGATCGAAGGGCAGATGCGGCGGCTCAATCCGGAGCGCTATGTCGGCGCGTGACGCGGCTTCGCGCGAGGTGCGAGCCCTCGAGATCGGCGGCGAGCGGCTCGACTACCAGCTCGTGCGCCGCCGCGGCCGCCGCGGCGTCGGTCTCAAGGTCGACGCCGACGGCCTCACCGTGAGCGCGCCCCTGTCGATACCCGTGCACCGCATCGAGCACCTCGTGCGCGAGAGCGAGCGGTGGGTGCTGAAGAAGATGGCGGTGTGGCGCGAGCGGCGCGTGCCCGAGCCGCGCTGGGAGGATGGCGCGACGCTCCCGTATCTCGGCGGCGAGCTCGCGTTGCGATTCGCCTCCGGGCGCCGCACCGTCGCCACGCTCGAGGGCGGTTCGCTCGTCGTCGCCGCGCCGGCGCACGAGCCCGATGCCGTGCGACGCGCGGTGGTGGCCTGGTACAAGCGCACCGCGCTGCCCCACCTGGCGCACCGCGCCTTCCTCTTCTCGCGCCTGGCGGGCCTCGCGCCGCCGCGCGTGATGCTCTCGTCGGCCGGCTCGCGCTGGGGCAGCTGCAACAGCCGCCGCGAGGTGCGGCTCGCGTGGCGGCTCATCAAGGCGCGCGCGGAGCTTATCGACTACGTCGTCTGCCACGAGCTGGCGCACCTGCGCCACATGAACCACTCGCGCGAGTTCTGGTCCGAGGTGGAGCGCCTCTGCCCGGACTATCGCGCCCTTCGCGACGAGCTCGAGGCGAAGGACCATCTCTACCGCTCCTTCTAGGGGAATCGCCATGCAGATCCTGCACACCATGATCCGGGTCGTCGACCTCGAGCGCTCCATCCGCTTCTACACGGAGGTGCTCGGCATGAAGGTCCTGCGCCGCAAGGACTATCCGGACGGCAAGTTCACCCTGGCCTTCGTGGGGTACGGCGACGAGTCCCAGGGCGCGGTGATCGAGCTCACGCACAACTGGGAGACGAAATCCTACGACCTGGGCAACGCCTTCGGGCACATCGCGGTGGCCGTGCCGGACGCCTACAAGGCCTGCGAGGACGTGACGGCGAAGGGCGGCAAGGTCACGCGGCCCGCGGGACCGATGAAGCACGGCGGCAGCGTCATCGCCTTCATCGAGGACCCCGACGGCTAC
>CAZPLW010000217.1:0-7187 GCA_964587315.1 uncultured Lysobacter sp.
GAGGCGAGATCGAGCCGCTGCATCGCGCCCTCGATCGCGCGGGCCGCGGCGCGCGAAAGCGTCCGGGCCTGGACGGCCAGCTGCGCGCGGATCGCCTCGCCGTCGGGACTTGCCGCGGCGGCGGCGGCCGTGGGCGTCGCGGCGCGAAGGTCCGCCACGAAGTCCGCGATGGTGACGTCCGTCTCGTGGCCCACGCCGCTCACGACGGGAATGCCCGAGGCGGCGATCGCCCGCGCGACCCGCTCGTCGTTGAAGGCCCACAGGTCCTCCAGGCTTCCGCCGCCGCGCGCCACGATGAGCGTGTCGCATTCGGCGCGCGCGTTGGCCTTCTCCAGGGCGGCCACGACCTGCGCGGGCGCCGATTCGCCCTGCACGAGCGTCGGGTAGACGATCACCGGGATCATCGGCGCGCGCCGCCGCAGCGTCGCGAGGATGTCGCGCAGCGCCGCCGCCGAGGGCGAGGTGACGATGCCGATGGCCCGCGGGTATTCCGGCAGGGGACGCTTGCGGTCCTCGTCGAAGAGGCCTTCCGCGGCGAGCTTCGCCTTGAGCTTCTCGAAGGCCTCGAAGAGGGCGCCCAGCCCCGCCTTGCGCATCTGCTCGACATTGAGCTGGAACGCTCCCCGCGGCTCGTAGAGCCCGACGCGGGCGCGCACTTCGACGCGCGCGCCGTTCTCCGGCTTGAAGTCGAGGTATTGCGCCCGGCCCCGGAACATCGCGCAGTCCACGGCCGCGCCCTCGTCCTTCAGCACGAAATACCAGTGACCGGAGGGCGCCTGGGTGACCCGGGAGAGCTCGCCGGCCACCCAGACGACCCCGAAACCGTCCTCCAGCAGCGCCCGGGCGCGGCGGTTGAGTTCGGTGACGGAGAGCGGGGGGGTTCCCAGGGGGGGCGGGGCGGGCATCGGAGGGCATGCTAAAGGTGTTCCCCCGAGGCGTCTATCCACCGTCAGGAGGGGCGCAGGAGGGCGCGGCACCAAGCCGGGGCGAAATTAACCGCTTGACAGGGGAAATAAAGCCTAAGTCTTTGATTGAAAAAGAGGAACGGCGCTCGCTCAAAAAATGAGCGAAAGAAAAAAAAGCCTTACGGCAACACGACTTGCCGAACCCCCCCGGAAAGCGCCCACAGGGTTATCCACAGCGTCTGTGGATGATTCGGGGCCACCTGCCACAGCCTTCCGGAAGAAGCAAGCGAAGCGTTTTCGCGAAGGATTTTTTCCGGGCGCTTGTGCCTGCGCAAACGCGATAGCACAAGCTCTTGTGGAACGCGGACGGGCAAGCTAAAGTGCGGCCCAACTCTACGAGGGGATGCGCGTGCTGTCGATCATCGAAGCGGCCGGCTGGCCGATCTGGTTCATCCTCCTCACGTCCGTCGTCGCCCTGGCCATCATCGGCGAACGCTTCTGGTCGCTGCGCACCTCGCTCGTCGCGCCGCGCGAGCTGCTTCCCACCACGGTCCAGGAATACCGCGCCAAGGGCGTGACGCCGGAACTGCTGCAGCGCCTGCAGGACGGTCCGCTCATCGGCCGCATCTTCGCCGCGGCCCTCGCCAACGAGAAGAGCCCGCGCGAGGTGATCAAGGACGCGGTGGAGGACGCCGGGCGATCGGTGTCGCTCGAACTCGAGCGCTTCCTCAACATGCTGGGCACGATCGCGACGGTTTCCACCCTGATGGGCCTCTTCGGCACCATCGTCGGCATGATCGAGATCTTCGGCTCGGCCGCGCCCACGGGCGGGGCGGGCAACCCGGCGGCGCTCGCGCACGGCATCTCGGTGGCGCTCTACAACACGCTCTTCGGCATCGGCGTGGCCATTCCCGCGGTGATCTTCTACCGCCACTTCCGCAACCGCGTCGACGTGCTGGTGGTCGAGATGGAAAGCCAGGCCATCCGTCTCGTGGAGATCCTCCGGGGCGAGCGCCGCGCATGAACTTCCGCCGCGGGCACGCGCGCGAAGAGCCCGAGATCAACCTCATCCCGCTGATCGACATCCTGATCGTCGTCCTGATCTTCCTGTTCCTCACGACGACGTACAGCCGCTTCGCGGAGCTGCAGATCAACCTGCCCGAAGCGGCCGCGGAGAAGTCGGCGGACAAGCCCCGGGTGCTCTCGGTCGCCGTCGACGCGAACGGCCGATACGCCATCGACGGCGCCACCGTGGCCTTCGACAACCCGCCGGCATTCGCCACACGGCTGCAGGAAGCGGCCAAGGGCGCCAAGGACCCGGTGATCGCCATCAGCGCCGACGCGGCCGCGACGCACCAGTCCGTCGTGAACGTGATGGAGTCGGCGCGCCTCGCGGGCTACCCGCACATCTCGTTCACCACGCAGAGCCGCAAGTAGGCCACGCGGCCCGCGCGCCGGACGCCTCGCCCATGCGCGCCTGGCTGGAAGCGGAGTGGCAACGCCTCGGCGGCGGCGCGCTCGTGTTCCTTCCCTTCGCGATCCTCTACCGCGCCGTCACGACCGTGCGCCGCGCGCTGTACCGCGCGGGCATCCTCAGGGCCTGGCGCGCGCCGGTGCCCGTGGTCGTGGTGGGCAACGTCACCGCGGGCGGCACGGGCAAGACGCCGCTCGTGGTGGCCATCGTCGAGATCCTCTCGGCCCAGGGCCGCAACCCGGGGGTCGTCTCGCGGGGCTACGGCCGCGTGCCGCCGGTCGACGGCGACCCGCGCGGCGTGGTGCGCGTGCTGCCCGGGCATGCCACGCCCGAGCACTTCGGCGACGAGCCCGTGCCCATCGCGCGGCGCACCGGCCTGCCGGGTGACCCCCCGCCCGGCCGCCGTGCGGGCGCCCCTCGCCGCCCATCCCGAGGTGGACGTCATCGTCTCCGACGACGGATTGCAGCACTACGCCCTCGCGCGCGACGTGGAGATCTGCGTGATCGACGGCGAGCGGCTTTTCGGCAACGGGCTGCCGCTGCCCTCGGGCCCGATGCGCGAGCCGGCCTCGCGCCTGCGGGAAGTCGATGCCGTCGTGGTGAACGGCGGGATGTCCGACCGGGTGAGCGCCCCGCGCCAGTTCGCGATGGCGCTCGGCCGCGAACGCTTCGTCTCGCTCGCCGGCGAGGAGGCGGACCCGCCCGCGTTCGCGCTCGCCGCCCGCGGCCGCCGCGTCGCCGCCGTCGCGGGCATCGGCAATCCGGGCCGCTTCTTCTCGCACCTGGAGCGCCTGGGCGTCTTCGGCGACCGGCATCCCTTCCCGGACCACCACCTCTACCAGGCCGCGGACCTGAGGCTGCCCGGCATCGACGTCGTCGTCATGACGGAGAAGGATGCCGTAAAATGCCTGGCATTCGCCGACTCGCGCCTGTGGTTCCTGCGCGTGGAGGCGATCCTCCCGCCCGAATTCGACGCCTTCCTCCGAGAAAGGACCGCCCCGGCGGCCCCGCGCTGATGGATGCCAAGCTCCTCGAAATCCTCGTCTGCCCGATCTGCAAGGGCCCCCTCGTGCACGTGCGCGAGGCGCACGAACTCATCTGCCGCGCCGACCGCCTCGCCTTTCCGGTGAAGGACGACATCCCGGTGATGCTCGAGGAAGAAGCCCGCAAGCTCGGCGTCGACGAGTCTGCCTAGCGCCCGCCCCGAGCCCGCGCCGTGAAGACGCTCGCCTTCCGCGTCGTGATCCCCGCGCGGCTGCGCTCGACGCGCCTGCCGGGCAAGATGCTCGCGGACATCGGCGGCAAGCCCATGGTCGCCTGGGTGGCCGAGCGCGCGGCCGAGAGCGGCGCCCTCGAGGTGGTGATCGCCACGGACGCGAGCGAGGTCGCGGACACGATGGACCGCCTGGGCTGGCGCGTGTGCACCACGCTCCCCACGCACCCGAGCGGCACCGACCGGCTGGCCGAGGCCGTGGACCTGATGGGCCTCGCCGACGACGACATCGTGGTGAACGTGCAGGGCGACGAGCCGCTCATCGACCCGCGCCTCATCCGCGAGGTGGCGAGGGAGCTCGCGCTGCGTCCCAAGGCGTCCATCTCGACGGCGGTGCACCCCATCGACTCGGCCAGGGCGTTCTTCGACCCCAACGTCGTGAAGGTGGTCTTCGACACCGACGGCTATGCCACGTACTTCTCGCGCGCGCCCATCCCCTACGCCCGCGACGCCTTCGCGCAGTCGAAGGGACGCCTGCCGCCGGATTTCCCGGCCTTCCGCCACATCGGCATCTACGCCTACCGCGTGTCCTTCCTGCGCCAGTACACGAAGCTCTCGCAGACGCCCGCCGAGCGCTTCGAGGCCCTCGAGCAGTTGCGGGCCCTGGGCCACGGCCACCGCATCGCCCTCGCGTTCTGGAACGACCCAGTCGAGGCGGGCGTGGACACCCCCGCGGACCTGGAACGCGTCCGGGCCATCCTCGCCGGCGGGAAGTGACGCTTCGGCCGGTTTGACCCGGGTTCCCGCGAACGGCGATAATCCGGGGTCGCCCAGGGCGACCTACACATACTAAGAACCGCTCTTTGGGGGGCAGGTCGATGCGATTGATTCTCTTGGGAGGACCGGGGGCCGGCAAGGGCACCCAGGCCGGCTTCATCACGCAGAAGTTCGGCATTCCGCAGATTTCCACCGGGGACATGCTGCGCGCCGCCGTCAAGGCGGGCACGCCCCTGGGCCTCGCGGCGAAGGCGGTCATGGACCGCGGCGACCTCGTCTCGGACGACATCATCATCGGGCTCGTGAAGGAGCGCATCCTGGCCCCCGACTGCGCCCGCGGCTTCCTCTTCGACGGCTTCCCGCGCACGATCCCGCAGGCCGAGGCGATGCGCTCCTCCGGCGTCGACCTGGACCACGTGGTCGAGATCGCCGTGGACGACGCGGTCATCATCGAGCGCATGTCCGGCCGCCGCGTGCACCTGCCCTCGGGCCGCACCTACCACGTGCGTTACAACCCGCCCAAGGCGGAAGGCAAGGACGACGCGACGGGCGAGGCGCTCATCCAGCGCGAGGACGACAAGGAAGAGACCGTGAAGAAGCGCCTCGACGTCTACCACCAGCAGACCGAGCCGCTCGTCGAGTACTACGCGCGTTGGGCCGCCAAGGGCGAGCCCCAAGCGCCCCGCTACCACAAGATCCCCGGACTCGGCGCCGTCGAGGAAGTGCGGGATCGCGTCTTCGCCGCCCTCGGCTAGGAGTCCACCGGTGCCCCGCAACGCTTTCTACGCGCAGTCGGGCGGGGTCACCGCGGTGATCAACGCCAGCGCCGCCGGCGTCATCGAGACGGCGCGCAAGCACAAGTCGAAGATCGGCAAGGTCTACGCCGGGCGCAACGGCATCCTGGGCGCGCTCGAGGAGGACCTGATCGACACCAGCCGCGAGAGCGCCGCGGCCATCCGCGCGCTGCGGCACACGCCGGGCGGGGCATTCGGATCCTGCCGCTACAAGCTCAAGGGCGTCGAGAAGGGCGGCCACGAGTACGAGCGCCTGGTGGACGTCTTCCGCGCGCACGACATCGGCTATTTCTTCTACAACGGCGGCAACGACTCGGCCGACACCTGCCTCAAGGTCTCGCGCATCGCGAAGGAACTGGGCTATCCCCTGGTCGCCGTGCACGTGCCCAAGACGATCGACAACGACCTGCCGGTCACCGACTGCAGCCCGGGCTTCGGCTCCGTGGCCAAGTACGTCGCCACAAGCATGCGCGAGGCGGGCCTCGACGTGGAGTCGATGGCGCGGACCTCGACGAAGGTGTTCGTCCTCGAGGTGATGGGCCGCCACGCGGGCTGGATCACCGCCGCCGTCGGCCTCGCCCGCGACAAGCCCGGCCAGGCGCCGCACATCCTGCTCTTCCCCGAGATCCCGTTCGACGAGGGTGCGTTCCTCGCCCGCGTGAGCGAATGCGTGAAGCGCTACGGCTACTGCGCGGTCGGCGTCTCGGAGGGCCTGCACGGACCGGACGGCAAGTTCCTGTCGGAGTCGGGCCTGAAGGACGCCTTCGGGCACTCGCAACTGGGCGGGGTCGCGCCGATGATCGCGAGCCTCGTGCAGGCGAAGCTCGGCTACAAGCACCACTGGGCCGTGGCCGACTACCTGCAGCGCTCGGCCCGCCACATCGCCTCGAAGACGGACCTCGAGCAGTCCTACGCCGTCGGCAAGGCGGCGGTGGAGCTCGCCGTCAGCGGGCTGTCAGGCGTGATGCCCACCATCGTGCGCGTCTCGAGCCGGCCGTACCGCTGGAAGATCGGCCACGCGAAGCTGGAGGACGTGGCGAACGTGGAGCGCAAGATGCCGCGCGAATACATCACGCCCGACGGCTTCCACATCACGGCGAAGTGCCGGAACTACCTCCTGCCCCTCATCGCGGGCGAGGCGTTCCCGCCCTTCGTGGACGGGCTGCCCGATTACGTGCGGCTGAAGAACCCGGCCGTGCGCAAGAAGACGAAGGCCGCCTGAGCGCCCACCGGCGCCCGGAAAGCGGACCCGCGAAAACACCATCAGCACTTTCGAAGACTAAGGAGACCCCCCGATGTTGAACACCGCACTGATGCTGGCGCTAGCCGGCGGCGCCATCGCGCTCGTGTACGGCGCGTGGACCACGCGCTGGATCCTTTCCCAGCCGGACGGCAACGACCGCATGCGCGAGATCGCGGCCGCCATCCAGGCCGGCGCCAAGGCGTACCTCAACCGGCAGTACACGACCATCGCCATGGTGGGGGTCGTGATCTTCCTGATCCTGGGCTTCGTCCCAGGCCTGGGCTGGATGACCGCGCTCGGCTTCGCCATCGGGGCCATCGCCTCCGGCGCGGCGGGCTTCATCGGGATGAACGTCTCGGTCCGCGCGAACGTGCGCACCGCCGAGGCGGCGCGCGGCGGCATCGCGCCCGCGCTCGACATCGCCTTCAAGGGCGGCGCCATCACCGGCATGCTGGTGGTGGGCCTGGGCCTGCTCTCGGTCACGGGCTTCTTCATGCTGCTGCAGGGCGGCGCCGCGCACGGCGCGAAGATGGGCGACGTCGTGAAGCCCCTCATCGGCCTCGCCTTCGGCTCCTCGCTCATCTCGATCTTCGCGCGACTGGGCGGCGGCCTCTTCACCAAGGGCGCCGACGTGGGCGCGGACCTGGTCGGCAAGGTCGAAGCCGGCGTTCCCGAGGACACCCCCCGCATCCCCGCCTTGATCCGCGACAACGTCGGCCCCGCTGGTGGCGACCGCCCCGGCGTGGCCGCCGCCCTGCCCGCGACCTTGCCGGTCCCGACC
>CAZPLW010000218.1:0-7180 GCA_964587315.1 uncultured Lysobacter sp.
GGGCGGGGCGGGCAGCCGCGGGGGCCTGGGTTCGTGGACGGCGGGAGGACGTGGACGCTCAAGGGCGAGCGCAGCGCCGAGGAGTTCCGGGCCATCGTGGACGAGTACGTGCCCTCGCGCTACGCGCCGGGCGCCGCCGCGCGCGGCGCCTCGCGGAGCAAGAAGTCCATCCCCATCCAGCCGGTCGCGTCATGAGCCGGAAGCTGCAGGCGATCCGCGGCATGGAGGACATCCTGCCGGAGGTCTCGCCCCTGTGGGAGAAGCTCGAGGACGCGTGCCGCGAGGTGTTCCGCCAGTACGGCTACCGCAACATCCGCACGCCCATCGTCGAGCCCACGGCGCTCTTCGTGCGCAGCATCGGCGAGGTCACGGACATCGTCGAGAAAGAGATGTACACGTTTCCCGATCGGAACAACGGGAGTCTCACGCTGCGCCCCGAGGCCACCGCCGGCATCGTGCGCGCCGCGGTCGAGCACAGCTTCCTCTACAACGGCCCGATGCGCGTGTGGACCGCGGGACCGATGTTCCGCTACGAGCGGCCCCAGAAGGGGCGGCAGAGGCAGTTCCACCAGTACGACGTGGAGGCGCTCGGCTTCGAGGGACCGGACGTGGACGCCGAGCAGATCGTGCTGCTCGCGCGCCTGTGGAAGACGCTCGGCATCGGCCCGGTGCAGCTGCACGTCAATTCCATCGGCGACGCCGCCGACCGCCTGGCGCACCGCGAGAAGCTCGTCGCCTGGTTCGAGGGCCACGCCGCGCTGCTGGACGAGGACGCGAAGCGGCGCCTGCACACGAACCCGCTGCGCATCCTCGACACGAAGAATCCCGCGATGCAGGCGATGGTCGAGGGCGCGCCGAAGCTCCTCGACCACCTGGGCGAGGGCGCGCTTCGCCACTTCGAGGCCGTGCAGGGGCTCCTGTCGGACGCCGGGGTCGAGTTCGTCGTGAACCCGCGGCTCGTGCGCGGCATGGACTACTACAACCGCACCGTGTTCGAGTGGGTGACCGACCGCATCGGCGCCCAGTCGACCATCGCGGGCGGCGGGCGCTACGACGGCCTCTTCGCGATGCTGGGCGGCAAGCCCACGCCCGCCTGCGGCTTCGGCATGGGCATGGAGCGCGTCGTCCTCACGATGCAGGCCCATGGCCTCGCGGCGGCCCAGGAGCCCGACGCCTTTCTCGTGCATGCCGGCGACGCGGCCTCGCGCGAGGCCTGGCGCCTGGGCGAGCGCCTGCGTGACGCGGGCCACGCGTGCGTGCTCGGCGGCGGCGGCAGCTTCAAGTCGCAGATGAAGAAGGCCGACGCGAGCGGTGCCCGCTTTGCTATCATCCTCGGCGACGACGAGATCGCCGCCGGCAAGCTCACCCTGAAGCCCCTGCGCGGCGGCGAGCAGCAGCTCGTCACTCCCGAGGAAGCCCTCCGGGCCCTCGGCGCGGCCGCCTCGTAGGCCCCTTCCCCGTCCCCGACACTTTCCCGAAAAAGCGCACAACCATGGCAGGACCGTACGATCTCGAAGAACAGGAACGCATCGCGGCCATCAAGGGCTGGTGGGAAGACAACGCCCGCTGGGTCTATGCGACGGTCGCCGTGGTGGTGGTCGCCGTGGCGGGCTGGCGCGGCTGGGAATACTGGAACCGCGTGCAGAACGAGGAAGCCGCGGCCCTCTCCCAGGAACTCGCGAAGGCGAGGGGCGACGCGAAGAAGACCGCGGACCTCGCCCAGGTCCTCGCCGAGAAGTATCCGCGCACCTTCTACGCCTCCGAAGCCGGCCTGCTGGCCGCGCGCTCGGCGTTCGACGCGGGAGACCTCGAGGGCGCCCGAGCGCGCCTCGAGTGGGTCGTGAAGGACGGCCGCGACGTGCACAAGGGCGTCGCGCGGCTTCGCCTGGCCGCCGTGCTGCTCGACCAGAAGAAGCCCAAGGAGGCGCTCGAGGTGCTCGACCAGGTCTCGGACCCGGCGTTCGCCTCGCTCACGGCGGACCTGCGCGGCGACATCTTCTTCTCGCAAGGGCGCCTCGACGAGGCCCGCGCGGCCTACAAGCTCGCCCTCGAGAAGAGCGACCCGCGCAGCCCGACCAAGGGGCTCACCGAGCTCAAGCTCGGCGCGCTCGGGGGCACCCCGTGATTCGCCGGCTCGCCGTCGCCTCGCTCGCGATCGCGCTCTCCGGCTGCGGCCTCTGGGGGATCGGGGGCGACGCCGCCAAGAAGCCGATGGCGCTGGAGGACTTCAAGCCGGCCGTGAGCCCGAAGGCCGTCTGGACCGTCTCGGTCGGCAAGGCACGCGACCGGCGATTCCACCCCGTGGCCTCGGCCGGCCGCGTGTACGCCGCCGCGGAAGAGGGCACCGTCACGGTGCTCGAGGAGGACACGGGCAAGCTCGAGTCGCGCCTCGACGTGAAGAAGAAGATCTCCTCCGGCGTCGGCGTCGAGTCGGGCACGATCGTGGTGGGCACGCTCAAGGGCGAGGTGATCGCGCTCGACCCGGCGGGCAAGGTCCTGTGGACGGCGCAGGTGGGGGGCGAGGTGCTCGCGCCGGCCACGCTCACCCCGTCCTCGGCCTTCGTGCGCACGTCCGACGGCCGCATCTTCGCCTTCGGCATCGCCGACGGGAAGCGCCGCTGGGTCTACCAGCGCGCCACCCCGCCGCTGCTGCTGCGCGGCGAGGCGGGCGTCGTCGTCACGGCGACGAACGTCGTCGCGGGCTATCCCGGCGGCAAGCTGGTCGCGCTCGACATCGAGGACGGCAAGCTCACGTGGGAAGTGACGGTCGCGCTGCCGCGCGGGTCGACGGAGCTCGAGCGCGTCGCCGACGTGGGCGGGCTCCCGATCATCGACGGCGGCCGCATCTGCGCCGCGGCCTTCCAGGGCAAGGTCGCCTGCTTCGACATCCAGGGCGCCAACACCGCGTGGTCGCGCGACATCTCGAGCGCCACCGGCCTCGCCGTGGAAGGCCCGAGCGTCTTCCTCACGGACGACAAGGACACCGTGCACGCGCTCGACAAGGCGACGGGCACCCCGCGCTGGAAGCAGGACAAGCTCCTGCGCCGCAAGCTCACCGCGCCCGTGCCCTTCGAGGGGAAGATCGTGGTCGGCGATTCCCTGGGCTACCTGCACGTGCTCTCGACGGACGACGGCGCGATCGTCGGCCGCCTCTCGCTCGACGGCACGGCGGTGAACGCGCTCGTGCCCACCCGAAACGGCCTCTACGTCCAGACGGCCGGAGGCTCGCTCTCGCTCGTGCGCTTCTAGCGCGCGAGCCGACAGCGGGGCCCGCCGGGCTCTCGCCATGAACCCCACGATCGTCCTCGTCGGCCGCCCGAACGTCGGCAAGTCGACGCTCTTCAACCGCCTCACGCGCACGCGTGACGCCATCGTCGCGGACATGCCCGGCCTCACGCGCGACCGGCACTACGGCCGCGGACGCCTGGGCGACAAGCCCTACATCGTCGTGGACACGGGCGGCTTCGAGCCCGTCGCGAAGGAGGGCATCCTCTCCGAGATGGCGCGCCAGGCCCGGGAGGCCATCGCCGAGGCCGACGTCGTCTTCTTCGTGGTCGACGGCCGCGCCGGCCTCGCGCCGCAGGACAAGCGCATCGCGACGCTGCTGCGCGAGCGCGGCATCCCGGTGTGGCTCGTGGTGAACAAGACCGAGGGGATGAACGAGTCGGTCGTCACCGCGGAATTCCACGAGCTCGCCCTGGGCGAGCCGCACGCGATCTCCGCCGCGCACGGTGACGGCGTGCGCCAGCTCATCGAGGACGCGCTCGCGCCCTACCCGGAGCTTCGCGAGGACGCCGAGGAGGAGCCCGACCATCCTCGCGTGGCCATCGTCGGCCGCCCCAACGTGGGCAAGTCGACGCTCGTGAACCGCGTGCTGGGCGAGGAGCGCGTCATCGCCTTCGACCAGCCGGGCACCACGCGCGACGCCATCGAGGTCGAGGTGAAGTGGCACGGCAAGCCCTACACGATCGTCGACACGGCCGGCATCCGCAAGAAGGGCAAGGTGTTCGAGTCCGTCGAGAAGTTCTCGGTGGTGAAGACGCTGCAGGCCATCGAGCGCGCGCACGTCGTGATCCTGGTGGTGGACGCCGCGACGGACATCTCGGAGCAGGACGCGCACATCGCGGGCTACATCCTGGAGGCCGGCCGGGCGCTCGCCGTGGCCGTGAACAAGTGGGATGCGGTGGACTCCATCGCGCGCGAGGACGCCAAGCGCGACGTCGAGAGGAAGCTCGCCTTCCTCGACTTCGCCGAGTTCCACACCATCTCGGCGCTCAAGGGCACGGGCCTCAAGGCGCTCTTCGAGTCCGTCGACCGCGCCTTCGCCGCGGCGATGGCGAAGCTGCCCACCCCGAAGCTCACGCGCGCCCTGCAGGCGGCCATCGAGAAGCAGGCCCCGCCGCTCGCGGGCAAGATCCGCCCCAAGCTGCGCTACGCGCACCAGGGCGGCCACAATCCCCCGGTGGTGGTGATCCACGGCACCAGCGTCGCCTCGATCAAGGACACCTACCGGCGCTACCTCGAGAACACCTTCATCAAGGTGTTCAAGCTGAAGGGCACCCCCCTCCGGGTCGAGCTTCGCCAGGGCGCGAATCCCTACGAGAACCGCAAGCGTTCGATCCTCACCCCCCGCCAGGAGGCCAAGAAGCGCCGCGAACGGCGCCACAACAAGAAGACCTACGGTTCCTGAGCCTTTCGCCGGCGTGGCCGGCCGCGGCGCGGAACTTGCAGGGTTTCGAGGCTGTCTAGGGGGTGGCGCGGTGGCCAAAATCGCGCCTTTGCAGTAGAGTCGGCCGGTGGTCCAAGGCCGGGATCGGCAGCTGTTGGCTGGAGTGACGAGCCGACCCGCGAAGAAACCCGTAACTCGAAGGGGCATAACAATGAGCAACAAGGGGCAATTGCTGCAGGATCCGTTCCTCAACGTCCTCCGCAAGGAGCACGTACCGGTCTCGATCTACCTGGTGAACGGCATCAAGCTGCAGGGCCAGATCGAGTCTTTCGATCAATACGTGGTCCTGCTCAAGAACACCGTCACGCAGATGGTCTACAAGCACGCCATTTCGACGGTGGTGCCGGCCCGGCCGGTCTCGGTGCCTTCCGAACATTCGCCGGAATCCTGATTCGCGCGCCCGGGGGGTACGTCCTCCCGTTGAGGCCCGTGCGCCCCTAGAGGGTGCGCGGCGTTCCCGCACAACCCGCCATGGCTGAAATCCACCCGCCCTCGAACCGCGAGCGCGCCGTCCTCGTCTGCCTCGAGATCGGCCGCTCCGGCGCCCGCGACCGCCCGGAGGAGGCCTCGAGCCTCGTCGAGAGCGCGGGCGCGGACGTCGCCGCGGTGATCACGGGCCGCCGCGACCGGCCCGATGCCGCCACCTTCGCGGGCTCGGGCAAGGTCGAGGAGATCCAGGCGAGCGCGCGCCTGCACGACGCCTCCACGGTCGTCTTCGACAACGCGCTCACGGCCGCGCAGATCCGCAACCTCGAGAAATCGCTCTCCGAGGGCGGTCGCGCGATCAAGGTCTACGACCGCACCGACCTCATCCTCGAGATCTTCGCCCAGCGGGCCCGCAGCCACGAGGGCAAGCTCCAGGTGGAGCTCGCCCAGCTCGAGCACCTCTCCACGCGCCTCGTGCGCGGCTGGACCCACCTGGAACGCCAGCGAGGTGGCCTCGGCAAGACGGGCGGCCCGGGCGAGAAGCAGATCGAGCTGGACCGCCGCCTCATCGGCGAGCGCGTGAAGAAGCTCAAGGAGCGCCTGAAGAAGGTGGCCCGCGTGCGCGACACGCAGCGCGCGGCGCGCACGCGCGCCGGCATGCTGCGCGTGTCGATCGTCGGCTACACCAACGCGGGCAAGTCCACGCTCTTCAATCGGCTCACGCGGGCGGAGGCGTACGTCGCCGACAAGCTCTTCGCGACCCTCGACCCGACCACGCGCCGGGTGCACCTGGGGGAGGGGGCGCAGGCCACGATGTCCGACACCGTGGGTTTCGTGCGAGACCTCCCGCACTCCCTCGTCGCGGCCTTCCGCTCGACGCTGGAGGAGACCATCCAGGCGGACATCCTGCTGCACGTGGTCGACAGCTCGAACCCGCAGCACGCGGAGCAGGTCGATGCGGTGAACCAGGTGCTGGCCGAGATCGGCGCGGCCGACATTCCCCAGCTCATCGTCTGGAACAAGATCGACCGCGTCGAGGGCGCCGTGCCCGAAGTCGTGCGCGATGCTTGTGGTAAGATCTTGAATATCAAGGCGAGTGCAGTCACCGGCGCCGGTCTCGACGGCCTCCGGAACGCGCTCGCCGAGATCGCGCGGGACCATGGCGCCCGGGCGCTCGCCCCCGCCGCCTAGGAATACCGCGCTCCCGCATTGAAAACGCCCCAGCGGCCCGCATCTCTCCCGTCTCGATCCCACCTTTCCGGCCCCAATCGCGCATGCCTCCGAACGATCCCCAGTGGGGGAAGAAGCCCAACGACGGCCCGCCGGATCTCGACGAGATCCTGAGGAAGCTCAACCAGAAGCTCGCGGGGCTCTTCGGCAAGCGCGCACCCGCGCCGGCCGGGCCCACGGGCCCGACGGGGGGCCCTTCCGGCCCCTCGAACGCCTTCTTCGGGGGATCGGTCGCGTTCATCGTGATCCTCATCGTCGGCGTGTGGCTCGCGAGCGGCTTCTACATCGTCGAGGAAGGCCGCCGCGGCGTGGTCCTTCGCCTGGGCAAGTACATCGAGACCACGATGCCCGGCCCGCGCTGGCACGTGCCGTTCCCGATCGAGTCGGTCGAGGTCGTGAACGTCTCGGGCGTGCGCACCGTCGAGGTCGGCTACCGCGGCAACCCCAAGAACAAGCAGCCGGCCGAGGCGCTCATGCTCACGGACGACGAGAACATCGTCGACGTGCAGTTCGCCATCCAGTACACGCTCAAGGGCCCCGAGGACTACCTCTTCAACAACCGCAACCCGGACGACAACGTCCTGCAGGCGGCCGAGACTTCCATCCGCGAGATCGTCGGCAAGAGCAAGATGGATTTCGTGCTGAGCCAGGGCCGCAGCGAGGTCGCCTCGCGCGTGAAGGTGCTCATGCAGCAGATCCTCGACCGCTACAAGACGGGCATCAACATCACCACCGTGAACCTGCAGAACGTGCAGGCGCCCGAGCAGGTGCTCTCCGCCTTCGAGGACGTGGTGC
>CAZPLW010000219.1:0-7175 GCA_964587315.1 uncultured Lysobacter sp.
TCTCGTCCAGCCCCAGCGATTCGGCGATGTACTGGTAGGCGTGGGTGTGGATCGCCTCCTCGAACGCCTGGCGCAGCAGGTACTGGCGGCATTCCGGCGCGGTGATGTGGCGGTAGGTGCCCAGTACGATGTTGTTGGCGGCGAGGGAATCGGCCGTCACGAAGAAGCCGAGGTTGCGCTTCACGATGAGCCGCTCGTCCTCGGTGAGCCCGTTCGGGTTCTTCCACAGGGCGATGTCGCGGTTCATGTTCACTTCCTGCGGCATCCAGTGGTTGGCGCAGCCCGCGATGTATTTCTCCCAGGCCCACTTGTACTTGAAGGGCACGAGCTGGTTCACGTCCGTCTTCGCGTTGATGACGCGCTTGTCCTCGGCCCGCACGCGGGTGAAGAGGCCGTTGACGCCGGATTCCTGCACGCGCTCGGCCACGGGGGTCGGCACCGCGGAGGGCTTCACCATCTGCAGGCCCAGCGTGGGGGCGGGCGCGTCGTCTTCGAAGCTCAGCATTTCATCTGCTCCTGGAATGTGCTCGGCGATCTCGTCGCCGCTTCTTGATCTTGGCGGGCGAACCCCCTGCCGCACCCCCCGGGGGAGTGGGTCCCGGGGGGGGCGGTGGGTGGCTACACCTCAGTCACTGCCACTGCTAACCAACTCTTCATCTCACCCCAACGCTTGCGCGCACCACGAAATCTTCCCTACGCGGCCAGGCGCCCGGAGGCGAGGCCGGCCGGCACTTCGCTCTTGGCCGCCGTGGCCCGCCAGTGCAGGGCCTGCAGGTTGTCCGCGTCCGACGTGCCGCCCACGGACTTGGGAACGATCTGGTCCAGTTCCCACCCGAAGGGGCTCTTGCGGTTGCCGTAGTCCGCGTACCGCACCATGTTGCCCAGCTTGTCCTTGCGGAACTCCCAGGCGTTGGCGTGTTCCCCGACCGGGTTCGTGCGCGACCAGGCCGAGCGCTTGAGGTCCTCGAGAAGCGTCATGTGTTCATGAGTCGCCATGGGCACCCCTCCTCGTTGTCGAAAGGCGATCGCCGCCAGCCTCCGGCGGCCCCTTCCTCTTCTGTTTTCGGTGCGCCCGCGACCGGTATTCCGCCGGGACGGCGCACCCTCCGACCCGCCGAAAAGGATGCCTCAAGCCGCCCTCCCCGGTCAAGGCAAAAAGCACAAGATATGGGGCTCCCGGGGGCTTGACGGGAGGACATCTTGTGGATTCAGGGGATAACCTGTGGATAACCGGGTATAAGGTCCGCCCGGGGCGCCAGCCGGGCGCATTTCCCTCCCCTTGATCGCTGGCAACCCGGCCAGGCACGCGGTGCGGGAGGATGGAGGCCTTCAGACCCCGCATCGCGGTTGGCGCCGCGGGTCACCGGCACCCCATGGACCCGTCAATCGACATCGGCGATCGCAGCATCGGCATCGACGACCTCGCGAACTCCGAGCGCGTCGCGATGCTCTACCGGCTCGTCACGCGCACGCTCGCCACCGCGATCATCTTCTCGGTCGGCGTCTACGTCGTCTTCCAGCCCGTGACCCCGGCCCGCATCCTCGTGCCGTGGCTCATCGCCAACAATTTGGTGACGCTGCTGCGCTTCGGGCTGGTCTACGCCTACCGGCGCGCGAAGCCGGCGCCGTCCGAGGCCGGGCTCTGGCACGCGCGCTTCGTCGCCATGACCCTGCTCGCGGGCGTGGTCTGGGGAATGATGGGCACCATCCTGCTGCCGCCGAACCGCATGGACTACGAGGTCTTCGCCGTCGTGTGCGTGATCGGCACCTCGGCGGTGGGCCTCTTCACCCTCGGCAGCTCGCGCGCGGCCTTCCTCGCGATGGCGGTGCCGGTGCTGCTGCCGGCCGCGATCTGGATTCCCCTGCACGGCGAGGGCCTCAGCATCCTGCTGGGCTTCATGGTGCTCGCCTTCCTGGGCATCACGCTGATCAATTCGTCGGTCGGCGAGCGCAACGTCCTCGAGCTGCTGCGACTTCGCTTCGAGAACGCGCGCATCGCCACGGACCGCGAGGCCGCCCTCGTCGCGGCGCAGGCGGCCGGGCAGGCCAAGATGCGCTTCCTCGCCAACATGAGCCACGAGATCCGCACGCCCCTCAACGGCATCCTCGGCATGGCGCACCTGCTCGCGCGCAGCCCCCTGGACGACGGCCAGCGCCGCCGCGTCGATTCGCTCCTGCACTCGGGCCGGCACCTGCTCACGGTCGTGAACGGCGTGCTCGATTTCTCCAAGGTCTCCGAGGGCAAGCTCGAGCTGGCGCGCCGGCCCTTCGACCTGCGCCGCACGATCGGCGAGGCCCTCTCGCTCTTCACGGCCCGCGCCGAGATCCGCGGTATCGCCCTCGCGATGCGCGTGGCGCAGGACGTGCCGGCGTGGGTGGACGGGGACGCGGGCCGGCTCACGCAGGTGCTCAACAACCTCGTGGGCAACGCGGTCAAGTTCACGGAACGCGGGCGCATCGCGCTCGAGGTGGGCCGCATGCCCGGTTCGCCCGACTGCCTGCGCTTCGAGGTGCGCGACACCGGCATCGGCATCGCGCCCGCGGACCAGGGGCGCCTATTCGAGCCCTTCCGCCAGGTGGACGATTCGGCGACGCGGCGCCACGGCGGCACGGGCCTGGGCCTCGCCATCTCGCGCGAGCTCGTCACGCTGATGGGCGGCGAGATCGGCCTGGAGAGCCGCCCCGGCGAAGGGTCCGTCTTCTGGTTCACGGCCGAGCTGCCCGAGACCCACGCGCCCGCCCCGCAGCCTTCGCGCGAGACCGGCGCGTCCGTGACGCTTTCGGGGCGCGTGCTCGTCGTGGAGGACAACGACATCAACCGCGAGATCGCGCGCGACATCCTGGCGGGGCAGGGACTCGAGGTGCGCTGTGCCAGCGACGGCGCGCAGGCCGTGGCGCTTGCGGACACCGAGGTCTTCGACGTGATCCTGATGGACTGCCAGATGCCGGTGCTCGACGGGTTCGCGGCCACCGGGCGCATCCGCGCGCGCGAACGCGAAATGGGCCAGAGCCGCGTGCCGATCGTCGCGCTCACCGCCAGCGCGCTCGAGGGCGATCGCGAGCGCGGCCTCGCGGCGGCATGGACGACTACCTCGCCAAGCCCTTCGAACCCGAGGCGCTCGCGGCCTGCCTGCACCGCTGGTTGCCGAAGGCCTAGCGACCCCCGCGGTGCGCCCGGCCGCACTCGCTCCCCGTTGATCCGAGTCAACAAGGGGTCATGCAGGGGGCCTAGTCTGGAATCTGAAGGAGGGCCCCCATGAAAACGCCACGCGTTGGAATGGACAATCGCCGGCACACGCCGACGTTCGACACCGGCCCCGGCGATGCCTATCGCCTCGACCGCAAGCTCGCCGATCCCACGGCCTGTCCGAAGTGCAGCGCGACGTACCGCGCCGGACGGTGGACCTGGGAGAAGGCGCCCCCCGACGCAGCCCGCGCCGAGTGCCCCGCCTGCCGCCGCATCGCCGACGACTATCCCGGCGGGTGGCTCACGCTGAAGGGCGCGTTCTTCGCCGAGCACCGCACGGAGATCATCGCGCGCGTGGTCGCGAGGGAAATCCGCGAGAAGGCCGAGCATCCGCTGCAGCGCATCATCGCGCTGGAGGAACGGGGGCCGGCCGAGACCGTGGTCACCACGACGGACCCGCACCTGGCGCGCAACTTCGCCGAGGCGATCAAGTCCGCCTACAAGGGCATGCTCGCGCTCGACTATTCGCCCGGAGAGAACCGGGTGCGCGCGACCTGGGAACGCTAATCTGAGGAGCATCGCATGGGAATCACCCAGATCCACCTTTGCCACATGACGAATTCGCCCGCCCTCACGGAACGCATCACGGCGCTGTCGAGGAAGCTGGGCGAGAGGAACCCGCGGGTGACGCGCTGCCGCATCACCGTGGAGGCCGACAGCCACCGCGCCCCGAAGCGCAATTGCTTCGGCGTGCGCGTGGACGTGGCCGTGGCCGGCGCGCCCGATTGCGTCGTCGACCGGCACCACGACAAGGACGTTTTCGTCGCGCTGCGCGATGCCTTCGCGGCGGTGGAACGCCAGCTCGAGCCGCTGCACGCCTGAAGGCTCGGGCATGACGGCGGGCCCTGCGGCGACGAGCATAGGCCGCAGGGCCCGCTGTCGGAACTAGCGGATCCGGGTCCGGATCGACTCGACGGCAGGGGCGAAAGCTTCCTTTCCGCGCGAGCCATCCACGAACACGGCAAAGGGCAGTTCGTCGGCGCCAAGCGGTTCGAGCCTTTCCAGCTGTCGCGCCAGCACGGCGAGCCCGGCCTCCGACGCGTCACGGCCGGCCCGCTCTCGCGCGCGGATCCGTTCGCGCAGCAGCGGCTCGGGCGCGCCCAGGCAGGCGAGGACGAAGGGCACGCCCCTGTCGCGGGCGAGTTCGCCCATCTCGAGCCGGTTGGCGCGCAGGATGCCCGTCGAATCGACGATGGCGATCCGCCCGGCGTCCAGCACTTCGCGCACCGCCTCCAGGAGCCGCGACTGCGTGCGATCGTCGGCCTCGCGGTCGTAGAGGCCCTCGCCGGGGGCGGATGCGCTGCGCGCCTCGGCGGCGAGGCCATGCACGCGTTTTCGCTCCACGTCCGAGCGGATGCGGATGCCTCCCAGGGCCTCCAGCAGCTCCTGCGCGAACGTCGTCTTGCCCGAACCGGGCAGGCCGTGCATCGCGACGAGCGCGGGGCGCGCCGGCGCGAGCGCCGTCTCGGCGAGCGCGATGTAGCGCCGGATCTCCCGGACTGCGTTCTCGCGCGTGTCGTCCCCGTCGCCCGCCTGGTCAAGCCGGATCGCCGCCACCTTCGCGCGCACCAGGGACCGGTAGGCCTGGTAGTAGCGCAGCGCCGGAAGCCCTGCGTAGTCGCCGGTGCGCGCGAGGTACGCGTCGACGAAGCGATGGGCGAGCCGGGGAAGGCCATGGGCCTCGAGGTCCATCGCGGTGAACGCCACTTCGCTCGTCACGTCGATCCAGCGCAGCCTCTCGCTGAAATCGATGGCGTCGAAGGGCACGGGCCTGCCGTCGATGAGCGCCACGTTGCCCAGGTGCAGGTCGCCGTGGCATTCGCGCACGAAGCCGCCGGCGTGGCGGCGGGCGAAATGCGGCTCCAGCCGCTCGCCCTCGCGCACGGCCCAGGCGTGAAGCGGCCCGAGCGCCGCGGGGCCCAGCAGCGGGCCCGCGTGATCGCGGATGCCGGTGAAGTTGCCCTCGGACTCGGCGCGGATCTCCTCCGGCGTGCCGAAGGGCGATGCCGAAGGCGCGCGCGGGATGGCGGCGTGGAAGTCGGCGACGACATCGGCCAGCGAATCGACGAGGCCGGCGTCCAGGGCGCGCCACGTCGCCAGCCGGTCGAGGAGCGCGGCCTGCGGGAAGCGGCGCATGCGCACGGCCCATTCGATGGGCTGGCCTTCGCCGCCGATCCGCGGCGCCATGCGCGTGCCCGTGATGGGGATGACCGCCAGGTAGAGCGAGGGCGCCGTCCGCCGCCCCAGCCGAAGCTCCTCCTCGCAGTATCGCCGGCGCGATTCGAGCGTGGTGAAGTCGGCGAAGCCCACGTCCACGGGCTTCTTGAGCTTGTACGCGAACGGCCCGGCGAGGATCACCCAGGAAATGTGGGTTTCGAGGACTTCGGTGTCGCCGGCCGTGTCGAGCCGTTTCGCGAGCGCGGCGACGAGCTTCGCGGTCATGGGACGGGACTCCTGACTCTTTCACGCTACGCCGGGATGGGCGCGCGCGGTTGTCGCGGGTCAATGAATGCGGGCCACGGCGTTCCGGCCGATGGCCCGTTCGATTGCGCCGCCGCCGAAACCCACCGATGATGCGGGGCGGCGCGTGGCCCAAGGCGCACGGCAGTGAACCTCCCTCCTCCACCGGAGTCGTCCATGCGTTCGATCCCGTTCATCCTCGCAGCCGCTTTCGCGCTGGCCGCTTCGGCCTTCGGCACCGCCCTTGCGCAGGGCTATCCGGTGAAGCCGGTGTCCGTGATCTCGGCATTCCCGCCGACCACGCTCGATTTCCTCATCGGGCTGGCGAACGGGCCTTTCCAGGCGAAGTTCGGGCAGCCGCTCGCCATCGAGCACCGCCCGGGCGCGGGCGGCAACATCGCGGCGGAAGCCGTGGCGAAGTCGGCGCCCGACGGCTACACGCTGCTCGTGACGACGGACACCGTGGTCACCGTCAACCCGCGCCTGTACCGGAACCTGAAGTTCAAGGCCGATGCGGACCTGGTGCCGGTCATCTACCTGGCGAACACTTCGCAGACCCTCGTGTGCCACCCTTCCGTGCCGGCCCGGAGCGTGAAGGACCTGGTGGCCCACGCGAAGTCGCACGAGATGGCCTACGCATCGGGCGGCAATGGCGTTCCCGGGCACCTGGCCGCCGAGATGTTCCTCGCGGCCGCGGGCGTGCGCATGAAGCACGTCGCCTACAAGGGGCCCAATGCCGCCATGCAGGACATGATCGATGGCAACGTGCAGTGCGGCTTCCTGTCCACGGCCGTCGTCATGCCGCAGGTGAAGGGCGGCAAGCTCATCGGGCTGGCGGTCACCACGCCCACCCGCTCGCCCATCGCACCGGAACTGCCGACGATGATCGAGGCCGGCATCGCCGGTTACGAAGCCACCTTCGGCGACCTCCTGCTCGCGCCCCGGGATACGCCGCCTGCCGTGCTCGCGGCGCTGAACGAGACGATAGGGACCGCGCTGTCGCAGCCCGACGTGAGGAGCCGGATGATCGCGCGGGGCGTGGAGTTCGTCGCCAACACGCCGGAGCAGGCGGCGGCGCGCATGCGACGTGAAGCGCAGAAGTGGGCGGGGGTCGTGGAAAGGCTGGGCCTCAAGGCGGACTGAATGCAAAACGCCCCCGGACTTGCATCCGGGGGCGTCTGAAGTGCGCGGTACTCAGGCCGAACTTACTGGCAAGCCTCACATTCGGGATTGTCGATCGAGCAGAACTTGCCCGCGGCTTCGGAAGCGCCCTCGCCCGCGCCTTCGCCCGTGGAACCCTGCCCGCCGTGGACCGAGACCGCGTTCAGCTCGCCGCCCTTGCCGGTGGACTTCTCGGCGCTGGTGGCGGCCAGCGTGCGCAGGTAGTACGTCGTCTTGAGGCCGCGCAGCCACGCCAGCTTGTAGGTGTCGTCCAGCTTCTTGCCCGAGGCGCCGGCCATGTAGATGT
>CAZPLW010000220.1:0-7138 GCA_964587315.1 uncultured Lysobacter sp.
TTGAGCTTCGCGTCGAGGGCGACCACCTTGCCCTCGCCCGTGACGATGAGCGGGTTCACTTCCGCCAGGGAGCAATCGCACTCGTCGAAGACGCGGTAGAGGTTCTTCAGCAGGTCGCGCGCCTCGCCGACCGAGCCTTCCGGCACGCCGATCTTGCGGGCGATGTCCTCGGCCTCGGCGTCCTTGAGACCCGTCTTCGGATCGATGGCCACGCGGTGGATCTTCTCCGGCGTGTGCGCCGCCACTTCCTCGATGTCCATCCCGCCCTCGGAGGAGGCCATCATCGTCGCGCGCTGCGTGACGCGGTCGACGACGAGCGCCACGTAGAGCTCCTTCCGGATGTCCGCGCCTTCCTCGATGAGCAGGCGCCCGACCTTGCGGCCCTCGGGCCCGGTCTGGTGCGTGACGAGCTGCATGCCCAGGATCTTCCCGGCGAGCTCCTTCACCTCGGCCATGGACTTGGCGACCTTGACGCCGCCGCCCTTGCCGCGGCCGCCGGCGTGGATCTGGGCCTTGACGACCCATACCTTGCCGCCGAGCGTCTCGGCCGCCTTGACGGCCTCCTCGACGGAGAAGGCGGGGATGCCGCGCGGCGTGGGCACGCCGAACTTGCGGAAGATTTCCTTGCCCTGGTACTCGTGGATGTTCATGGTCTCGGGAGGCGGGAGTGGAAAGCGAAGGCCATTCTATCAGCCGGGGATCGGCCCCGAACCTTGACCGGGGTCAGTCGGACGGGCCGTTCTTGACCGCGGTCAGGTCCCGGTACCAGCGCGGGTGGAAGCGCCTCACCACGTCGCCGTCGGTGGCGAGCGCGTGGCAGCGGTCGAGCTGCGGGGGCTTGCGGTCGGAGGGCAGGACGCCCTGTCCCGCGAAGGTCTGGAAGGCCGCGGTCGCCAGGGACCCGGCCAGCTCCGTGAGGTGCGTGCACCCCGCCACGCCGCCCAGGCGCTCCTTCAGGTGGCGCAGGTAGCCCGGGCCGATGGTGAGGCCCACGAGATTCGCGTAGTCCGGGGCGATGCGGCCGCAGGTGTCGCGGTAGGGCATGCCGTCGATCCTCGCCTCCGCCTCCACGATGCGGAACTCGCGGTCGACCGCGATGCGCAGCCACATGTCGTGCACCGGCTCGCCGGCCGGCCGCACCTCGCCGCCCACCGGGAAATCCACGTCCTTGGCGTCGACGAGGTGGCCCTCGATGTCGAAGAGGCCGTCCTCGCGCTTGTAGCCGGCGATCTCGATCCGCCGGCGGTGCAGGATCTCGCGTGCGGGCTTCGTCTCAGAGCTCGACATCGACCGTCGTGCCGGTGCCGGCGACGCGGGCCTTGCGGATGGCGGCGGCGAACTCCTGGCCCGTCTGGTAGCGCTGGTTCACGTCCTTGGCGAGCGCCTTGTCGATGATGTCGTCGATCCAGGCCGGCAGCGCGGGGTTGTACTCGCGGATCTGCGGGTGCGGGTTGTTGGCGATGCAGAACATCAGCGTCGTCATCGACTCGCCCTCGAACGGCAGGCGGCCGCAGAGCAGCTGGAAGAGCGTCACGCCGAGCGAGAAGAGGTCCGAGCGGCCGTCGATCTTCTTGCCCGCGAGCTGCTCGGGCGACATGTACGACGGCGTGCCGAGCACCATGCCCGTCTTGGTCTTGGAGGAGTCCGTGACGCGCGCGATGCCGAAGTCCGTGACCTTGGGCACGTCGCCCTCGGGCTCGTACATGATGTTGGCCGGCTTGATGTCGCGGTGGACCACGCCCATCGAGTGCGCGTAGCCGAGCGCGTCCGCGACGCGCTCGACGATCGAGAGCGCGCGGTCGGGCGGCAGCAGGTTCGGCGCCTTCACGTACGGCACCAGGTCCTTGCCCTTCAGGAACTCCATCGCGATGTAGGCGAGATCGTGCTCCTCGCCCGCGTCGTAGATGGTGACGATGTTGGGGTGCTGGAGGCGCCCGGCCGTCTCGGCCTCGCGGAAGAAGCGCTCCTTGGCCTCCTGCAGCTCGTCGCCCTCGAACTCCGACGACAGGGCCATCGTCTTGATGGCGACCACGCGGCTGATCTTCGGGTCCTTGCCCAGGTACACCACGCCCATGGCGCCCTTGCCCAGCTCCTTGTCGATCTCGTAGCGGCCGAGCATCGGCTTGGTCGCCCCGGCCCCGCCCATGACCATCGTGGCCTGGTTGGTGCGCGCGGCCGACGAGCCGCCCAGGATGATGGTCTCGCTCATGGTCTTGGCGCGCTGCATGCGGTCGGCCACGTCCTTGAACTTCGGGTCGTTCTTGTGGATGAACGCGAAGGCCGACTCCGCCTTGTTGAACTGGCGGCGGCGCTCGAAATCCAGCGCGAGCGAGTACACGTTCTCGGCGAGCTGCTCGTCGAAGGGGCACTTGCGGAACTTGTCGAAGGCCATGTCGAGCTGGCCCTGCTGCTGGAAGGCGAGGCCGAGCATGCGGTTCGACTCGGCGCCCTCGCTGTCGGCCTTCTCCTTGCCGCGCTCGGTGACGAGGAAGCGCTTGGTGGTGAGCAGCAGGTGCCCGACCACGAGCAGCGCCGCGGGCAGCATGAGCTGCAGCCACAGCCCGGCGCTCGTCATGAGGCCCAGGTGCAGGCTGAAGATCACGACGAAGAGCAGCGCCGTGAAGATCGCGCCCATGCCCGCGCCCAGGCGCGGCAGCAGCAGGATGAGGTAGAGCGCGACGAGCAGGTAGACCGCGATCGTGGCGTACGCGCCCCACGTCGGCGCGACGAAGAAGTGCTCCTGCAACAGCGAGGACACCGAGTGCGCGAGCGTGGTCACCGGGTTCATCTGCGCGGAGATCGGGGTCACCTGGTTGGTGCCGATGCCCGCCGCCACGGCGCCGATGAGCACGATCTTGTCGGCGTACTTGGTGGCCGGGATCTTGCCCGAGTAGACGTCGAAGAACGAATCGATGGGGAAGGCGGCGCGGCCGTCGCGGTCCTTGTAGAAGTACGTGTACATCTTGGCCTGGTCGTCGGTGCGCACGACCTTGTTGCCGAGCGCGACGCTCTCGCCCAGCGTGACCTTGATGTCCTTCGAGGTGAGGTTGAGGCTCCTGGCCGCGATCTGCAGGGCGAGCGACGGGAACTGCGCGCCGTAGTAGTCGATCACGAGCGGCTCGGCGCGGATGGCGCCGTCGGCCGGGTCGGGCGTGGAGTTCAGGTGGCCGATGCCGGCGACGGCCGCGCCGATCTGCTCGATCGGGGCGATCGCGTTCACGCCGTAGATGAAGGATCCGCCCTTGATGGTGGCGCCGCTGATGGCGTTCTTCGCGACGTACTCGGCGAGCGGCTGGTCGGGCCGTCCCGGGGGCGGAACGCCCATCGTCTCGTCGAAGACCATCGGGATCACGACGTTTCCGGCCTTCTTGATGCTGGCCGCGAGCTTCACGTCGCTGTTGAGGGCGCTGGAGGCCTCGCGCAGGATCCTGCCGATCTCGCCGATTTCGCCGGCGGGCGCGGCGCCGGCCTGGGCCGCCGGGGTGGCGCCGCCGAAGATGCCCACGCCGGCCGCCTCGGGCGCGCCGGCGCCCGGGTAGGCCTTGTCGTAGAGGGCAAGCATCTTGTCGACGTAGACGAGGCCCGGGTCCTTCTGCGGCTCGAAGAAGAACACGGTGTTGCCGATCACCTTCGCCTTCGCGGCGGAGAGCTGGTCGGTGAGCCTCGCGTGCACGTCGCGCGTCCACGGCCAGCGGCCGATGTTCGCGATCGACTGCTCGTCGATGGCGATGACGGCGATCTTGTCGCTCGGGTTCTTCGACGTCATGCGCACGCCGAGATCGTAGGCCCACCGTTCCAGACCGGGGATGAAGTTCGAGGACACGTTGAACACCAGCATGCCCACCGCGATCACCACGCCGAGGAACCAGTCGGCCTTCCAGAATTGGCTCTTCATGGACTCTCCCTAAGTGCGCACCGAGCCGGACCGGTCGGCTTCCCCACCGCCGGTCAGCTGCTTCCGAAGCCCGGAATCTTACATGGAACGGCTGGCCGCTGTGCGACAGCCTCGGGGCGTCCGGCCTCGCGGACTAGGCCCCGATGTCGACCTCGGCGCCCACTCCCGCGGCCCGGGCGCGCCGGATCAATTCCGCGGCGATCACGAGGTCCTGGATGGCCATGCCCTGCGACTCGAACAGCGTCACTTGAGCCGGATCGGTGCGGCCCGGCCGGGTGCCATTGAGGACCTCGCCCAGTTCCGCCACCTGGCCCAGGCTGATGCGCCCCTTCTCGAATGCCGGAAGGAGATCGCCGGCTTCCTTGAGGGCAGTCGGACGCGAGTCGACGACGATCGGGGCGCATCGGCGCACGGTGGCCTCGTCGATCTCCTGGCGCAGCAGGGAATTGGAGCCCGCCGCGTTGATGTGCTGTCCCGGCTCCACCCAGGCGCCGTCGAAGACGGGCGTGGCGGACGTCGTGATGGTGACCAGGAGGTCGCTGCCGCGCACGGCTTCCTCGGCCGAGGCCGCGGCCACGACGTCGAGCCCGAGGCGCTCGCGCGTCTTCGCGCAGAACTTCGCCAGCGTCTCGGCGTTGCGCGAGTACACCTTCACGCGCTCGAGCTTCCTCACGGCGGCGAGCGCCTCGATCTGCCCGCGGGCCTGCCAGCCGGCGCCGAACACGCCGGCCACCTTCGATTCGGGACGCGAGAGCGCGCGGGCCGCGACGCCGCCGGCCGCGCCGGTGCGGATCATGCCCAGGCGGTTCGCCTCGACGATGCCCTCGAGGTGGCCGCGCTCGGCGCTGAAGACGTAGACGAGGAATCGGATCCCCTCGCGGCTCGAGGTGTAGGCCTTGTAGCCGAAGACGCCCGAGCCCGGCACCGCGCCCTGCAGGATGTGCAGCGCGGCCTTGGGCAGGCGCGTGCGCTCGCGCGGCACGTCGATCGCCTGGCCCGCGGAATATTCCCGGTGCACGCGCTCGACGAGCTCGAGGGCGAGGGGCATGGTGAGGAGCTGCTCGACGTCGTGTTCCTTGAGGATGAGGGCCATGGCGGTTCGGAAGGTCCGGAAGGACGGTTGGCGAAGGAGGCTAGGAGCGGGCGGGCGTCAGGGCCGACCGGAGGCGTTCGACGCGGGCCCGGTTCACGTCGAAATCGCGGATCCCGAGCCGCGCGCCGGAGCGCACGTGGATCAGGCCGGCCGCGGCGTCGAGCGCGAACTCGGCGTCGTCGACGAATCCCATCATGGCGGACGAGAACTCGGCGTGCAGGTACCCCGGGCGGCGCGTGACGACCCGGGCGCGCGGCTCCGAGGCGATGGCCCGCTCGAGCGCCGTCCACGTGCCCGCCGCATCGGGGCCCGTGGCGATGGGCGCGATGTGGTGCTTCGCATCCGACGCGGGAACTTGCGAGGAAACCCAGTTGGGCTTCCAGTCGCCGCCGCGAAGCTTGCCGCCGGAGAGCCCGAGGTCTGCCGGCGGCCTTCCTGAAAACAGTCCCATGGGCGCTCCGATCGCGACGACGAGGGCGAGGACGGCGAGCGCGAGCCCCGTCGCGACGGCAACGCGGCGGGACCGCGCGCCCATGTCAGGGGACGAGGACCGTGGAGCCCGTGGTCTTGCGCGCCTCGAGGTCGGTGTGCGCCTTCGCGGCATCCTTGAGCGCGTACGACTGTCGCGCGCCCACCTTGATGCGGCCGGCGAGCACGTGGTCGAAGAGCTCGTTCGCCGCGGCCACCAGCTCGGCGCGCACGGCGGTGTACGAGATGAGCGTCGGGCGCGTCACGTAGAGCGAGCCCTTGGCCGCGAGCAGTCCCGTGTTGAGCGCGTCCACCGGGCCCGAGGCGTTGCCGAAGAGGGCGAGCAGGCCGCGCGTGCGCACGCAGTCGAGCGACTTCATGAAGGTGTCCTTGCCCACGGAGTCGTAGACCACGGGGCACTTCTTGCCGCCGGTGATTTCCGCCACGCGCGCGACGAAGTCCTCCTTCGTGTAGTCGATGGTGTGCGCCGCGCCGTGCTCGCGCGCGAGTGCCGCCTTCTCCGGCGAGCTCACCGTGCCGATGAGGTTCACGCCGTACGCCTTCGCCATCTGGCAGGCGATGAGACCCACCCCGCCCGCGGCCGCATGCCACAGGACGAAGTCGCCCGCCTGCGGCACGACGTGCAGCCGGCGCAGCAGGTAGTGCGCCGTGAGGCCCTGCAGCATCATGCACGCGCCCTGTTCGAAGGAGATGCCCTCGGGCAGCTTCACGAGGCGGTCCACCGGGTGGATCTTCTTCTCGCTGTAGGCGCCGATGGGGCCGTTGCAGTACGCGACGCGATCGCCCGCCTTGAATTCCGTGACGCCCGCGCCCACGGCCTCGACGACACCCGCGGCCTCCAGGCCGATGCCCGAGGGCATGGGCATCGGGTACAGGCCCGTGCGGTGGTACGTGTCGATGTAGTTGAGGCCGATCGCCTTGTGCGCGATGCGCGCTTCGTTGGGGCCGGGCTCGCCGACGGTCACCTCTTCCCACGTGAGGACCTCGGGACCGCCGGTCTTGTGGAAGCGGATGGCATGGGACATGGGACTCTCCTCTGGATTGGTCGACTAGGATAACGCGCAAACGAAACGCCCCGCGAACGGCGGGGCGCGAAATGCCGTGCGACGGGCCGGGATCAGGTGCCCAGGATCGTGCCGGGGCCGGCGCCCGCGGCCTTCGCCCATTCGGCGGCGGAGACCTTCTTGCCTTCCTCGGCTTTCACCTTGGCGATCTCGACCTGGCCGCCCTGCGCCGTGACGCGCATCGACTCGGCGCCGATTTCCGTGATCTCGCCGATCTTGCCCTTCACGGCGCCGAAGGTGCGCACGAGGTGCTTTCGCGAGCCGAAGAGCTGCAGCTTCCTGCCGCCGATCGTGGTCCAGGCGCCGGGCGCGGGGTCCGCGCCGCGAATCGTGTTGTGGATCCAGTCGACGTGCTGGTTCCAGTTGACCTTCGCTTCGGCCGCCTTGAACCAGCCTTCGTAGGAAGCCTGCGATTCGTCCTGCACCACTTCCCGGTGCCTGCCGGCGACGACCAGGTCCGCCGCCTCCACCATCGCCGCGACGCCCATCGGGAACAGGCGGTCGAAGTACACGGTGCCCAGCGTGTCGTTCCCCGAGATGGGCGTCTCCTTCTGCAGGATCACCGGACCCTCGTCAAGGCCGTCGGTCGGCCGGAAA
>CAZPLW010000221.1:0-7124 GCA_964587315.1 uncultured Lysobacter sp.
GCTCGAGCGCCTCGCCGGGCTGGCGCACGGCGACGCCGGCGCTGAAGGTGAGCGGGGTGCCGGGACCGCGCACGGCCGCCGCAACCTGCGCGAGCGCTTTCGCCAGACGCGCGGCGACGCCGGTGGCCCGCGACGCGTCGGCTCCCGCGAGCAGCAGCGCGAATTCCTCCCCGCCCAGTCGCGCCACCGCGTCCCCGGGCCGGAGCACCGTCCGCGCGAGCCCGGCGAGTTGCACCAGCGCGCGGTCGCCCGCCGCGTGACCGAGCTCGTCGTTCAGGCGCTTGAAGTCGTCGAGGTCGAGCACCACGAGGGCGAGGGGCTCGCCGCCTCGCTCGGCGCGCGCGGCTTCGCGCGTCCAGGTCTCCTCGAGTCCCAGCCGGTTGAGCGCCCCGGTGAGCGCGTCGGACCTCGCCTCGGCGCGGGCGCGCTCGAGCTGGCCGGCCAGCGCCCTCAGGCGATCTTCCTGGTCGCGCTCGCGCACGCTCGCCTGGGCGAGCGCCGCCCGCAGGCGTTCGATCTCCGCGCGCGATTCAGCCGGCACGGGCCGCCTCCCGGCGCGCGCTGCGGCCGCCGAATTTCCAGTCGGCGCGGCGCGGACCGACGGCCAGGGCCAGCACCGCTTCGGGCCCGGCGGGCCTCGCGAAGAAGTAGCCCTGCATCTGCGCGCAGCCGTTCGCGAAGAGCGTCTCGGCCTGCGCGCGCGTCTCGATGCCCTCGACGATGGTGCGAAGTCCCAGCGCCTTGGCCATTCCCAGCATGGCCGAGAGCAGCGCCTCGGCGCCCGGCGAGCTGCCCAGGTCCGAGACGAAGGCGCGGTCGATCTTGAGACGGTCGATCGGCAGGCGGCGCAGGTACTGCAGCGAGGAGTAGCCCGTGCCGAAATCGTCGATGGCCACGCGCACGCCCAGCTCGTTGAGCGCCTCCATGCGCGCCACGGCGCGCGGCAGGTCGTCGAGCAGCACGCTCTCGGTGATCTCGAGCTCCAGGTGCGCCGGCGTGACGCCCGTCTGCTCGAGGGCGCGCTTCACGACGCCGGGCAGCTCGGGGCTGAGGAAGTGGCTCGCCGTGAGGTTCACCGCGACGGGGATCGCGCCCGCGCCGGCCTCGCGCCAGCGCGCGTACTGGCGGCAGGCCTCGAGGATGGCCCAGTCCTCGATGGGCTCGATGAGGCCGGTCTCCTCGGCGAGCGAGACGAAGCGCCCCGGCGGCACCAGCTCGCCGTGGCGGTACCAGCGCAGCAGGGCCTCGACGCCGGAGAGGCGACCGGTGCGCGCGTCGACCTGCGGCTGGTAGTGCAGGAGCAGCTCGCCGCGCTTGAGCGCGTAGTGCAGGTCCGTCTCGAGGCCCAGGTCGTGCGCGGGCGCCATCGCCTGCGTGCGCGAGGGCGCCGTGACCTCGCCGGGGCGGCCGCGAAGGCCGGCCTGCAGCGCGCGGTCGGCGTGGCGCAGCAGGTCGTCCGCGTCGACCCCGTCGATGGGCGAGAACGCGTAGCCCGCGCTCGCGCGCACGAAGATCTCGCGCCCGTCCACCACGAGGGGCGCATCGAGCGATCGGGCGAGGCATTCACCCGCCCGCATCGCGAAGGCGTCGTCCACGGCGCCGGTGAGCAGCACGGAGAACGCGCCGCCGCCGGGCCGCCCGAAGTCGCCGTGCACGCCGGCAACGCCCTCGAGCGAATCCGCGAGGGCGGTGGCGAGCCGGACGCCCGCCTCCCGCGTGAGCGCGTCGGCGGCCTCGCGGCCGATGGCCTGCGTCACGGGACCCAGGCGGCGCGGCTGCACGAAGATCACCGCGGCGCTCTCCCCGCCCGCGGTCGCCTCGGCCACGAGGTCGCGGAAGCGGGCGCGGTTGGCGAAGCCGGTGATGGGATCGAAGTGCGAAAGATGCTCGATGCGCTCCTCGGCGTGGCGGCGTTCCGTCACGTCCTGCAGCACGGCGTTCACGCGAAGCACGCGGCCGTCGGCGGCGCGCACGAGGGCGGCCTCGACGCGCACGACGCGACCGGCGGGCTTGCCCGGGATGCCGCACTCGAAGTCGAAGATGCCCTCGTCGGTGCCCGAGGCCGGCGAGGGATTGGCGAGGGCCGCGAGGCGGGGCCGGTCGGCCTCGGCGAACGCCGCGAAGAAGTCGCCCGGCGCCATGCCCAGGGCCCTCGGCTCGAAGCCCAGCAGCCGCGCGCATTCCGCCGAGAGCGCGACGCGGCCGGCGGGAAGGTCCCACTCCCAATGCCCCAGCCGGGCGATGCGCTCGGTGCGGGCGGCCTCGGCGCGGGTGCGCGCGAGGTCGCTGCGCATCTTCGCGGCGCGGATCATGAAGCGCAATCGCTGGCCCAGGATCGACCAGCGCGGCGGCTTGGAGTGGAAGTCGGTCGCCCCGGCCTCGTAGGCGCCGCGGATGGAAGCCTCGTCCTCGAGGGCCGTGAGCATCAGCACCGGCACGACTTCCCCGCCGGGCGTGGCGCGAAGGCGCGCGCACGTCTCGAACCCGTCGAGGCGCGGCATCTGGGCGTCCATGAGGATCACGTCGGCCGGCTCCGCGGCGAAGCGCGCGAGGGCCTCCTCGCCGTCGCCCGCCTCGGCCACGCGCAGGCCCAGGCGCGACATCGCCGCGACCGCGGCCGTCCGGAACAGGGGATCGTCGTCGACGACGAGGGCCAGCGGGGCGGCGTTTTCGGCGGTCATGGGGTGTCCCGGCGCCGGGGAAGGCGCCCTACCCCGATCATCGGCCCGGGCGGCCGGAACTTGAGCCCGAAGAACGGGAGGAAAGGCGCCCTAGTCCGCCGAACCGCCGGGACGGGCGTGCGTCTCGGCCTGCTCGATGAGGTCGAGTGCCACGTCCTCCACCGCGCGGCCGGCGGCGCGGGCGCGCTCGTGCAGCATCTCGAGGGCCTGGTCGCAGTTGAGCTTGTGGCGCTCGACGAGGATGCCGATGGCGATGAGCGACTGGCGCCCCTTGCCCTGCACGAGGGTGTCGGCGAGCATCGCCGCGCCCTGCTGCAGGTGGCGGATGTCGTGGGCGCGCTCGAGCGCCGAGCGGATGGTCGGGACCATCTGCTTCACGTCGAGCGGCTTAACCAGGAAGCCCAGGGCGCCGTAGGACGCCGCCTGCTTCACGATCGATTCCTCGCCGTGGGCCGAGAGGAACATGAAGGGCACGCGCGTCTCGCGCGAGAGGAACTCCGCCACGTCCAGGCCGTTCTTGCCTTCCATCTCCACGTCGAGCAGCGCGAGCGCGGGCTTCAACTCGACGGCGAGCTTCATCGCCTCGTCCGCGTTGCCGGCGACGACGACGTCGAAGCCGGCCTTGGACAGGCCCGCGACGAGGGTCGCGAGGATGATCCGGTCGTCGTCGACGACCAGCAGGCGGGTCTTGGCGGGCGGGTCCATGTGAGTCGCATTATGCCCCAAGGCGCGGCGCGTCCGGCTCTCAGAGGTAGTCGAAGAGGCTGCGCTTGCCGGTCTGCGAGTACGCGGCGAGCGCGGCCTCCAGGGCCATGTTGCGCGAGGCGAGCTGCGTGGCTTCCTTCGCGTAGTCGAGGTCCTCGATGGCGGCGAGCTGCGTGTTCTGGGAGAGCGCGCGGTCCTCGGCGATGCCGGAGAGCGTGTCGAGGCGCGCCAGCGCGTCGCCGGCGGCCCCGCGGACCTCGATCAGGCGGTTCATGGCGACGTCCATGTCCTGCAGGATGCCGCCCAGCTCGCCCGTGCGCCACGCGTTGGCGGCGGCGCCGGTGGCCGGGCTCTCGAGGGCCGCGATGGCGCGCGCGAGGCGGTCGAAGAGGCTCGAGGAAGTCGAGGGCGACACCTTGAACGTGTCGCCGGCGGCCGGGGCGCCCTTGATCTCGAAGGCGAGGCCGTCGAAGGCGATGGTGTCGCCGGCGGAGAAACCGTTGTTCGTGGACACGGCGGAGGACGTGGTCGCGTCCCAGACGTCGTATTGGCCGGGCGCGGTGAAGCGCACCTCGTACGCGTGCCCGGTGAGGCTGGTCGCCGTCGTCACCCGCCCGGCGCCCACGACGCCGGTGCCGGTGTTGGACGCGAGGCCCGCGGTCGCGAAGGCGCCGTTGCCCGAGGGGATGCGCATGAAGAGCTCGTCGCCGCCGCGCGCGACCGTCACGTGGGCGCCGGGACCCACCTCGGATTCGCGCAGCCCCGAGTCGCCGGCGTAGCTCACCGAGGTGCCCGCCTGCACGAAGGGCGCGTCGCGGTTGTCGAAACCGGCGAACAGGCGCGTGCCGTCGCCGTCGGTGACGTTGGCGAGGCCCACGAGCTGTTCGAGGTCGCCGCGCAGCGCCAGCGCGAGCGTGCGCCGGTCGGCCGGGCCCATCGTGGCGTTGCCGGCGGCGAGGACGGTGTCGCGCGCCGAGGCCACGGCGTCGAACATCGCCCCGAGCGTGGATTCCGTGATGGAAAGGCTCGTCTTCGCGGCGGACTGGGCGGCCTGCCAGCGTCCCGTGCGGGCCAGGTCGGCGCGCGCGCTCACCGCGAGCGAGGCGCCCACGGGATCGTCGGCGGCGGTGGACACCGCGCGTCCGGAGGCGATCTTCGCCTGCGTGGCATAGACGTCGGCCTGGCGCGCCGTGATGCCGGCGCTCGCGCGGTCGTGGAAGAAGGCGGTCGAGATGCGCATGGCGGTTCCTAGCGGCCCAGGTCGAGCAGCGTGTCGAAGACGGTCTGGGCCGCGGCGATCACCTTCGCGGCGGCCTGGTAGGCCTGCTGGTACTGCATGAGCCTCGCGGCCTCCTCGTCGAGGTTCACGCCGGCGAGCGAGGCCTCCGCGCCCACGGCGTCCACGCGCACGGCCTCCTGCGCGTCGGCCGTCGCCGCGAGGCTCGAGGCGAGCGTGCCCACCTTGCCGAAGAGCCCGGCGAGCGCCGAGGTCGCCGAGAGCCCGTCGACGAGGCTCGCGCCGGCGACGTCGCCCAGGGCGAGCCCGTTGCGGTTGTCGCCGTTCCACGCCGAGGAGAGGCCCACGTTCATCGTGTCGCCGGCGACCGGCGCGCCGTCGAGCTTGAGCGTCCAGCCGTTGAACGAGATCGGCTGGCCCGGCGCGTACGCGAGACCGGTCGGGTTGCCCGTGCCGGTGCCGGTGACGTCGAAGGTCGTGGCCGAGGTGAACCGGATCGTGACCGGCTGCGTGAGGTTCGCGCCGGCGGTGGGGCCGGGCACGGAGAGGGCCGTCGTCCGGAGCGAGCCGGCATTGGCGGCGCCCGCCGACCAGGCCACCGGCAGCGCGAGCGCGAGGGACTGCGGCCGCGTGACGACCGACGCGAGCGAGGCCGCGACGTCGCGCACCGCGTTCACGGTGTAGCTGTCGCCCGCCGCGGGCGTGCCGCCCATGTCGAGCGTGAGGCCGTCCACGGTCTGCGGCAGGCTCGCGAACGTGCGCTTCACCTGGTCCGAGAGCCGCGTCACCGAGTACTGGGCGCCGTCGTAGTCCACGCGGTAGCCGCTCGCGGCGAGCGCCGTCGCGTCGGCGACGCTCGCGCCGAGGATGCCCGTGCCCGTGTTGAAGCGGCTCGCGCCGACCGCCGGCGCGGCGATCGAGAAGAGGTCCCCGCCCGCCTTGCCTTCGGCGTCGACGCCCAGGCGGTGGCGCGCGTTGTAGGCGGCGGCGGTGGCGAGCGCGAGGCGGCCGATCTCGTCCTGCACCTGCGCGAGGTCCTGGTCCGCGAACTTGAGCAGCCCGCCGAGGGTGCCGCCGGAGAGCTGGCTCGTGTCGACGGCGGAAAAGCTCGAGCCCTTGGCGATGCCCAGGACCGGGTGGCTCGGGTCGTAGGGATCGGGCTGCAGCTCGAGCGTCGAGGCGCCGCCGCCCAGCACCACGGACTGGCCGTTGCCCACGAAGAGGCTCACCATGCCGTCGCCCTGGGGCACGGCCGTGACGCCGAGCGTCTGCGAGAGCGTGCGCACCAGCTCGTCGCGGCGGTCCAGCAGGTCGTTGGGGGGCTGGCCGTTGCCTTGCGCGAGCGCGACCTGCCCGTTGAGCGCGGCCACGTCCTTGAGCTGCTGGTTCACGTCGCCCACGAGCGAGCGCAGCTGCGATTCCACGGCGCGGCGCTGGTCGGAGAGCCGCCCGGCGGCGTCGTTGAACTGCGCGGCGAGCGCCTGCGCGCCCGAGAGCGCGGACTGGCGCGACGCGAGGTCGCCGGGATAGCTCGCCGCGGCCGAGAGCGCCGACTGGAAGCCGTTGAGCGCCAGGCCGATGCCGCCGTCGGTCGATCCCAGGATGCCGTTGGTGACGTCGAGCTGCCCCGCCCTCGCCTTCGCCTCCCCCGCGCGCGCCGTGGCCGTGTGCGCCTGCGCCGTGAGGAAGCCGTCGTAGACGCGCCGCACCGTCGCGATCTCCACGCCGCGGCCGAAGAAGCCCGAGCCGGAGAACTGCGGCGTGGGCGTCGACGCCACCGCCACCTGCCGCGAGTAGCCCGGCGTGTTGACGTTGGCGATGTTGTGGCCCGTCGTGCGCAGGCCGACGTTGGCGGCGTTGAGCGCGCTGGTGCCGAGGGTGAGGAGCGAGGCCATGGGGATCGGGTCCGGTTCGGTTCGTTAACGGCAGTCGGGCCGCTTTCCTTAGGCCTCGCCCGTCGCGGCGCGGGCCTTCTCGATGACGCGCGCGAGCTTCTGGCCGTACTGCGGGTCCGTGGCGTAGCCGGCCTTGGCGAGGGCCTGCGAGAAGCCCTTCGCGTCCTGGCCTTTCGCGACCGCGTCCTTGTAGCGGGAATTCGTGGCGAGCAGCTTCACGTAGTCCGCGAGGCCCTCGGCATGGGACTCGTAGGCGCGGAACTTCTCGACCCGCTTCACCGGCGAGCCGTTCACGTACTCGGTGGTCGTCACGTCGACGGTGTCGCCGTTCCAGCCGGCGCCGGCCTTGATGCTGAAGAGGTTGTTCGCGCTCGAGCCGTCGGCGCGGCGGATCTCGTGCCGGCCCCAGCCCGACTCGAGCGCGGCCTGCGCGGCGACGAAGACCGGCGAGAGTCCCACGGAGGCCGCGGCCGGCTTGGCGAGGTCGATCACCTTGGCGAGGAACGACTTCTGCGCTTCGGTCGAGGACACCTTGCCGGTCGCCGCGGGCGCCGCGGCGGGTGTTTCGACGGGCGCGCCGGCGGCCGGCGCACGGGCCGGCAGCGC
>CAZPLW010000222.1:0-7095 GCA_964587315.1 uncultured Lysobacter sp.
CGAGGAAGACCTCGTTGGTCTCGTGGTTCACCATGTTGGCGATGGGCTTCACGGTCATCCCGTGGCCGATGGCCGCGTGCAGGTCCACCAGGAAGATCGACATGCCCCCGGACTTCTTCGTCACTTCCGCGACGGGCGTGGTGCGCGCGAGCAGGATCATGAGGTCCGAGTGCTGGATGCGCGAGATCCAGACCTTCTGCCCGTTCACCACGTAGCGGTCCCCCTTCCTCACCGCGACGGTCTTGAGCTTCGTCGTGTCCGTGCCGGTGGTGGGCTCGGTCACGGCCATGGACTGCAGGCGCAGTTCCCCGGTGGCGATCTTCGGGAGGTACGCGCGCTTCTGTTCCGGCGAGCCGTGCCGCAGCAGCGTGCCCATGTTGTACATCTGCCCGTGGCACGCGCCCGCGTTGCCGCCGGAGAGGTTCACCTCTTCCATGATGACGGAGGCTTCCGCGAGCCCCAGCCCGGAACCGCCGTACTCCTGCGGGATGAGGGCCGCGAGCCAGCCCGCCTTCGTGAGCGCGTCGACGAAGGCCTCCGGGTAGCCGCGCGCCTCGTCCACCTTCTGCCAGTAGGCGCTGTCGAAACCGTGGCAGAGGTCGCGCAGGGCTTCGCGCAGTTCCTGGTGGCGATCGGGGGCGGGGAAGCGGTTCATGGGCGGCCGGTGCGGGTGGGATGGAAGGGGACAAGCGTGCCATCTTTCCGTCCGGCTGCCCAATCGCGCGGCGGGGTTTCTTCGGTACCATGCGCGAGAGCCCGGAACGACAACGGAAGCCAGGAGGAGAACACCATGGGAAATCCCCGCAAGCCGCTCGCCGCCCTCGCGGGCGCGTGCCTCGCCCTCGCGGCGACGGCGTCCTTCGCTCAGTCCTATCCCACGCGGGCCGTGACGCTCGTCGTGCCCTTCGCCGCGGGCGGGCCGACCGACGTCGTCGCGCGCCAGATCGCGATCCCGATGGGCAAGTCCCTGGGCGCGACGGTCGTCGTGGAGAACACGCTGGGCGCCGGCGGAACGATCGCGGCCAACCGCGTCGCCAAGGCTACGCCCGACGGCTACACGATCTTCATCCACCACATGGGCATGTCGACGGCGCCGGCGCTCTACCGCCAGCTGGCCTTCAATCCGTTGAAGGATTTCGAGTACGTGGGCCAGGTGCTGGACGTGCCGATGACGCTGCTCGCGAAGAAGGACTTCCCCGCCGCGACCTTCGCGGAGCTCGTGACCTACGTGAAGGCCAACAAGGACAAGGTGACGCTCGCCAACGCGGGCCTGGGCGCCGTGTCCCATCTTTGCGGCATGCTCTTCATGAGCGCGGTCGGCGTGGAGCTCACGACGGTCCCCTACAAGGGCACGGGTCCGGCCATGACCGACCTGCTGGGCGGGCAGGTGGACCTGCTGTGCGACCAGACCACGCAGACGGTGCCGTACATCAAGGACGGCCGCGTGAAGATCTACGGCGTCACCACGCTCAAGCGCCTGGCCGCGCTGCCGAACGTGCCCACGCTGGACGAGCAGGGCCTCAAGGGGTTCGAGGTGAAGGTGTGGCACGGGATCTACGCCCCGAAGGGAACGCCGAAGGAGGCACTCGACAAGATCAACAAGGCCCTGCGCGACGCGCTGGCCGACCCGGCCGTGAGGCAGCGCATGGCGGAGCTGAGCTCGGACATCCCGCCCGCGGACAAGATCACGCCGGAAGGCCTGCGCGCGCACCTCGAGGCCGAGATCGCGAAGTGGGGCCCGGTGATCCGCAAGGCCGGCGTCTACGCGGACTAGGAGCGAGACCTTGCGCAAGCTGTCCCACCTCTTCGACAACAACCGCCGCTGGGCCGGGCGCTGCCTCGCCGGCGACCCGCATTTCTTCGCCCGCCTGTCGGGCCAGCAGAACCCGCGCTACCTCTGGATCGGCTGCTCGGACAGCCGCGTGCCGGCCAACGAGATCGTGGACCTCGCCCCGGGCGAGCTCTTCGTGCACCGCAACGTCGCCAACGTCGTGGCGCACGGCGACCTGAACTGCCTGTCCGTCATCCAGTTCGCGGTCGACGTGCTCAAGGTCGAGCACGTGATCGTCTGCGGCCACTACGGGTGCAGCGGCGTCGCGGCGGCCGTGCGCGACCAGCGGGTGGGGCTCGCGGACAACTGGCTGTGCCACGTGCGCGACGTGCACGCCAAGCACGGCGCGCGCGTGGACGCGGCCGGAGCCGTGGCCGAACGTGTCGACCGGCTCTGCGAGCTGAACGTCATCGAGCAGGTGGCCAACGTGTGCCAGACGACCGTGGTGCGCGACGCCTGGTCGCGCGGCCAGCCGCTGGCGGTGCACGGCTGGATCTACGGCCTGAAGGACGGCCTCATCCGCGACCTGGATACGACGATCGCCGGGCAGGACGATGCGCCGGGGGCCTACCAGGCCGCGTTGGCCCGGCTGCGTTCGGAAGGATCCTAGGCGACCGGGCGGAGGCGGGCACCGGAATGGAAAGGGGCCGGGCGGGTTTCCCCGGCCGGCCCCCGAAGTCGCCGCGTCCGCGGCTACTTGTCGCGGCCCACGGCGCTCTGGATGGCGCCCTTCTGGTTGCCGGTGAGGAAGCCGGCATCCTTCAGCGCGTTCGTGACGTTCGCCGAGCAGCTCACGTAGGCGCCGTGATTGGGCGCGCCTTCGCGGCACTTCGTGATGAAGTCGCGGATCGAGCAGCCGTTGTTGAAGAAGGTGTTCGGCACGCCCGTGTCGATGCCGCCGACCACGACGGTGGCGGCCAGGTCGGAGTTCAGGCACTGGTCGCCCGCGTCGTCGGCGACGAGATCGCCGTCCGCATCGGGATACCAGCCCACGTCGCGCAGCTGCGAACGCGTGAGGTCGTACGGCGAGTCGACCGCGAGCTTCAGGTCCCCGTTGATGCTCGGCTCCATCAGCTGGTTGGGCGAAGTGCTCGTGTCGAAGTGCGAGACGCTCGAACCCTGGATCACCGGGTTGGGCGTGTAGAGCAGCGCGCGGCCGTTGCGGTCGGCGCCGGCACGCACGCTCGGGTCGACGGTGAGCGTCACGTTGACCGCGCCCGAGGCGAGGGCCGTCTTGATGCGAAGCCCGTCGGCCTGCGTGATGCGCACCGAGGGGATCACGATCGACGGGTCGGTGCCGCCCAGGCCGGCCGGGGGGCCGCCCGCGGCGTTGTCGGCGACCAGCACCGCGATGGCGCCGGCGTCCTGCGCGTTCTTCACCTTGACCACGAAGCCGCAGGTGCCGCGGTCGACGATCGCGATCTTCCCGGCGACGTCCGCCGGGTTGGTGATGGCCGTGCAAGCGTCGGTGACCGACGGTCCGCCGGCATTGGCGGCGTCGTTCGCGATCGCCACGTCGGCCGTGATGCCGGGGAAGGAGAGCGCCGGCCCGAAGGAGGCCTCGCCGACGGCATAGTCGCCGGCGGCCGGGCCCGGCGTATTGACGCGCGCGAGCGGCGTGCCGGCGGCAAGCACCACCGGGACCTTCGCGGTGACCTTCGGCCCCGTCCAGACGACGTTGCGCGGATTGATCGCGGAGGCCTTGCGTTCCAGGTCGGTCATCTGGTCGCGGGTCTTGCCCGTCGTGTTGTCGAAGTAGAACTTCGAGTAGACGTCGGAGAACCCGGCGAGGTAGGCGCCCGTCGACACGCTGGCGAAGCTCGCGAATCCCAGTCCGTGCGCGAACTCGTGCAGCAGCACCGTCACGAGGTTGATCTGGTTGGGCGCGTGGTTCGTGTCGAGACCGTAGTACCAGCCCGATCCGGCCAGGCAATTGGGCTGTCCGAGGTTCGCGTTGAAGCGGGCGCGGATGTCGTCGGCGCTCGTTCCGGCGGCGCCCGGCGCCAGGTCGACGCCCGCCAGCTTGTTGGCGAGCGAGACGTGGTACCAGGTGTCCTGGAACACGGCGCCGGGAAAGTTGCCGAACACCTGGATCGCGCCGGCCGAACCCAGCGTGGCCGCCGTGGCATTGCACGAGAGCGGTTCGAACGAGGACTGCACGCGGATCTCGGCGCGGCTGTCGAGCGTGGCGCCCCAGATGCCGGCGGCGTAACGGAAGGCGATGAGGCGCTGCTCGCCCACGGTGGTGCCCGCGTTGCCGCCCACGGGCGCCGCGGGCGTCGGGTCGTTGAATCCCTGGCCCGGCGCGTTCATGTTGATGATGGTGAGAGTGGCGCCGGCCCACGCCGTGGTGGCGAGCGCGAGGCCCGCGAGTGCCGCGAGGAGTCTTTTCATCATCTCATTTCTCCTCGAGCGGGAAGGCGGGGGCGGCCGGCGCGGCGGCGCCGCGTGCGGGCATCATCGAGCCGATGCGCGTGGGGGCCTGCAGGAACTGCCTCGCCTCCGCGGCGCTTCCGATGCAGCGCAAGGTGACGCTCCCGTCCACGCCGAGGCGCGCCAGGGACACGGACTGGAAGCGATCCTCGAGGTCCAGGGAGACCATGCCGGACGCATGGACGACCGGCCTGAGCCCTTCGGACGACTGGTCGACGTAGCGCGAAATGCCGGTGAGCAGTTCGCGCGCCTCGTCCGGGGTGAGCGGGCGCAGGCGCCCGCTCGCGTCGATGCCGGTTTGCGAGGACTGCCCCGGCGGGGCCTTCTCGTCGGCGGCGTCCGCGCGGGACTTGTCGTTGTGCTTGCCTGCCTGCTGGGCGAAGGCGACGGATGCGGCCGCGAGGAGCATGACGAGGCCACTGCGGATGGCGAAGCGCTTTCGATCGTGGATGGACATGGATTTTCCCCTGTGCGTGGTTCTGGAAGAGGGTGACTCGGGCGCCTCGTGGGCGCCGGGTGCGACGTGCGGCGAGGATTTCAGGCGAATCGGAAAGCCCCTGCACCAAGCGTGGAATTCGGCGCGGAAGGGCGAGCCAGAATGCCCCGCCGGATAGGTCCGGTCAAGTTCGGTGGGTGCCCCGCGCGGTCGCTAGCGGTCCGCTTCCCCGAGCGCCATCGCCACGAACGCCGCGGCCGGCGGCGAGAGGGCGGCGCGGCGGCGCATCACCAGCGAGAGCCTGCGCTCCGTGTCCATGCCGGAGAGCCGCGCGATGGCGAGGCCCATCGATTTCACGTGCGGCAGGACGCTGCGCCGCGGCAGGATGCCGAGCCCGACCCCCTCGGCGATCATCCGGCACATCGCGTCGAAGCCACGCACCTGCACGCGGATGCGAAGCGGCCGCGCGGCCGCCTCGGCCGCGTGCGAGAGCCGGCGCATGAGCGAGGTGGCGCGGTCGAGGCCCACCACGTCGTGGCGCAGCACCTCGCGCACGGGCACGGGGTCGCGCCGCGCGAGCGGGTGGTCGGCCGGCATGAGGAGCACGAGCTCGTCCGTGTCGCAGACGATGGCTTCGAGCCCCTCGGCGGGCGTCGTGGCGTCGACGATGCCGAGCTCGGCGCTGCCGCGCGCGACGGCGCGCACCGCGTCCTCGCTGCGCACGTCCTCCAGGTCCAGCGTCACCTCGGGGCAGGCGGCGCAGTAGCGCGCGAGGAGGGCGGGAAGGAACCCGGTGAACGCGGAGGTGTTGGCCCACAGGCGCAGGTGCCCGCCCGAGCCGCGGTGGAAGTCCGCCATGGCCACGGAGAGCTGCTCCAGGCGCGAGAGCACCTCGATCGCGTGCCGGTGGAGCGTGAGGCCGGCGGGCGTGGGCGCGACGCCGCGCTTGCTGCGCGTGAGCAGCGGCTGGCCGACGTGCGCCTCGAGTTCCGCCACGCGCTTGGAGGCCGCCGCGAGCGAGATGCCGAAGCGGGCGGCGCCGGCGGTGAGGCTGCCCGCCTCCACGGCGGCCGCGAAGACGCGCAGCGACACGAGGTCGAAGCGGTTCAGGTTGATCGCCGGGACGGCCATGGAGCCATCCTCAACCGGAGGTTGAGGATATGTCAACGACATGCGAACCGGGCGGGGCCGGGCGGAGAGAGAATGCCCGGACAAGAACCCATCCCGGAAGGAGACCGAAGATGATCGCCCGCCGCCTCGCCGCCTGCCTCGCCCTGGCGCTCGCCAGCCTGGCCGCCGCCGCCCAGAGCTACCCCGGCAAGTCCATCACGCTCGTGGTGCCCAACCCGCCCGGGGGCATCGTCGATTCCTCGGCCCGCCTCGTGAGCGAGCCGCTCGGCAAGCTCCTCGGCCAGCCGGTGATCGTGGACAACCGCCCGGGCGCGAGCGGCAACATCGCCTACGGCGCCGTGGCGAAGTCGCCCAAGGACGGGTACACGCTCCTCGCCTCGTACTCCGTGTACCACGTCGGCAACCCCTCGCTCTTCGCGAAGCTGCCGTGGGCGCAGTCGGAGTTCGCCCCGGTGGCCCTCGTGGCCGCGGGCACGAACGTGATCACGATCCACCCCTCGGTGCCGGCCAACACGCTCAAGGAATTCATCGCGTACCTCAAGGCGAACCCGGGCAAGGTGAACTACGCCTCGCAGGGCAACGGCTCGCTCGCCCACGTGGGCACGGTGCTCTTCGAGCAGGCCACCGGCACGGAGATGACGCACATCCCCTACAAGGGCTCCGGTGCCGCCATCCAGGACGTGCTCGGCGGGCAGGTCCAGCTTTTCATCACCACGCCGCCCTCGGTGATGGGGCACGTGCAGAGCGGCAAGCTGAAGGCCCTCGCGGTGACGAGCAGGACGCGCCACCCGACGATGCCCAACGTGCCCACGACGGCGGAGGCGGGCCTCGCGGGCTTCGAGCTCGAGGCCTGGGTCGCCCTCTTCGCGCCGGCCGGCACGCCCGCGCCGGTGATCGCGAAGCTCGCCGAGACGACGCAGAAGGCCCTGGAGACGCCCGAGGCGAAGCAGCGCGCGGCGAACCTGGGCATCGACATCCGTTACCTCGGCCCGGAGGCCCTCGCCGAGCTCGTGAAGCGCGAGACGGCGTACTGGGACAGGATCATCAAGACCCGCAAGATCTCGGCGGACTGACGGGGGGCCTGCCATGACGACTGCCAACGCCGCGGCTCCCGAAGCCGGCCCGCCGCCCCTCGCGGGCGTGAAGGTCCTCGAGCTCGGCTCGCTCATCGCCGGGCCCTACGCCAGCGCGCTCCTCGCGCAGTTCGGCGCCGAGGTGATCAAGATCGAGCCGCCGGGCGACGGCGACCCGCTGCGCAAGTGGC
>CAZPLW010000223.1:0-1849 GCA_964587315.1 uncultured Lysobacter sp.
TGAAAAAGCGGTCGCCATTCAGTTCCTTCGGGAACGCCTGGTTCAACGCACGTAGTACTTGCGCCGGGCGGTGCATGTCGGCTTGAACGAAGGTATGCGATCTCAGGATATTGATAACAGAAATCGATAGCAATGCAGAGCCTACACCATGTCCGCACACATCCAGCAGGTAGATAGCCAAGTTTTGGTCGTCGATCCAGTGGTAGCCGAAGGCGTCCCCGCCCAGCTGGGCGCAGGGAAGGAAGCCCGAGCAGGAAGCCGCGAACCTCTCGCCGCACCCGCCGGGCCTCACCTCGCTCGACCCGAAGGAGATCCCGCTCGACAAGATGAAGCTGCCGAAGGGCTTCGAGATCTCGCTCTTCGCGAGCGGCATGCCCAACGCGCGCTCGATGACGTACGGCAAGAACGGGACGCTCTTCGTGGGCACCCGCTTCGTCGGGAACGTCTACGCCGTCGTCGAGAAGGACGGCAAGCGCGAGGTGAAGACGATCGCCAAGGGCCTGCACCGCTCGAACGGCGTCGCCTTCAAGGACGGCTCGCTCTACGTCGCCGAGCTCTCGCGCATCCTGCGCTACGACAACATCGAGGCCAACCTCGACAACCCGCCGGCGCCCGTCGTCGTCTTCGACGCGCTGCCCAAGGACGAGCCCCACGGCTGGAAGTACATGAAGCTCGGCCCCGACGGCTGGCTCTACTTCCAGATCGGTGCGCCGGGCAACATCGTGATGCCGCCGGACACGCACGCCGCCATCGTCCGCGTGAACCCCGAGAAGGGCATCATGGAGTTCGTGGCCAAGGGCGTGCGCAACAGCGTCGGCATGGACTTCCACCCCGTCACGAAGCAGCTCTGGTTCACCAACAACGGCCGCGACTGGGTCGGCGACGAACTGCCGAACGACACGCTGCACCGCGTGACCCGCAAGGGCATGCACTTCGGCTATCCGTACTGCCACCAGGGCGACCTGCTGGACGACCAGTTCGGCAAGGGCCGCACCTGCGCCGAGTTCGATCCGCCCACCGCGAAGCTCGGCCCGCACGTGGCGGCGCTCGGCATGCGCTTCTACACGGGCACGCAGTTCCCGGCCCAGTACAAGCACAACATCTTCATCGCGGAGCACGGCTCGTGGAACCGCACGAAGAAGGTCGGCTACCAGGTCTCGCGCGTGGTGGTCGACGCGAAGGGCAACTTCGTGAAGAAGGAGCCGTTCCTGGAAGGCTTCCTGCAGGGCGACAAGTTCTTCGGCCGCCCCGCCGACGTGGAGGTGGCGAAGGACGGCTCGCTCCTCGTCTCGGACGACGTCGCCGGCGCCATCTACCGCGTCTCGTACAAGAAGTAGTCCCGCCCTCCCGACCCGCCGCCGGCCCCGCCGGTGGCGGGTTTTCGCTTCGACGATGGTGACGCCATGACGCGATCGCAACGCGCCCTCGCCCTGCTCGCGCTCCTCGCGGCCCTGCCGGCCGGGGCCGCGGACGCCGAGGCCGGCCGCCGCAAGGCCGAGCCGTGCGCCGCCTGCCACGGGCCCGACGGCAATTCGCCCAATGCCACGTACCCGTCCCTCGCGGGACAGGTGCCGATCTACACCTACTACCAGCTGCTGCAGTTCCGCGAGCAGCGGCGCGTCAACGAGCAGATGAGCCCCATGGCCGCGAAGCTCACCGACGCGGACATGAAGGACATCGCCGCCTACTATGCGGCGCAGAAGCTCGCGAGCGGCGCGAAGTCGCCCGATCCCTCGCGCGCGCAGGCGGGCCGCGCCCTGGCCGCGGCCCACCACCGCCGCCCCCGCCACAGTCCCGACCGCCCCCGACCACAACCCCACCCCGCGGCCCCCCGGCCCCCGTACCGCCC
>CAZPLW010000223.1:1859-7095 GCA_964587315.1 uncultured Lysobacter sp.
CGCCGTGGCCGCCGCGAACCACTGCGGCTCCTGCCACATGCCCGACTACAGCGGACAGAAGCACATCCCCCGGCTCGCCGGGCTCGAGTACGACTACCTCGTGAAGCAGCTGCGCGGTTTCAAGACCGGCGCGCGCCCCGACATCGACGGCACGATGGCGAGCGCAGCGCAGCCGCTCAGCGAGCAGGACATCGCCGACATCGCCGGCTACCTCGCGGGCCTGCGCTAGCGCCATGGGACGCGGCGGCGCCGTCCTCGCGCTCCTCGCCGTCCTCGCGGCGCCGCGGGCGCTCGCGCAAGCCCCCGCCGCGGCCCCGACGCCGGTCGAAGGCCTCACCGTGACCGCGACCCGCATCCCGCAGCCGGGCTTCGACGTGCCCGCGGCCATCGACAGCCTCGACGCGCGCGCCATCTCGGAAGGCAAGGCGCAGGTGAACCTCTCCGAGTCGCTCGGCCGCGTGCCGGGCATCGTGGTGCAGAACCGGCAGAACTACGCGCAGGACCTGCAGGTTTCCTCGCGGGGTTTCGGCGCGCGCAGCACCTTCGGCGTGCGCGGCGTGCGCCTCATCGCCGACGGCATTCCCGCCACCATGCCGGACGGGCAGGGGCAGGCGGCCACCTTCGCGCTCGCCTCGGCCGAGCGCATCGAGGTGCTGCGCGGGCCGTTCTCGAGCCTGTACGGCAACGCCTCGGGCGGCGTGGTGCAGGTGTTCACCGCGGACGGGCCGCCCGATCCGATGCTCGCCCTCACGGCGATGGCGGGCAGCTACGGCACGCGCAAGGCGGGACTGCTGGGCGGCGGGCAGTCGGGCGCGATCAACTACCTGGCGGACCTCGCGCGCTTCGAGACGGACGGCTACCGCGACCACAGCCATGCCCTGCGCGACACCGCCAACGTGAAGGTCGCGATGCCGCTGGCCGGCGGCAGGCTCACGCTCGTCGCCAACGCGCTCCACCAGCCGGACACGCAGGACCCGCTCGGCCTCAGCCGCGCGCAATACGAGGCGGATCCGCGGCAGGTGGATCCGGCGGCGATCCTCTTCGACACGCGCAAGAGCATCCGCCAGTCGCAGCTGGGCGCCGTGCACGACGTGGCGATCACGGCGGCCGATTCGCTGCAGGCGCGCCTGTACGGGGGCACGCGGCGCGTGACGCAGTTCCTCGGCCAGACGGGCGACACCCCCCTGGGTTCCGGTGGCGTCGTGGACCTCGACCGGTCCTATGGCGGCGTGGGACTGCGCTGGACGCACGCCTTCTCGATGGCGGGCGGAGCAGCCACCCTCACGGCCGGGATGGATCTCGACCAGCTCGAGGAGCGCCGTCGCGGTTACGTGAACGATTTCGGCAGCCAGGGCGCCCTTCGCCGCGACGAGGACGACACCGTCGCCAACACCGACTTCTATGCGCAGGGCGAATGGCGATTTGCGCCCGCGTGGAGCGCGAGCCTGGGCGCGCGCCGAAGCCGCGTCGAGTTCGAGAGCCGCGACCACTACGTCACGGGCGCCAACCCGGACGACAGCGGCAGCCAGTCGTATTCGCGCACCACGCCCGTCGCGGGCATCGTCTTCCGGGCGAGCCCGCAGTGGAACGCCTACGCCAACGCGGGCGAGGGCTTCGAGACGCCCACCTTCGCCGAGCTGGCCTACCGGCCGGGCGGCGCGACGGGCCTGAACTTCGCGCTCAAGCCCGCGAGGAGCCGCCACGGCGAGGTCGGCCTCAAGGGGCGCCTTGACGACGGCCTGCGCGTCACGGCCGCTATCTTCCGCATCGACACGCGCGACGAGATCGTGACCAACGGCAACGCGGGCGGGCGCACGGATTTCAAGAACGCCTCGCGCACGCGCCGCGACGGGCTCGAATTGTCCGCCGACTCGCGCCTCGGGGCCGGCTTCGAGGCCTCGCTCGCGGGCACCTGGCTCGACGCGCGCTTCACGGAGGCGTTCACCACCGGCTCGCCCGCGGTGACGGTGCCTTCGGGCAACCGCCTGCCCGGCGTGCCGCCCGTCGTGGTCCACGGCGAGCTGGTGTGGCGCCACGCGGCGAGCGGCTTCCATGCCGGCGCGGAGGTGCACCACGCCGGCCGCGTCTTCGTGAACGAGGCCAACGTCGATTCGGCCGCGTCGTACACGGTGGCGAACCTGCGCGTGGGGATCGAAGGCCGCGTGGCCGGCCTCCTGGTGAGGGCCTTCGCGCGAGTGGACAACGTGACGGACCGCCGCTACGCCGGCTCGGTCATCGTGGCCGAGGCGCGCGGCCGCTACTTCGAGCCCGCGCCGGAGCGGAGCTTCCTCGTCGGGTTCACCGCCTCCGCGACCTTCTAGAGCGGGTTGCCGCTCGCGTCGACGGCGTTGAGCTGCAGGCCGTCCGGCGCCTCGCTCGCGGCGGGAATCCACTTCGCGAGGCAGGCACGGTCCTTCACGCACGGGTCCGTGAGCGAGAGCAGGAACGCCTTGATGTCCGCCGTGGCCGATGGCGGCACGAGGCCCAGGTCGACCACCGGCATCGCGACGCCCGGTTGCGCCGCCTGCTCGCTGCGCATCTTCGCGAGCGCGGCCTGGGAGTTGCGCGTCACGTCGCCCACCGTGGCGCCGCAGTCGATCGTCTCGAAGGGCGGCACCTGGCACCAGGCCCTCGTCGCGAGGAACGTGCCTAGCGTCGCGTCCGGCACGATGTAGTGCTCGATCGCCTGCTCGAGCGTGGCGTAGGCGCCCGAGTGGCCCCACGGCCCCGTCACTTCCACGTTGAGCAGCGCCGCGGTGCGGAACTGGTAGCGCTCGTTCGTGCCGCGCGTTTCCCGGCCGCGGCCGAAGTCCTCGGTGCCCGTGCCGTCGCCCAGGCCGGGGCCCACCTGCGGAAATCCGAGCGCGTGGTGCGTCTCGCCGGTGAGCGACTCGCCCCGGTGGCACTGCACGCACTGCGTGCCGCCGTCGACGGTCCGTCGGAAGAAGAAGAGGGCACCGCGCTTCTGCTGCTCCGTGAGGGCCGCGTTGTCACCCTGCGCGTAGCGCGCGAAGGGCGAGTTCACGAAGGTGGCCGAACGCTGGTACTCCGCGATGGCCTGCGCGATGTTGTCGAAGGTGATGAGTTCCTGCGCGGTTCCCGTCGGCCGGCTGAAGGCCGTCCGGAACTTCGCGAGCCACTGGCTCGCGGGCAAGGCGCCCTGTCCGGCACCGTAGTCGCCCAGGCGCGCGGCGAGGTGGTTGCGGATGTTCTCGTTGCCGGTGACGCCGGGGAAGCCCGTCCCGAGCATCTCCGAGGGGCCCGTCACGGGGAAGCGCGCCTGCGCCGCCGGCAGCGTGGCGCCCGCCTTCGGGTCCGCGACGCCGAACGCCGAATCGGGCGTGCGGATGCCGCTGCCGCCGCCGTTTCGTCCCGCGAGCTTGCCGAGGCTCTCGACGCGCGAATCCCAGAAGTGGCCGCTGTCGTAGAGCGCGATGTTGAAGATCGTGTTGGCGTTTCGGCCGACGACGAGCGGGCCGTTCGCCAGCCGCCGGCCGGGGCCGAGCTGGTCCGGGTTGGCCGCGTTCGTGCCGATGGGCACCGCCAGCTTGTCGCCGCCGCCCAGGGACGGGTGGTGGCAGCTCGCGCAGGCCGTGTCGCGCGGGGCCGAGAGCGCCTTCGAGAAGAAGAGCAGCTTGCCCAGTTGCGGCAGCGGATCGTCGATGGAGGGCAGGGTGCGGCCGGCGCGCGCGTTGCCCGTGATGCCGTTCTGCGCGAGCAGGAAGCGCAGCTGCGTGTCGGTGGCCGAGGGCGGCGTCGTCGCATCCGTGCAGGGCGCGCCCGTGAGCGGACCCACGAGCCGCGTGAGGTCGAGCGCGAAGGTCTCCGTCCTGGCGTAGGTGAGCCGGATGGACGCGCAGTTCACGAACTCGAGCGTGGCCGTGCCGTTCGGCGTGGTCGCCACGTCCGCGGAGCGAAAGGCCGCGCCGAAGCGCGCGCCCGATCCGGTGATGAGCGGGATCGTCACGCTCCTCGCGCCGCTCGCGAAATCGGCGTTGCCCACGAGCCAGGTGGCCGCCCCGTCGGCTGTGTAGGTGAAGTAGGCGAGGTAGACGACGTTGCGGGCGCCCAGCGTCTCGAAGGTGATGAACTGCCCCTCGCCCCCGCGCGGCGCGTTGTACCACGAGCCCGAGCTCAGTCCCGTGAAGGCCGACACCGCCGCCGTGGGCGCGGGCGCGGTGCACGGGGCGCCTTGCAGCGGCCCGATGAGGCGGGTGAGCTCGAGCGTCGTGTTCGGAATGCCCGAGTGGCGAAGCCGGAGGCGATCGCAGGCCACGTAGTCGAGAGTGACGGTGCCCGAGGAGGCGAACCGGGCGTCGGACATCCGGAAGGCGGAGCCGAAGCGCGCGCCCGAGCCGGTGACCACCGGGATCGCGATGCTCGTCGCCCCCGGCGTGTAATCGGCATTGCCCACGTGCCAGGTGGCGATGCCGTCGGCGGTGTAGGTGAAGTAGGCGAGGTAGACGACGTTCCGGCCGCCCGTGGACTCGAACGAGATGAACTGGCCTTCGCCACCGCGGCTGGCGTCCCACCAGGCGCCGGACATGAGCCCGCCGAACGTCTGGGCGAGCGCCGGCCCGGCCAGGACGAGGAGGCAAGCGAAGGCGGCGCGGGCGAGGCGCCGGGCGAAGGCGGTCGTCATGTCGTTTTCCCGGGGACGGCAAGCATCGCAAAGGATGCCAGACCCGGCGTTCCGCAGGGTAGGTTCCTTTCGGGATGGGCCATCGATCCGGCTGATAAACTCGGGTCCATGAAAGTCGGCCTCTTCGTCACCTGCCTCGTGGACGTCGCGCGACCGGACATCGGCTTCGCGGCGCTCCGGCTGCTGGAGGCGGCCGGCTGCGAGGTGGTGGTCCCGCCGGCGCAGACCTGCTGCGGCCAGCCCGGCTACAACTCGGGGGCCCGCGACATCGCCCTCGCGCTGGCCCGCAAGGTCATTGCGGAATTCGATGGCTGCGACTACGTCGTGGCGCCGTCGGGCTCGTGCTCCGGACAGGTGAAGGCCTCCTACGCGCAGGATCTCTTCCGGGACCAGCCCGACCGCGCCCGGGCCGAGGCGCTCGCCGCCAGGTGGTACGAGCTCTCCGACTTCCTCGTGAACGTGCTCAAGGTGACCTCGGTCCCCGGGCGCTTCGAGGGCACCGTCACCTACCACGACAGCTGCTCGGGGCTGCGCGAGCTCGGCGTGAAGATGCCGCCGCGCTCCCTGCCCTCGATGGCGGGAGCCAAGGTGGAG
>CAZPLW010000224.1:0-7031 GCA_964587315.1 uncultured Lysobacter sp.
CCTTGTCGAAGGGCGCGTCCTCGCGGATCTTCGCCACCGCGATCTCGGGCAGCACCGTGAAGTTCGAGAAGGTCGAGCAGCCCATGTAGTGGTAGACGGGTTCGCCGGCGAGCGAGAACCGGCTCCTGCCGTCGGGCATCACGCCCTTGCCCTGCGTCGCGCGGATGGCGGTGCACAGGTTGGTCTTCCTCGACAGGCACGACTTGCACTGGCGGCATTCCGGCGTGTAGAGCGGGATGACGTGATCGCCCTTCCTCACGCTGGTGACGCCGGGCCCCACGTCGACCACGATGCCCGCGCCTTCATGGCCGAGGATGGCGGGGAAGATGCCCTCGGGGTCGGCCCCGGAGCGCGTGAACTCGTCCGTGTGGCACAGGCCCGTGGCCTTGATCTCCACCAGCACCTCGCCCGGGCCGGGGCCCGCGAGGTCTACGGTCTCGATCGACAGGGGCTCTCCGGCCTTGAAGGCCACCGCGGCGCGCGTCTTCATGCATCCATCCTTCTCGTTCGTGGGGGGATCCCGGAGGATAAACCGCGCCGGTGCCGCGTGCGGCCCCGCGCGCGAATTACCGCCCGAGCGGATCGGTGAGGGCGAGCATCGCGCGGCGGTCGAGGAGCGCGCGCTGCTCCGGCGCGAGGAGCGCGTAGGCCACCTTGAATCGCTCGTGGGCCGCGGCCATCGCGTCGGCGCGAAGCCGGTCGTCCTCGGCCATCGTCGCCAGCACCGCCACCGCGTTGGGCGCCGGCGCATCGATCGGGCGAGGCGCCATGAGCCGGCGGGTCCGCTGCCGCTGCAGCTCGGCCGTGTCGCGCACGGCGCGCTCGAAGGAGGACCAAGCCTCCTTCTGCTCCGGCTTGAGCGCGAGGTCGGCCCTGAGCGAGGGCAGCTCGCGCTCCAGCGCGAACACCGGGTCGGCGCCCAGGGCGGAACTCGCCTGCGGCATGCGGTCTTCCGGCTTGGCGCCCTGCGGACCGGCGTCGGAACGCGGCCGGCGCGAGCCGCCCGACTGCGCGCTCGCGACGAGCGCGAAGCAGGCGAGGGACGCCGCCAGCGCGCGCCAGGCGCCGATCATTCGATCGCCAGCCCGTCGTTCAGCCGCAGCCAGCCCTTGATCACGCGGTACAGGTACCAGATGAAGAGGATCGTGTAGGGCAGCCACGCGACCAGCATGCCGACGATCGTGATGACGAGGATGAAGGTGATCACCCCGCCGATCGCGATCCACAGCAGCCCCCACCAGAAGGTGCGCGAGAGCCAGGAGACGTGCGAGGCGAGGAAGCTGCCCTGCACGTCGTCCTTCTTGATCATGCCGATCACGATGGCCACGATCGCGAGCGTCCACAGCGTGAACGGCGCGAGGCCGTGCAGCAGGTACAGGATGTGCAGGATGCGGGTGTTGCCTTCGGGGTCACGGGCCGGCGCGTCGGCGTTCATGGTCAGTCGTCCTGTCGGGGGTCGAGGTCGGGAAAGAGCACGTCGGTGAAGCCGAAGAGGCGCATGTCGGTCATGCGCATCGGGTAGAGGATGCCATCGAGGTGGTCGCACTCGTGCTGCACGACGCGGGCGTGGAAGCCCTCGGCCACGCGGTCGATGGGCTCTCCCCGCTCGTCGAAGCCCGTGTAGCGCAGCTTGGTGCGCCGGCCCACCACGCCGCGAAGGCCCGGCACCGAGAGGCAGCCCTCCCAGCCCTCTTCCACCTCGTCCGCGAGGAACGTGATGACCGGGTTCACGAGCACCGTGAAGGGGACTTCCTCGGCATCCGGGTAGCGCGGGTTCTGCGCGACGCCGAAGATCACCACCCGCGCGCTCACGCCGATCTGGGGCGCGGCGAGGCCCGCGCCGTCCTCGGCGGCCATCGTGTCCTTCATGTCGGCGACGAGCGCCTGGAGTTCCGGGCCGAAATGCTCCACCGGCTTCGCGACCATCGCGAGCACCGGGTGGCCCATGCGCAGGACCTCACGGACGGCCATGGCGCACCACCGCTTTCTCGAGGATGAGGCGCACGCGGCCCATGGCCCCGTCGAGCACCCGCTGGATGTCGTCGAGCGAGATCGCCTCCCGGCTTCCCGCGCGGCCCGCGGCCGGGTTGGCCACGACGGCGATGGCCGCATAGGCGAGGCCCAGCTCGCGGGCGAGGGCCGCTTCCGGCATGCCCGTCATGCCGACCAGGTGGGCGCCGTCGCGGTCGAGCCGGTTCACCTCGGCCGCCGTCTCGAGGCGCGGGCCCTGCACGGCCGCGTAGGTTCCGCGGGGAACGACGGTTTCGCCCGCGTCGACGGCGGCCTCGAGCAGCAGCGCCCGCGTCGGCTCGTCGTAGGGATGCGTGAAGTCCACGTGCACCACGGGCTGCTCGGCGCCCTCGAAGAACGTGCCCTTGCGGCCCCACGTGTAGTCGATGATCTGGTCGGGCACCGCGATGGCGCCGGCGGGAAACTCCGACGCGATGCCGCCCACCGTGCAGACGGAGAGCACCCGCGTCACCCCGCGCGAGTGCAGCGCCCAGAGGTTGGCGCGGTAGTTGATCTCGTGCGGCGCGAGCGTGTGGCCGTAGCCGTGGCGGGCGAGGAACACCACTTCCGTCTCGCCGACGTGGCCGTAGGTGAGCGGCCCCGACGGCTCGCCGAAGGGCGTGCGCACGATCTGCTTGCGGTCGATCCGCAGGCTGGCGAGTTCGGTGAGGCCGGAGCCTCCCAGGATGGCGAGCATGGTCAATCCTTCAAGGCGTAGATGGCGGGCAGGTTGCGCCAGAGGCCGTAGGCGTCCATGCCGAATCCGAAGACGTAACGGTCGGGCACGGCGAGGCCCACGAAATCGGCGGCGATCGGCTTCGCCCGGCCGAGCGCCTTGTCGGCGAAGACGGCGGTGAGCACGCGGCTCGCGCCCAGCTCGAGGAGCCGCTTGCGCACCGCCGCGAGCGTGACGCCCTCGTCCAGGATGTCGTCGACCACGAGCACCGTGCGGCCGGCGACGTTCTCGCGCGGCGCGAGGCGCCATTCGATCTCGCGGCCGGCGGTCCCGTTCCCGTAGCGCGTCGCCTCGATGGCTCCGAACTCGAGCGCGAAGGGCAGCTTCGGCAGGAGCTGGCCCGCGAACACGGCCGCCCCGCCCATGACGGCGAGGACCAGGGGGAATTCGTCGGCGAGGGTCGCGGTGATCTCGGCGGCGACCCGGTCCACCGCTTGCGAGACGGTCTCGGCCGAATGGACGAGCTGCGCGCCCGCGAGCAGCTGCGCGGCCTGCTCGCGCGTCACCGCGCGGGCTTTCCGGGCTGCATCACGCGCGCGAGGTACTCGCGGAATTCGTCGGCCACCTCCTCGTGCTTGAGCGCGTAGTCGACGGTCGCCTCGAGATACCCGATCTTCGAGCCGCAGTCGTAGCGCCGGCCCTCGAATTCGTAGGCATGCACGGGTTCCTCGCGCAGGAGCCGCGCGATGGCGTCCGTCAGCTGGATCTCGCGCCCGGCGCCGGGTTCCGTGCGCGCGAGCAGGTCGAAGATGTGCGGGGAGAGCACGTAGCGGCCCACGACGCCCAGCGTGGAGGGCGCGTCCTGCGGCCTGGGCTTTTCCACGATGCCGGTCATGCGCGCGAGGCGTCCTTTCGCGGCCTTGACGGAGGCGATGCCGTACGAGGCGGTGTCCTCGGGCGCCACGTCCTGCACCGCCACGATGCTGCCGCCGTGCTTCGCCTGCAGGTCCGTCATCTGCTTGAGCACCGGCACCTTCGCGTCGATGAGGTCGTCCGCGAGGATGACCGCGAAGGGCTCGTCGCCCACGAGGTAGCGCGCGCAGAGCACGGCGTGGCCCAGGCCGAGCGCCTCGCCCTGGCGCACGTAGACGCAGTTGACGCCCGCGGGCAGGAGGCTGCGGACCTCCTTCAGGAGCTTGGTCTTGCCGGCCGCGCTCAGCTCCGCCTCGAGCTCGTAGGCCTTGTCGAAGTGGTCCTCGATGGCGCGCTTGCCCCGCCCGGTGACGAAGATGAGGTCCGTGATGCCGGCCGCCACGGCTTCCTCCACCGCGTACTGGATGAGCGGCTTGTCGACGATGGGCAGCATCTCCTTGGGCGAGGCCTTCGTCGCCGGCAGGAAGCGCGTGCCCAGTCCCGCGACGGGGAAGACGGCCTTGGTGACTTTCTTCATGGGATGGTGCGCTCCTTGATGTCCTTGTCTTGCGCCGGCGCGGCTCACGCGACGCCCAGCTTCGCGAGGAAGGCCGCCTCGTCGAGCACCTCGACGCCCAGCTCGCGCGCCTTGTCGAGCTTGGAGCCGGCTTCCTCGCCGGCGACCACGAAATCCGTCTTCTTCGACACCGAGCCCGTGACCTTGCCGCCCTCGGCCTCGATGCGCTCCCGGGCCTCGTCGCGCGTCATCGCCGCCATCGTCCCGGTCAGCACCACGATCTTACCCGCGAAGGCGCCCACGGCCGCGCGCCGGGGTTCGCCTTCGGTCCAATGCACGCCGGCGGCCCGCAGCATCTCGATGCCCTCGCGGTTGTGCGCCTCGGCGAAGAAGCGCGCGACGGATTCCGCGACGACCGGCCCCACGTCCGGCGCCTGCTGGAGCTGGCCGGCGTCCGCCGCCATCAGCGCGTCGAGCGTGCCGAAGTGCGCCGCGAGGTCCTTGGCCGTCACCTCGCCCACGTGCCGGATGCCCAGCGCGAAGATGAAGCGCGCGAGCGTGGTCTCCTTGCTCTTCGCGATGGCCGCCACGACGTTGGCGGCCGACTTCTCCGCCATGCGCTCGAGGGCCGCGAGCTTCGCGATCCCGAGCGTGTAGAGGTCGGCCGGCGTGCGCACGAGCCCCGCATCGACGAGCTGGTCCACCAGCTTGTCGCCCAGCCCCTCGATGTCCACGGCCCGGCGCGAGGCGAAATGCAGCAGGGCGGCCTTGCGCTGCGCGGGACACACGAGGCCCCCGGAGCAGCGCGCGATGGCCTCGCCCTCCAGCTTCACGATCGCCGACCCGCACTCGGGGCACGCCGTCGGCATGACGAAGCGGTCGCCCTCCTCGCGCGGCCCGGGCTTCGCGACGCGCGCCACCTCGGGAATGACGTCGCCCGCGCGGCGCACGACGACCGTGTCGCGGCGCCAGACTTCCTTGCGCCGGATCTCGTCCTCGTTGTGCAGCGTGGCGTTGGACACCGTGGTGCCGCCCACGAACACGGGCGCGAGCCGCGCGACCGGCGTGATGGCGCCCGTGCGTCCCACCTGCACCGAGATGTCGAGCAGCTCCGTGGTCGCCTCCTCCGCCGGGAACTTGTGCGCCACGGCCCAGCGCGGCGCGCGCGCGACGAAGCCGAGCCGCTCCTGGTCCGCGAAACGGTTCACCTTGTAGACGACACCGTCGATGTCGAAGGGCAGCAGCGCGCGCTTCGCGCCGACCTGCGCGTAGAACGCGAGCAGCCCCGGCTCCCCCGCGACGACGCGGCGGTCCTTCGCCACGGGAAAGCCCATCGCCGCGAGCCGGTCGAGGAGCGCGGCGTGGGTGGCCGGCAGCTCGAGGCCCTCGTGGGCGCCCAGGCCGTAGGCATAGAACGAAAGACGCCGCCGGGCCGTGAGCCTCGGGTCGAGCTGTCGCAGGCTGCCGGCCGCGGCGTTGCGGGGGTTCACGAAAGTCTTCTCGCCGGCCTCGGCCTGCCGCCGGTTGAGCGACTCGAAATCGCGCCGCAGCATGAGCACTTCGCCGCGCACCTCGAGCAGCGCCGGCGCGGACCCTTCCAGTTCGAGCGGGATGGCGCGGATGGTGCGCAGGTTCGCGGTGACGTCCTCGCCCTGGCTGCCGTCGCCGCGCGTGGCGCCGCGCACGAAGCGGCCGTGCTCGTAGGCGAGGCTCACGGCGAGCCCGTCGAACTTGGGCTCGCACGAGTATTCGACCGGCTCCGCCCCGAGGGCCTCGCGGCAGCGGCGGTCGAAGCCCGCCACGTCCTCGTCGCTGAAGGCGTTGGCGAGCGAGAGCATGGGCACGCGGTGGCGCACTTCCGGGAATGACTCGCTCGGCGTGGCGCCCACGCGCTGGGTGGGCGACTCCGGCGTCACGAGGTCCGGATGCGCGGCCTCCAGCGCCTGCAGCTCGCGCAGGAGCTCGTCCCAGGCCGCGTCGCTGATCTCGGGCGCGTCGTCGACGTAGTACAGGCGGTTGTGCCGCTCGATCTCGCGGCGCAGCTCGCGGGCCCGCGCCTCGGCGGCGCGCGGCGCGGACATGGTCAGGCGAACAGCCGGCGCGCGAGCGCTCCGCCGGCGGGAATGCCCTGCGCGTCCATGCGGGCCGCCACCTGCTCCAGCGAGCGGCGGATGGCGGCGATCCCGGCCGGGCCGAGGGGCTTGCGCGGGTCGTCGACGAGCCCGCCGCCCAGGACCCTCGCCAACTCCGCCGCCGTCGCCGCCAGGCCCGCCCAGGGCTCGTGCGGGCGCGGCACCAGCGGCACGTCGAGCGCGAAGGTGAGGCCCTGCACCCACGCCTTGCCGCCGGCATCGGGATCGGCGAAGCGCAGGGTGGTGGACGATCCGTCGGGCGCGCGGCGCTCGAACGAGCCGTCGGCTCGCTCGGCATAGCCGTGCTCGAGGGCGAGCGCCTTCACGCGCGTCACGCCGAACGGCGAGGCGGCGCCCGTGCGCACGTTCACCGCGACCTCGAAATCGGCCTCGGCGCAGAAGCGGTCCAGCTCGCGGGCGCGCGCGGCGGCGAGCGCCGGGCTCTCGCGCTGCGACACCGCGTTGATCGAGGCGGCGAAGCCGGCCACCGTGTCGTTGAAGGCCGCGATCTCCTCCTCCGGCACGGGACCCGCGCGGCTCGCGAGCTGGAGGCCGGCGCGAAGCTCGCGCCACGCGCCCTGCGGCGTGTCGGACACCGGCCGCCATTGCTCGTCCACGAGGCCCTCGACGGCGACGGCCGCGGCGGCGGCGGCGAGCGCGTCGAGGAGGGGCTCGAGCGCCTGCGCGGAGACCGGCGTTTCCGCGAGGATGAGCGCGACCGAGTCGAGTCGCGTCGAGAGGATCGCGCCCCCGGCGGGCCCCGGCCCCGGCGGGCTGCCCGGGG
>CAZPLW010000225.1:0-7009 GCA_964587315.1 uncultured Lysobacter sp.
CGGTGAAGCGCACCTCGGCGATCGGCCGGCGCGCGAGCGCGTCCCAGCCGAACCAGCCGCCGCCCGCGAGCGCGCCGATGGCGAGGGCGCCGGCCGCGGCGCGCGCGAAAAGGGCCGCCTTCGGGCTCATCGCGCGGCCTCCCGCGTGGCGCCTTCGAGGATGCGCAGGCAGAGGTCCGGATAGGAAAGCCCGACCGCCCGGGCGGCGATGGGCACGAGGCTGTGCCCGGTCATGCCCGGCGAGGTGTTCATCTCCAGGAACGAGTACGTGCCGTCCGCGCGAAGCATCACGTCGGCGCGCCCCCAGCCGCGGCAGCCGAGCACGCGGAAGGACGCCAGCGCGTCGCGGCGGATGGCGGCCTCGACGTCGGGACGCACGCCGGCCGGGCAGTGGTACTTCGTGTCGTCGGTGAAGTACTTGTTCTGGTAGTCGTAGTTGCCGCCGGGCGCCTCGATGCGCACGAGCGGCAACGCCTTGTCGCCCAGGATCGAGGCCGTGAGCTCCTGGCCGTCCACGAACTCCTCGACGATCACGAGCGGATCGAAGGTGGCCGCGAAGGTGACGGCCGGGGCGAGGTCCGCCGCCGTGCGCACCTTCGTGATGCCCAGCGTGGAGCCCTCGTGGGCCGGCTTCACGAAGAGCGGCAGCCCCAGCGTCTCGACGATGCGTTGGAAATCCGAGCCGGCGTCCGCGATCGCGAAGCGCGGCGTGGGGATGCCCGCCGCGATCCACACGAGCTTCGTGCGCCACTTGTCCATGGCGAGGGCCGAGGCCATCACGCCGCTGCCGGTGTACGGGATGCCCATCACCTCGAGCGCGCCCTGCACGGTGCCGTCCTCGCCGAACCGGCCGTGCAGCGCGATGAAGGCGCGGTCGAATCCCTCGCGCTTCAGGTCGAAGAGCTCGCGCTCCTTCGGGTCGAAGGCATGCGCGTCGACGCCCTTCTCGCGAAGCGCGCCCAGCACGGCCTTGCCGGAGATGAGCGAGATCTCGCGCTCGGCCGAGGGCCCGCCCATCAGCACGGCCACCTTGCCCATGCGGCGCGCGTCAGCCATGGGCGGCCTCCGGGCGGCCGACGATGCGCACTTCCGGAACGAGCGCGACGCCCGTCTTCGCCTTCACCTCGGCGCGAACTTCCTCGATGAGGGACTCGATGTCCGAGGCCCGCGCGCCCCCCGTGTTCACGATGAAGTTGGCGTGTTTCTGCGACACCTCGGCCGCGCCGATGCGCCGGCCCTTGAGGCCGCAGGACTCGATGAGTCGCGCGGCGTGGTCGCCCTCCGGGTTGCGGAAGACGCTGCCCGCGTTGAGGCGGGCGAGCGGCTGCGAAGCGACGCGCTTCTCGAGGAGCGACTTCATGCGCGCCATCGCCGCGTCCTTCGATCCCGGCGCGAAGGCGAACGTGCCGGCCACGAACCACTCGTCCCCGGCGCCCTTGCGCGCGACGTGCCGGTAGCCGATGTCGTAGTCGAGGCTCGTGCGCAGGCGCAGCGTGCCGGCGCGATCGACCGTCGTCACGTCCACCACGTGGTTCCAGGTCTCGCCGCCGTAGCAGCCCGCGTTCATGGCGAGCGCGCCGCCCAGGGTCCCGGGGATGCCCGCCAGCCACTCGCCGCCCTCGCAATCCTGGCGCGCGACGAAGCGCGCGAGGTGGGGGGCCGGGACGCCGGCGCCCGCGACGAAGGTGCGGCGCGGGCCCGCCTCGCCCGCCGCGCGGATGCCGCCGAGCGCATGGTGGGTGTAGATCACGACGCCGTCGAAGCCGCCGTCGCGCACGAGCAGGTTGCTGCCCAGGCCGACGAAGAGCACCGGCTCGCCCGCGGGCCGCGTCGCGAGGAAGGACTGCAGGTCGGCCACGTCGGCCGGCTGGTAGAAGACCTTCGCGCGCCCGCCCGCGCGCCAGCTCACGTGGCGGTCCATGGGCTCGCTCTCGCGCATCACGCCGCGCAGCGCCTGCGGCCCGCCCGCGAGCGCGCCCTGGCCGAGCGCGGCCTGGGCGAGGGGATGGATCGGGGTGGCGATCATGCCGCCGCCTTGTGCGAACGCGCGAGATCCGGCGCGAGGCCGCCGATGGAGCCCGCCCCCATCGTCACGACGACGTCGCCGTCGCGCACCACCGAGCGCACCGCCGCCGCCATCTCGGCCGCGCTATCGACGAACACCGGATCGACCTTGCCCGCGACGCGCAGTGCGCGCGCGAGCGTGCGCCCGTCGGCGGCCACGATGGGCGCCTCGCCGGCGGGATAGACGTCGGCGAGCACGAGCGCGTCGGCCGTCGAGAGCACGCGGACGAAATCCTCGAAGAGATCGCGCGTGCGCGTGAAGCGGTGCGGCTGGAAGGCGAGCACGAGCCGCCGGCCCGGGAACGCGCCGCGCGCGGCGGCGAGCGTGGCCGCCATCTCCGCCGGGTGGTGGCCGTAGTCGTCCACGAGCGCGAAGTGCCCGCCCGCCTCGAGCGCGACCTCGCCGTAGCGCTGGAAGCGCCGGCCCACCCCGGTGAACCCCGCGAGCGCCTTGGCGATGGCCGCGTCGGGGGCGCCCACCTCGCGGCCGACGGCGATGGCGGCGAGCGCGTTCAGCACGTTGTGCTCGCCCGGGAGATTGAGCGTCACCTCGAGGGGCGCGCTGCCGTTCACGGCCCTGAAGCGCATGCGGCCGGCGTCCCAGCGGACGTCCTTCGCCCGCAGGTCGGCATCGGCCGAGCGGATGCCGTAGGTGACGAGCGGCCGCCAGACGCTCTTCAGGATCGCGCGCGCGTTCTCGTCGTCGGCGCAGACCACGGCGAGCCCGTAGAACGGCAGGTGGCCCAGGAACTCCGTGAACGCGCCCTTCAGGCGCTCGAAGTCCTGGCCGTAGGTCTCCATGTGGTCGGCGTCGATGTTGGTGACCACCGAGATCACCGGCTGCAGGTAGAGGAAGGACGCGTCGGACTCGTCCGCCTCCGCGACCAGCAGCTCGCCCTTGCCCAGGCGCGCGTTGGTGCCGATGGAGTTGAGGCGCCCGCCGATCACCACGGTGGGGTCGAGCCCCGCCTCGACGAGGATGGCGGCGATGAGCGACGTGGTGGTCGTCTTGCCGTGCGTGCCCGCCACCGCGATGCCCTGCTTGAAGCGCATGAGCTCGGCCAGCATCATCGCGCGCGGCACCACGGGCACGCGCGCCTCGCGGGCGGCCACCACCTCGGGGTTGTCGGGCTTCACGGCCGAGGAGACGACGACCGCGTCGGCGCCGGCGATGCGCGAGGCGTCGTGGCCGATCTCGACGCGGATGCCCAGCTCGCGCAGGCGCCGCACCGTCGGGCTCTCGGCGATGTCGGTGCCGGTCACGGTGTAGCCCAGGCTCGCGAGGACCTCGGCGATGCCGGACATGCCGGAGCCGCCGATGCCGACGAAGTGGATGTGGTTGATCTTGTGCCTCACGCGGCGTCGCCTCCGAGACGCCCCGCGAGCGCTTCGCAGAGATCCGCGCAACGCGCGGTCGCCTCCGGTCGGCCGAGCGCCCGGGCCTTCGAAGCCATCGCCGCCAGCTTCTCGCGCGTGAGCGAGGCGAGGAGCGACGCGAAGCCCTCGGGCGTGGTCTCGAGTTGCGCGAGGCGGATGCCGGCCTCGTGCCGCTCCAGGAACATCGCGTTGCCCGCCTGCTCGTCCGCCACGAACCAGGGCAGCGGGAAGAGGATGGCGGCCACGCCCGCGCAGGCGATCTCGGCCACCGTGATGGCCCCGGCGCGGCACACGAGCACGTCGCACCACGCGTAGCGCGCGGCCATGTCGTCGACGAAGGCCACGGTCTGCGCCTTCACGCCGGCCTTCGCGTAGGCGGCGTCGAGCGCGGCGATGTTCCGCTCGCCCGCCTGGTGCACGACCTCCGGGCGCCCGGCCTCCGGCATGGCGGCGAGGGCGGCCACGATGAGGTCGTTGAGCGTCTGCGCGCCCAGGCTGCCGCCCACCACGAGGAGCCGCAGCGGGCCCGTGCGGCCGGCATAGCGCGAATCGGGCGCCGCGACCTGCGCGATGGCCTCGCGCACCGGCGTGCCCAGCCATTCGACGCGCCGGGGCCTGGGGATGCGGTCGCCGATCGCGTGACCCGTGCGCGCCTCGAAGGCGCCTTCCATGCCCACGACGACGCGGTCGGCCACGAGGGCGAGGGCGCGGTTGGTGAGGCCCGCGGTCGCCCCCGGCTCGTGCACCACGAGGGGCTTGCCCCAGAGCACCGCCATCATGCCGCCGGGGAACGCGACGTAGCCGCCCATCGAGAGCACCACGTCGGGACGCACGCGGAAGATCACGAGCGTCGCCTGCCAGAAGGCGAAGATCAGCCGCATGGGAAGCAGCAGCCAGGCGAGCTTTCCCTTGCCGCGCACGCCGGCCATCGCGACCGCGTGCATCGGGAACCCGGCCTCGGCGACGAGTTTGCCCTCCATCCCGGCCGGCGTGCCCATCCACGCGATGGACCAGCCGCGCGCGGCCATCTCCTTCGCGATCGCGATGCCGGGGAACACGTGTCCGCCGGTCCCGGCCGCCATGACGAGCAGGGTGCGGCTCACAGCGAGCCTCCCTTCATGAGGTACCGGTTTTCCCAGTCGATGCGCAGCAGGATCGCCACGGCGACGCAGTTCACCACGATGCCGGTGCCGCCGAACGAGAGGAACGGGAGCGTGAGGCCCTTGGTGGGCAGCAGTCCCATGTTCACGCCCATGTTGATGAAGGCCTGCGCGGAGATCCACACGCCGATGCCCTGCGCGACGAGCGCCGCGTAGTAGCGCTCGAGGCTGGTGGCCTGGCGCCCGACGGCGAAGGCGCGCACCACGAGGAAGAGGAAGAGCGTGATCACGCCGGCCACGCCGACGAAGCCCAGCTCCTCGGCGATCACGGCCATGAGGAAGTCCGTGTGCGCCTCGGGCAGGTAGAAGAGCTTCTCGACCGAGGCGCCCAGGCCCACGCCGAACCATTCCCCGCGCCCGAAGGCGATGAGCGAATGCGAGAGCTGGTAGCCCTTGCCGTAGGCGTCGGCCCACGGATCCATGAACCCGAGGATGCGCTGCAGGCGGTAGGGCGAGGAGACGATCAGCACGACGAACGCCGCCGCGAGCAGGATCGCGAGCCCCACGAAGAGGCGCCAGTTGAGGCCGCCCAGGAAGAGGATCGCCATCGCGATCGTCGTCACGACCACGAGGGCGCCGAAGTCCGGCTCGCGCAGCAGCAGGCCCGCGATGATGAACATCACGCCGAACATCGGCAGGAAGCCCTTGCGGAAGTCGTGCATGAAGGCCGCCTTGCGCACGGTGTAGTCCGCGGCGTAGAGCACGACGAGCAGCTTCATCACCTCCGAGGGCTGGAACCCGGCCGGCCCCAGCGGGATCCAGCGCCGCGCGCCGTTCACCTCGCGGCCCACGCCGGGGATGATGACCAGCACCAGCATCGCGACGCCGGCCACGAACAGGAACGGCGAGGCGCGCTGCCAGACCTGCACCGGGATGCGGAAGGCGAGGAAGGCCGCCGCCACGCCGATGGCGAGGTAGGCGCCGTGGCGCGAGAGGAAGTAGTGGGAACGGAAGCCCGTGAAGCGCTCGGCCTCCGCCATCGCGATGGACGCGGAGTAGACCATCACCAGGCCCACCGCGGCGAGCAGCAGCGCGCTCCACAGCAGGCCCATGTCGAGGGCGGGGTCGCGGCGGGCGGGGTTGTAGAGCATCAGCCCTCCCCCCGCTTCGCCAGCGCCCGGGCGGCGGCGGCGAACACGCGGCCGCGCTCGGCGTAGTTGGCGAACATGTCGAGGCTCGCGCACGCGGGCGAGAGCAGCACCGAGTCGCCGGCCACCGCGAGCGCGAAGGCGGCCTCGACGGCGGCGTCCATGGTCGCGGCTCGCACGATCGGCACGCCGGTCGCCGCGAGCGCCCGTTCGACGGCCGGCGCGTCGCGGCCGATGAGGACCACCGCGCGGGCCTTCGCCTTCACGGCCGGGGCGAGCGGGGAGAAGTCCTGCCCCTTGCCGTCGCCGCCGGCGATGAGCACGGCCGGCGAGGCGAGCCCGTCGAGGGCCGCCACCGTGGCGCCGACGTTCGTGCCCTTGGAATCGTCCAGGAACACGACGCCCTTCGATTCGGCCACCCGCTCGACGCGGTGCGGCAGGCCCCGGAACTCGCGGATCGCGCGGGCGAGCGGCTCGCCCGCCAGGCCGGCGGTGCGGCAAAGCGCGTGCGCCGCGAGCGCGTTGGCGGCGTTGTGCAGGCCCGGCATGGGCAGCTCGTCGAGGGAGGCGATCGGCTCGCGTCCCACCACGAGTTGCCCCTGCACGAGTCCCCACTCGCGATCGCCCCGCGGCTCGCCCAGCCCGAAGGTGACGGTGTCGCCGCCCGCCATGCCGCGGCTCCACGCGTCGTCGCGGTTGAGCACGCGCGTGCGGCAGCGGCGGAAGATGCGCGACTTCGCCTCGGCGTACCGGGGCATCGAGCCGTAGCGGTCGAGGTGGTCCTGCGTGAGGTTGAGCATCGTCGCCGAGGCGAGGCAGAGGCTCGAGGTCGTCTCCAGCTGGTAGCTCGAGAGCTCGATCACGTAGCAGTCCGGGTGCCCCTGCGACTCGGCCTCGAGGAGCGCCTCCAGCACGGGCCGGCCGATGTTGCCGGCCACGACGGTGCGCCGGCCCGCCGCGCGCGCCATCGCGCCCGCGAGGGCCGTCACCGTGCTCTTGCCGTTCGTGCCGGTCACGCCGATCACCGTGGCGCCGGGCGCCTGGCGGGCCACTTCGCGGCCGAAGATCTCGATGTCGCCGACGATCTCGAGGCCGCGCGCCGCGGCTTCGCGCAGGATCGGCTCGCCGAGCGCAATGCCCGGACTCGCAGCGACCGCGTCCATGCCTTCCAGGCTCTGCGCTCGGAAGGCGCCGAGGTCGGCCGCGAGGCCGGGGACGGCTTCGCCCGCCCCCGCCAGGCCGGGCTGCGCGGCCCGCGAGGCCGCGGGCCGGAGCCTCGCCGCCTTCTCCAGAGGGGTGCTAGCGCACCACGCCCCCGGG
>CAZPLW010000226.1:0-6998 GCA_964587315.1 uncultured Lysobacter sp.
GTGCACGTGAGGCGGCTGCGCGCCAAGATAGACGACGGATTCGACACGTTCATCGAGACGGTGCGAAACGTTGGCTATCGCTTTCACACCGGCTAGTCCACTCCGCAGGCGCATGCAGCAGAACGGCCCCGATTGTCGGGGCCGTTCTGCGTGATTCCGAGCGCTTCGCTAGCGTGATTCCATGTCCGTGTAGTTGTACGAGCGCGGGCCGTCCTCCGCGTCGTCCGGGCGGGCGACGAAGCCCGCCTGGGTCTTGGGGCGGCGCGGGTGCTCGCCTTTCCAGTCGGCCACCATGTCGCCGCCGTAGCAGAGGTAGTTCGTGGCGAACTCGGACTTCGTGGCCACCGGCGAGTGGGCATTCGATTCGAGCATGAAGGCGGCGAGGGCGATGCGGGGGGCGGGCATGGTCGTGTCGTGGGGGCGTGGGACGGGAGCGGCCATTCTCGCCGATTTGCGACACAATGCGGGACGGCCAACCTCGTCGACCCTCCGCCATGAAACGACTCCTCGCCCTCCTCGCGGCATCGCTCCTCGCCTTTCCGGCGGCCGCCCAGAACCTGTTGCTGGGCACCAAGAGCGAGCTGAACACGCTCGATCCGCATTTCTTCGCCTCGTTCCCCACGTCCTCGTCCCACCAGTACCTGTACGACAAGCTCGTCGTGCTCGACGCGAAACTCAAGCCCCGGGCCGCCCTCGCGGAGCGGTGGAAGCTGGTCGACGACCTCACCTGGGAATTCAAGCTGAGGAAGGGCGTCACCTTCCATGACGGCTCGCCCTTCACGGCCGACGACGTGCTCTTCACGATCGAGCGCGTGCCCAACGTGCCCAACTCGCCCAACTCGTTCTCGCAGTACACGCGCGGCATCGAGAAGGCCACGAAGGTGGACGACCACACGATCGTCCTGCGCACCAAGGCGCCCAATCCGATGCTGCCCAACGACCTGTCGAACGTCTTCATCGTGTCGGCGAAGGTCGCGAAGGGCGCGACGACGGCGGACTTCAACTCCGGCAAGGCGGCCATCGGCACCGGCCCCTACAAGCTGGTGGAATGGGTGAACGGCGAGCGCCTCGTGGTGGAGCGCAACGACCGGTACTGGGGTCCCAAGGCGCAGTGGGCGAGGGTGACCGAGAAGTCCATCGGGAAGGACCCCACGCGTCTTGCCGCCCTGCTGTCGGGGCAGGTGGACGCCATCGACGCCGTGCCCACCGCGGACCTGGAGCGCCTGCGCAAGGACGGGCGATTCGGCCACTTCCGCGGCGCGGTGGCCGTCGTCCACTACGTGGCCCTCGATTCGGCGCGCGACGTCTCGCCCTTCGTCACGGCCAAGGACGGCAAGGCGCTCGCGTCCAATCCGCTCAAGGACCCGCGCGTGAGGAAAGCCCTCTCGCTCGCCATCAATCGGGACCTCCTGGTGAAGCGCGTGATGGAAGGCAGCGGCATCCCCGCGGGCCAGCTCCTGTCGCCGGATTTCCCGGGGTCGAGCAAGGCGCTCAAGCCCGATCCCCACGATCCGGCGAAGGCCCAGGCACTCCTCAAGGAAGCCGGATGGGGCGAGGGTTTCCGCATCGTCCTGCACACCACGTCCGACCGCTACCCGAACGATGCCGGCATCGCGCAGGCCGTCGCCCAGATGTGGACGCGCATCGGCCTCAAGGCCGAAGTGGAGACCCTTCCGGGCGCCGTGTTCTTCACGCGCGCCACGAAGCAGGAGTTCAGCGCGTTCGCCGCGCAATACGGCGCCGAGGAGGCCTCCAACAGCCTGAGGGCGCTGGTGGCGAGCTGGAATCCCGCCAAGGGTTTCGGCACGGCCAACCGCACGCGCTACACGAACCCGGTGGTCGACTCGCTGCTCGACGAGACGCTCGTCACGATGGACGAGGAGTTGCGCCAGGCGAAGCTCGAGCGTGCGATCCAGTTCGCCATGGCGGACCAGCCGCTGGTGCCGCTTTTCTATCCGATCCTCGACTTCGCCGCGAAGAAGGGACTCGTGGTGGTGCCCCAGGCCCAGCGCCGATTCAACGGGCTCATGGTCGCCCCGGGGAAATAGCCCCGCGCCCCGGTGGCCGGCGGGGGGCGAAACGACTATAGTTTCACTCCATGGCCACCGCCCCTGCCGCCACCGGCGTCGACCGCAAGCTCCAGCTGAAGGAAGTGCTCGAATGGCTGGTGCAGGACGGTCGCGTCGCCCGCGAGGACGCCGCGCGCCTCGTCGCCGATTACCGCAACCAGCGGGCGGGCCGCCATCCCGTGACGGTGATCAGCGAGGCGCGCCTTCGCTCGACGGTCCCGCCCAACGGCCCGCTCAACGCCGAGACGCTCACCGCGTGGCTGGGCGCGCGCCTGGGGATGCCCTTCTATCACATCGATCCGCTCAAGATCGACCTGCGCGCGGTCACCGACGTGATGAGCGTCGACTACGCGCAGCGCCGCGGCATCCTGCCCGTGGAGGTGAACGGCAAGGAGGTCACGATCGCGACCGCCGAGCCCTTCCAGCGCGCCTGGGAGACCGAGCTCGCGCAGATGCTGCGCCTGTCGATCCGGCGCGTGATCGCGAACCCCGCGGACATCGAGCGCTACCAGGGCGAGTTCTACAACCTCGCCAAGAGCGTGAAGCGCGCGGAGAAGGCCGGGGTGCAGACCTCGGGCCTGTCCAACTTCGAGCAGCTGGTGGAGCTCGGCAAGGCCGGCCGCCAGCTCGACGCGAACGACCACCACATCGTCCACCTCGTCGACTGGCTCTGGCAGTACGCCTTCGACCAGCGCGCGAGCGACATCCACCTCGAGCCCCGCCGCGACGTGGGCATCATCCGCTTCCGCATCGACGGCGTGCTGCACGAGGTCTACCAGATCCCCTACCCGGTGCTCGTCGCGATGACGGCGCGCATCAAGATCCTCGGGCGCATGGACGTGATGGAGAAGCGCCGCCCGCAGGACGGCCGCATCAAGACGCGCATGCCCGACGGCGAGGAGATCGAGCTGCGCCTGTCCACGCTGCCCACGGCGCACGGCGAGAAGGTGGTGATGCGCATCTTCGATCCCGAGGTGCTGCAGCGCGACTTCGCGGACCTCGGGTTCAACAAGGACGAGCACGAGACCTGGCAGCACATGATCAAGCAGCCCGGCGGGGTCCTCCTGGTGACGGGCCCCACCGGATCGGGCAAGACGACCACGCTCTACACGACGCTCAAGCAGCTGGCGACGCCGGAGGTGAACGTCTGCACGATCGAGGACCCGATCGAGATGATCGACGCGCGCCTGAACCAGATGCAGGTGAACGCGGACATCGGCCTCACCTTCGACGCCGGCGTGCGCGCGCTCATGCGCCAGGACCCGGACATCATCATGGTGGGCGAGATCCGCGACCTGCAGACGGCCGACATGGCCGTGCAGGCGGCGCTCACGGGCCACCTGGTCCTCTCGACGCTGCACACGAACGACGCGCCCTCGTCGATCTCGCGGCTGGTGGACCTGGGCGCGCCCGCCTACCTGCTCGCCTCCACGCTCCTGGGCGTCATGGCCCAGCGCCTCGTGCGCGTGCTCTGCCCGCACTGCAAGCAGAAGGTGCCGTTCCAGCGCGAGGAGGAGCACGCGACGTGGAATGCGCTCTGCCTGCCCTTCAAGTCGACCCCGCCGACCGAGGTCTGGCGGGCCGTGGGCTGCGTCGAGTGCCGCAACACCGGCTTCCTGGGCCGCGTCGGCATCTACGAGATCATGTCGATGTCGAGCGACGTGAAGCGCCTGCTCGTGGCCTCGCCCGACCTGGGCGCGCTCACCCAGGCCGCCTACAAGGCCGGCATGCGCCCCTTGCGCGTCTCCGGCGCGATGAAGGTGGCGCAGGGCATCACCACCCTCGAGGAGGTGATGAAGGTCGCCCCGCTCCAGGACCTGCAATGAAGAAGACGCTCTACGAGCTGGTGGGCGTGCCGCCCGCCGCCCCGCGCGAGATCATCGGCGCGGCCTGCAGGCGGCGCATCGCGCGCTTCGAGGAGCAAGGCGGCGAGGAGGCGAGGGCCGGCATCTACGCGCTGCGCGAGGCCTGGCACATCCTGGGCGACGACAAGACGCGCGCCGCCTACGACGCGTCCCTCGCCTCTCCGCAGCCCGAGGCGATCGTCGATCGCCAGGCGGCCGCCTTCGCCGCGCAGGTCGCCCCCGAGACGCTTGCGCGCACGCTGGTGAAGCCGCGCGAAGTGCCGCGGGACTGGGCGCGCATGGCCAAGTTCGCGGGCGGCGGGATGATGGCGCTGCTGTTCATCGCCATCTTCGCGGTGAACCAGAACGCGCGCATGGCCACGCAGAAGCGGATGGAGGCGGCAGCCTACGAAGCCGAGTACGGCGAGCCGCCGGGCGCGAAGAAGGCCGCCGCGCCCGAGAAGCCCGCCGAGCCCTTCTCCGCCGAGAAGGCCGAGCAGGAGATGCGCGAACGCGAGGCGGCGGCCCGGGAGCAGGTGGAGCGGGACCAGCAGAAGCAGGATGACGAGTTCCGCAGGAAGCTGGACCAGGAGAACAACCCGAATCGCGGCACCCGCCGCAGCCGCGCTCGCTGACCGGCGCTTGGCCTCGCGCGCCCTTCGCCTCGCCGCCCTGGCCGTCGCGGCCGTCCCGGTGGCGGTCCTCGCCGGCGCCGGCCTCTACCTCTGGCAGTCGCTGCCCCGCCTCGAGGGCGAGATCGTCGCGCCGGGGCTGCAGGATCCCGTCGAGATCCTGCGCGACGCGGAGGGCATCCCGCACGTCTTCGCGGCCACCGAGCGCGACGCGCACTTCGCCCTGGGCTACGTGCACGCGCAGGACCGCCTCTGGCAGATGGAACTGCAGCGCCGCGTCGCGGCCGGGCGATTGTCGGAGATCCTGGGCGAGCGCACCTTCGAGGCCGACAAGCTCATGCGCACGCTGGGCATCGCCCGCGTGGCCGAGCGCATGGCGGAGAAGCTCGATGCCGAGACGATGGCGAGCCTGGAGGCCTACGCGCGCGGCGTGAACGCCTTCCTCGCCGAGGAGCCGGTGCTGCCGCTGGAGTTCCTCGCGATGCGCGTGCGGCCCGAACCCTGGCGCGTCGAGGACTCGCTCGGCTGGATGCTCGTGATGGCGTGGGACCTCTCGGGCAACTGGCGCACCGAGCTCGCGCGCCTGCGCCTGTCCGCGAAGCTCGCGCCCGCGCAGCTCGCGCAGTTCCTCGCGCCGTACCCGGGAGACCCCGTGCAGCCGCTCCCGGACTTCCGCGCGCTCTACCCGCCGGTGGAGGACGCCGCGCGAAGGCTGCTCGCTGCCTCGCCCGATCCCGGCGAGGCCCACGGGTCCAACAACTGGGTGCTCGCGGGCACGCGCACCACGACCGGCAAGCCGCTGCTCGCGAACGACCCGCACCTGGGCCTGCAGGCGCCCGCCATCTGGTACTTCGCCCACCTCGAGACGCCCGAGCTCAAGCTGGTCGGCGCGACGCTGCCGGGGCTGCCGTACGTCGTGCTCGGGCGCAACGACCGCCTCGCCTGGACGATGACCACGACGCTCGGCGACACGCAGGACCTCTTCGTCGAGCGGCTGTCGGCGAAGGAGGCGGACAGCTACGACACGCCCGAGGGCCCGAAGCCGTTCCGCATCCGCGAGGAGCGCATCCGCGTGGGCGGCGAGCAGCGCCGGATCCTCGTGCGCGAGACGCGCCACGGCCCCGTCATCTCGGACGCCGTGGCGAGCGCCGCGGGCGCCGCCCCGAAGGGCTACGTGCTCTCGCTCGCGTGGGCCGCGCTCGACGAGAACAACGCCACGGCGCGCGCGGGCCTGGAGATGAACCGCGCCGCGAGCGCCCCGGACTTCGTCGCCTCGCTGAAGGACTACCACGCGCCGCAGCAGTCGATCGTGTACGCGGACGTGAGCGGGCACATCGGCCTGGTCGCGCCGGCGCGCATCCCGCTGCGCCGGGCCGACAACGAGGCCATGGGCCGCGTGCCGGTGCCGGGCTGGGACGCGAAGTACGACTGGCAGGGCTTCGCGCCGTTCGAGCGGATGCCGGCGGCCACGGACCCGGCCACGGGCGCCATCGTCACCGCGAACCACCGCATCGTGCCGTCGGATTTCAAGCCCTTCCTCACCGCGGACTGGAATCCGCCTTACCGCGCGAACCGCATCGCGGCGCTCCTGCTCGCGCAGGACAAGCACGACGTCGCTTCCATGCGCCGCATCCAGGCCGACGCGGAATCGGCGCTCGCCAGGGCGATGCTGCCGGTCTTCCTCGCCTCGGCGCCGCAGACCGAGGGGGGGAAGCGCGCGCTCGAGCTCGCCAGGGGCTGGGATGGCGTGATGCGCGCCGATTCGCCCGCGCCCCTGGTCTTCGCGGCCTGGCATCGCGAGCTCACGCGCCTGGTCTACGCCGACGAGCTGGGCGAGCTCTTCAACGATTTCTGGGACCACCGCGCGGCCTTCATGATCGAGGTGATGACGGGCAGCGCCTCGGCCTGGTGCGACGACGTGAGGACCCCGGAGACCGAGACGTGCCCGCAGCTCGCGGCGCGCGCGATGGACCTGGCCGCGGCCGACCTCGCGACGCGCTTCGGCCCCGAGGCGGGCTGGCGCTGGGGCGAGGCGCACCAGGCGGCCAACGACCACCGGCCCTTTGGCGCCGTGTCCTGGCTCGCGCGCGGGTTCAACCTGCCCGTGCCCACGCCGGGCGACACCTATTCGGTGAACGTGGGCCACACGCACGTGCGGGACGAGGCGCGTCCTTTCGCCAACCGCCACGCGGCGAGCCTTCGCGCGATCTACGACCTCGCGGACCTCGACCGCTCGCTCTTTATGCAATCCACCGGGCAGTCGGGCAACCGACTCTCGCCCTGGTACGGCAACTTCGCCGGGCGCTGGGCCGCGGTCGACTACGTCACGATCCCGACGAAGCGGGAGGCGATCGCCTCGCCGAAGCGCCTTTCGCTGGCGCCGGTCCCGCGAGGGCGGTGAGGAGCGCCGACTCGCGGGCGTAGAAGCCCTGCGTGTGGAAGGTCTCGGCGAG
>CAZPLW010000227.1:0-6934 GCA_964587315.1 uncultured Lysobacter sp.
CGCCGATCAGCACGTCGTTGCCCGTGAGCACCTGCATGCGCGTGGAGATGTTCGCGAGGCGCGGCGTGGCGACCGAGGGCGTATCGAACGTGGCGGTGAGCGTCGTCGCGCCGTTCAGCGTGAAGAAGCACGGCCCCGTGCCCGAGCACGCGCCGCCTCCGCCGCTCCAGCCCGTGAACGCCGAGCCGGGCGACGCGGTGGGCGTGAGCTGCACGAACGTGCCCGCGACGATGTTCGCCGTGCACGTCGCACCGCAGGAGATGCCCGCGGGGGTCGAGGTGACCGTCCCCGTGCCCGTGCCGGCCTTGCCGATCGTGAGCGCGACCGGCGCCGCGAGGGGCAGGTTCACCGTGTCGATCCAGGCGCGGTCCTGGCAGTTCGGGTACGTAGGCAGCGTTCCCGGGGGGCTGCCGGCCGGGAAGGCGAAGCGGCAGCCGAAGGTAAGCGTCTTGTTGTAGCGCCACTCGAGGGTGTGCGCACCGGCCGTGATGTTCGTGGAATAGGCCTCCCAAAGGCCGGTGTCGCCCGAATCCGAGTACACCACGACGCCGTCGATGAGGAACTGGAGCGATCCGTTGCCCGGATAGCTGCTCACCCGGTAGGCGAAGCTGACGATGCCCTGCACGAAGGTGCCGGTGAACACGGTGCTGGAGTTTCCCGTCGCGTTGTCCGCGAAGGCGGCGGACTTGAAGCTGGACGCATCGCCACCCGCGGCGTCGACGGAATCGCTGGCCACCGCCCACGGCAGCGTCGGCGTCGAAGCCGACGTGAAGCCTGCCGGCGCCGTTCCGCCCGGCGGCCAGGGCGCCACGATCACGCCGGTGGCCGCGACGGGCCATCCGAGCGTGGCCCCCACGGGGCTCGAGAGCGTCACGTTGAACGACTCGATGTTCTCCACGAGCCCGTCGTTGGCGACGTTGATGGTGATCGTCTTGTTCGCCGCGTCGCCGTTCGCCCAGGACACCGTGCCCGTGAGGGTGGTGAAGTCCGCGCCCGCCGTCGCCGATCCGCCCGTCGCCGTGAAGGTGGCCGAGGCCGCGCCGCCGCTGCCGTTGGTGCGCGCGACCGTGAGCACGACGGTGCCGCCCGTCTCCGTGCCGCTGTACGTCGAGGCGGTGAAGGAGAGGATGCCCGGCGGGTTCGCGTCGCCCGACTTGATGGCCGAGAGGTTCGTGCGCGTGACGTTCATGGACGAGGCCGTGTCGGCGGACCCGTTGAACACCGTGTTGCCCACCGCCGCCTGCGAGATGCCGCAGGGACGCGGCACGCCATCGCCCGTGGGGGAAGCGCAATTGAGCGCGGGGTTCGAGAACTTGTAGATCGTGTCGGTCGTGTTGTAGAAGTACGCCATGATCTCCGAGAAGTTGCTCGCGTCCACGGTCGAGCATTCGGGTTGTGTCGCTGAGCATGCACCGGCCGTGCCGTTGGTGAGCAGGGGATTGCAGGCGAGCAAGCCGCTCTTGCAGAAGGCATAGCCGTACGCGTAGGGATTGGCGCCCGTGTCGTAGGTACCCGTGCCGCCCTCCTGCCACGCGACCGTCGCGCGGTCGTGCATATTGCCCATGTTGTGGCCGAGCTCGTGGATTAACACGTTCTCGCAGGCCGCGACGCAGCCGGTGGTGACGGAGTACATGTAGGGCGCGCTGGGCGAATTGCCCCCCACCCAGGCGACACCCGAGCCGCCGAAATTGCTGCCGTTGCGAAGCAGCGCCACCATGTCCGCCTTCACCTGCGTGCGGAAGGCCTCGACCGGGCCGAACGTGGCGGCATCGAACCCGCCCTGCGCGGGCGAGATGGCGTTGAGGGCCGTGCTGTTGTCCGTGGCGTCGGAGTAGTTGACGACCTGCACGCCCACGAGGCGCAGGATGATCCCCACCTCGCTGTCCGCGTACGACGTGTTGGCGCGCGTCACGAGGAAGTTGAGTCGCGTCATGAGGTTCGGGCCGAGGTTGTTCGCCAGGCCGGTGGTGGCGACCACGAGCAGGTCGACGTTCACCGGCGAGGGCGTCGCCTTGCCCAGGCTTACGACGTTCACCCCGGCGATCGCCTCCACGAACGTGGGCTCGCCCAGCGCGGGCGCCGCCTTCGCGCCGGCCGGGATCGTGAAGCCGTCGTTCGGCTCTCGCGCCGGGATCGGGATGTGGAGTTGCTCGGCCGCCATGTCCACGAGCCAGTCGTGCCCGTTCCCCGGGACGACGCGGTAGCTGCCCTCGGGCGTGTCGATCACGCCGTAGGAGCCCGCGGGCCCGGTCGTGAGGATCACGCGGTTGTCGTTGCCGCGCGATTTCACGTAACCGACCCACGACGAGATGCCGTCGCCGTGCGCCTGCGCCATCTGGAAGACCACGGTGTGCGAGGCGCCGCCGGGGACCGCGAGCGTGACCTCCTCGCCGGGCGAAAGTGCGAGCATGTCGTCGCGGTTGAAGAGGACGGGCGCGGCCTCGGAGACGATGCCCGGCGCCTTCGCGCCGGCCGTGGCCTTCGCCTTGGCGCGGGCCCCGGACAGGAAGAACGACTTGGCCGGCTGCGCGCCGAGGTCCTCGAGGGGCCGGGCGCCGGCGGGCCCGGAAGCGGTGGCGAGCGCGAGCAGCAGCACCGCCAGGCGAAGTGTCGTCCCGATCATCAGCCCCTCCGAAGGATGGCCACCCGAAACCGGGGACGCTTCCCGGTTTTTTTCTTTGTCCAACTACTGGGCGAAGACCTCGACGATGCCCACGCCCGTCGCGCCGCCCGCGCCCGAGACGATCGCAGTATAGGCCCCCGGCGAGAGCGTGATGAGGATCGCGGATTCCAGCGGGCTCGCGGGCGCCATGCCCCGCGCGGCGATCGTGAAGGTGGTGTCGCCCGCGTTGCCCCAGTCGTCGTTGCTCGCGATGAGCGTTTGGCCCGAGTAGAGCTGCAGCACCGGGTTGGCGAGGGGATCGGCGATGCCCGCCTGCGCGAGAGACGGCCCGCGCGCGCGCACGATGACTTCCTGCGGCGAGTCGCCCTGGATGACGAAGCCCGCGATCATCACGTCGTCGCCCGTGAGCACGCGGCCTCGCGTCGAGATGTTGGCGAGCGGCGCCTGCGGATTGTCCAGCTCGAACACCTCGACGATGCCCACCCCGACCAGCCCGCCCGCGCCCGACATGATGGCGGTGTAGGCGCCCGGCGGGAGTGTCGTCATGATCGCGGACTCGAATTGGTCGGCCGGCGCGAAACCCGCCGCGCTGATCGCCGCGGCGTCGGGCGCGTAGCCCCAGTTGTCGTTGGAGGCGATCACCGACGCGCCCGAGAAGATCTGCAGGACCGGATTCGGGAGGGGAATGGCGATGCCGAAGCCCGAGAGCGACGGCCCGCGGGCGCGCACGACCACCGTCTTGGGACTCGTGCCCTGCACGGCGAAACCGGCGATCGTCACGTCGTCGCCCGTCAGCACCATCGCGCGTGTCGAGATGTTGGCAAGCCGCGGGAGGTCGCCCGTCAAGACGGCGGCGGGTGGAAGCTGCATCGCGGCGGCGCCCCCGTTTCCGGCCTGGTCGGAATAGTTGTCGCCCCAGCAGCGAACGCCGCCGGTGGCAAGAAGCGCGCAACCGTGCCGTTCGCCGGCGCCCACGGCTGCCACGCCGCTCGCGAGCCCCGGGACATCCATCGGCGAGGGGCCACCCGGCGAGGCACCGGTGCCCAGCTGGCCCCAGGTGTTGTCTCCCCAGCACTTGGCCCCGCCGCCCGCCATGAGCGCGCAGCGGTGATACTCGCCGACCGATATCTCCGCGACACCACTCGCGAGCCCCGGCACGTCGGCAGGCGTCGTGCCGTAGTCGTAGCCCCAGCACTTCACGCCCGCGGTCGCCATCAGGGCGCAACCCGTCTTTCCACCGTGGGCGATGGCGAGCACGCCGCTCGCCAGTCCCGTCACCGCGAGCGGCTCGGGTCGGCTCGTCCTCGTCCCGTCGCCCAGCTGGCCGTACGAGTTGTAGCCCCAGCACTGGACGCCGCCCCCGCTCGTCAGCGCGCAGGACGACGGGTAGTGGAAGACGAAGCGCCGGCTGATCACCACGTAATCCCCGGACGCCGCGAGGGCCGCCACGCCGCTCGCGAGGGCGGGCACGTCCGGCGAGCCGCCGAGCAGGTTGTCCTCCGGGGTGCCCCAGCACTTCACGCCACCCGTCGTCGTCAGGGCGCACGTGTGGAAGTGGCCCGCCGCGACGGAAGCGATGCCGCTCGTGAGGCCGAGCGCATCGACGGGCGTGGGGACGGCGGTGCCGGAAGCGCCCACCTGGCCGAAGGTATTGCTGCCCCAGCACTTCAGGCCGCCGGTCGCGAGCACGGCGCAGGTATGGAACTGGCCGGCAGACAGGGAAGCGACGGGCGCCTCGAGCCCGGTCACGTCCACGGGAAGAGTGCGCCGGAACTTCGTGCCGTCGCCCAGCTGGCCGGAGCTGTTGCTGCCCCAGCACTTGACCCCGCCCGTCGTGGTGATGCCGCAGGTGTGGAAGCCGCCGGCGGAGATGGCGACGATGTCCGCCAGCTCGGTGAGGGCCGCCGGCGAAGGGCCGGCGACCGTCACGAGGGCCGCGGCCAGAAGCAGGCCGCGGCAACGCGCGCCAATGGATGCGCGATGGGCCCCGCCGCTATTGCGCGAACACCTCCACGATGCCGACACCGGTCGTGCCTCCAGCGCCCGTCACGATGACCGTGTAGGCGCCTGGATTAAGTGTAATCCTGATCGCGGCTTCCAGTGGGTTGCCGGGGGCGAAGCCGGAATTCAGCAGCGCCGTCGCGTTCGGGTCGGTTTGCCAGTTGTCGTTGGCCGCGATCTGCGTGGGCCCGGAGAAGAGCTGCAGCACCGGGTTCGCGAGCGCGTTGGGCACGCCGGCCGCCACGAGCGAGGGGCCGCGGGCGCGCACCACCACCGTCTGCGGCGCCGTGCCCTGGATGATGAAGCCGCCGATCATCACGTCCCCGCCGGTGAGCACCTGGCCGCGCGTGGAGATGTTGAGCAGCGGCGTCTCGGGGTGGTCCACCTCGAACACCTCGATGATCCCCACGCCCGTCGTGTTCTGGAACCCGGTGACGATGGCCGTGTAGGCGCCGGGGTTCAGCGTGACGAGGATGGCCGACTCGAGCGAGTTGGACGGCGCGAAGCCCGACGCCTGGATCGCGGCGGAGTTCATCGCGAACGTCCAGTCGTCGTTGTTGGCGATCACGGTCTGGCCGCTGTAGAGGTCGAGCACCGGGTCGCCCAGCGCATTGGGCACGCCGGCGGCCACGAGCGAGGGACCGCGGGCGCGCACCACCACCGTCTTGGGCGTGGCGCCGCTGATGATGAAGCCGCCGATGAGCACGTCGCCGCCCGTGAGCACCTGCATGCGCGTGGAGATGTTGGCGAGGCGCGGCGTGTTCCCCGCGTTGCCCACGACGAAGTTGGCCGTGACGCTCTGCGCCGCGTTCATCGTGATCGTGCACGTGCCCATGCCGCTGCAGGCCGCGTTGCCGCTCCAGCCGGTGAAGGAGGAGCCGTTGGCCGCCGTCGCGGTGAGCGTGACGACCGTGTTGAACGCGTACTGCGCATTGCAGGTGAGGCCGCAATCGACGCCGACGGGGCTCGCGACCACGGTGCCGTTGCCGCCGCCCGCCTTCGCCACGGTGAGCGTCTGGTTACCCGGGGGCGGCGCGTTGTTGAGCACCCAGCCCATGTCCTTGAACATGCCGAGCATCACCGGGCCCGGGTCGTGGATCGATTCGTTGCCGGAGAGCGAGAAGGTCATGAGCGCGTTCGCGGTGCCGTTGAAGCTCTCGGCGAGGTGCGAGTAGCTCGAGCCGTCGTTCCAGGCGGCCGGGGTGTAGAGCGGAACCGGGATGCCGCCGTTGGCGGCGTTGGCGTTGGCGCCCGTGAAGACGACGTTGTTGACGATCTGGAGCTGCGTCGCGAGGGCTGCCGAGGGATTCGGGAAGATGCCGGTGTTGAGGAGCGCCTGGCCGGCGGTGTTGACGGCGAAGCGGTCGTAGACGAAGGGGATGTTCGAGGAGCCCCACGAGCCCACCCCGGCGTTCACGTCCATGCTGCCCAGGAAGCCCAGGCCGTGGCCGAGCTCGTGCAGCACGACGCTCACGAAATCGATCTTGCCGGGGGGCACGATGCCGTCGGTGCCGAAGTACCAGTTGGGACTGAATGCGCTGCTGAAATTGGCGCGGATGTCGGGAATGGTGTTGTCCAGGTCCGCATTGGCGCGGGAATTGGCCAGCGCTATGGGATACCAAGTGTTCGTCATCGGCGCGTTCGCGAAATTCTGGCGAAGCGAGGTCGGCCCCGCCGACCCGAGGATGCCTTGAGCCAGCGGCGCCCAGCAGGCGTTCACCTGAATGGGCACCGAGGACTGGATGAGCGAAGACCAGATGTTGGCGGCGAAGGTGAAGGCGGCCTGCGCCTGGGGATCCCATGCCTGGCAGGTGTTGTTGGACTGCATCGCCCCGGCCGGCAGGTAGTTGATCTGGAACGTCGCCTGCGCGGCGCCCAGGGCCTTCTCGCCCGGCTGGAACTGCAGCGGCGGCGCGACCCGCAGGCCCGTGAACGTCGGGTCGTAGTACAGCGGGATGTCGCGCGTCACCTCGATGACGTCGCCGGTCGTCTCGGGCGCGGGAATGTTCGAGGGAGCGGCCGAGCCGAAGGCCGCGAAGGCCAGCAGCGCCGCACCGAGGAAGGGACGAAGGGAACGGTTCAACGTGCGCATGCCGGGGCCTCTCTCAGCGGAGGTGAATCATGAAACCAGGGACGGTGCCCGATTCCGGAATCGGGCACCGTCCCTGGTTTGTCACTGGGCGAAAACTTCGATGATACCGACTCCGGTTCCGCCGTTCTTGCCGGAAACGATGGCCGTGTAGGCGCCCGGCGGTAGGGTGATCAGGATCACCGCCTCCTTGGCGTCGGCCGGCGCGAAACCGCGCGCCT
>CAZPLW010000228.1:0-6884 GCA_964587315.1 uncultured Lysobacter sp.
TCCGCGAGGGCCCGGCGCGCCAGCTCCCGCGCCGCCGCCACGCGCGCCGCGCGGGCCTCGCCCACGCCTCGGACGCCAGCGATGTCGCTCGCCGTGGCCTCCAGCAGGGCCGAGACGCGGCCGAATCGCTCGAGCAGGGCCTTCGAGAGCTCGACCAGGCGCGCCCCGGCCCGGCCGGAGCCGAGCAGGACCGCGAGGAGTTCCGCGTCCGACAACGCGGCCGGGCCGCGCGCCGCGAGCCTCTCGCGCGGGCGTTCGGGGGCCTGCCGGTCGGCCGGGGCCATGGGCATTTCGCTCTCCATTAGAATGGGCGGATGGACAAAGCCGCGAAGCGCCGCATCCTGCTGGGAGTCACCGGGGGCATCGCCGCCTACAAGGTGGCCGAGCTCGCGCGCCTGCTCCAGAAGAACAACGTCGAAGTGCGCGTCGCGATGACAGAGTCCGCCACGCATTTCGTGGGCACCGCCACGTTCCAGGCGCTCACGGGACGCCCCGTCGCGCTCGACGCGTGGGACGCGGGCGTTCCCAACGCGATGCCGCACATCGAGCTCTCGCGCGAGGCCGATGCCATCGTCATCGCGCCCGCCAGCGCCGATTTCCTCGCCAAGCTCGCGAACGGCCTCGCGGACGACCTGCTCTCCACCACGTGCCTCGCGCGCAATTGTCCGTTGCTCGTCGCCCCGGCCATGAACCGCGAGATGTGGGACAACCCGGCCACGCAGCGCAACGTCGAGCGGCTGCGCGCCGACGGCGTCGCGATCCTCGGGCCCGCGGCCGGCGACCAGGCCTGCGGCGAGACCGGCATGGGCCGCATGCTCGAACCGCAGGAGCTGCTCGAGGCGATCCTCGCGCGCTTCTCGCCGGGCCGACTGGCAGGGCGCAAGGTGGTGGTGACGGCCGGGCCGACGTTCGAGGCCATCGACACCGTGCGCGGCATCACCAACCGCAGTTCCGGCAAGATGGGCTACGCGCTGGCGTCCGCGGCCGTGGCGCAGGGGGCGCAGGTGACGCTCGTGTCGGGGCCCACCGCGCTCGCGCCGCCCGCGGGCCTCGCCTTCGTGCCCGTGACGAGCGCGGCGGAAATGCTCGCGGCAGTGGAAGCGGCCATCGGCGGCGCGGACCTGTTCCTTTCCGTCGCCGCCGTCGCGGATTACACGCCGGCCCGCCCGTCCGCCCGGAAGATCAAGAAGAGCCACGAGGCGATGCGCATCGACCTCGAGCCCACCGAGGACATCCTCGCGCGCGTGGCCGCACTTCCGGACGCCCCGTTCTGCGTGGGCTTCGCGGCCGAGAGCGAGAATCTCGCGCAGTACGCGGAGTCCAAGAGAAAGCGCAAGAACGTCCCGATGATCGTCGCGAACCTCGTCCAGCAGGCCATCGGCCGCGACGACAACGAAGTCGTGATCCACGACGAGGCCGGGGCGCACCCGCTGCCGCGCGCGGCCAAGGCGCGCGTCGCCGAAGCCATCCTCGCGCACGCGACCGGATTGATGGCCGCGCGCGCCGCCGTGCGGCCCCTCAAGAAAGCCTCCTGAACCTCCCACGCGCCGCCCGCGCCCGCGACGAACGGACGCCCGCATCCTCCATGAAGACACTCGACGTCAAGATCCTCGACGAGCGCATCCGCGCCAACCTGCCCGCCTACGCCACCGGCGGATCCGCCGGCCTCGACCTGCGCGCGTGCCTGGACGAGCCGCTCACACTGCGCCCCGGCGACACCTTCCTCGTGCCCACGGGCCTCGCCATCCACATCGGCGACCCGGGCCACGCGGCGATGATCATTCCGCGCTCGGGCCTGGGCCACAAGCACGGCATCGTGCTCGGCAACCTCGTGGGCCTCATCGACTCCGACTACCAGGGACAGCTCTTCGTCTCGTGCTGGAACCGCGGCAGGGAGCCCTTCGTCGTGAACCCGCTCGAGCGCATCGCGCAGCTCGTGGTCGTTCCCGTGGTGCAGGTGCGGCTCAACGTCGTCGAGTCGTTCGACGAGAGCGACCGCGGCGCGGGCGGCTTCGGCTCCACGGGCAAGCACTAGCCATGCAGGGGATCGTCCTCTTCGCGCACGGCGCCCGCGACCCCGAGTGGGCCCTGCCCTTCGAGGCGATGCGCGCGCGCCTTCGCGAGCGGCGGCCGGAGTTTCCCGTCGAGCTCGCGTTCCTCGAGCGCATGTCGCCCACGCTGGACGAGGCGGTGGACGCCCTCGTCGGAAAGGGCGTCGCGGCCATCACGGTCTTTCCCATCTTCATGGCGCAGGGCGGGCACCTCAAGGAGGACCTCCCGCGGATGATCGAGGCGATCCGCGCGAAGCATCCGCACGTGCCGGTCGCGCTCGAGCGCGCGGTGGGCGAGGTGCCGGAGATCGTCGAGTCGATCGCCGACTGGGTGCTAGGCAGCGTCGGCTAGCGGCGAGAGCAGATCGACAGCCCGTCGCTCCACCCCATGCGGTACTGCGCGTCCGCCGCGAAGCGCTTCTCGTCCTTGTTGGCGTACGCGGACTTCTTCGCCGTCTCGCAGCCGTCGATGTAGCCGTCCCGGGTGGCGGGCGGGTAGCCGGAGAGGTTGTACTGGGGCCGCGGCGCCTTGGCGCGCCGTTCCTGGGCCTGGGCGGGCGTCTCCTCGACGGGCTTGGAAGGCACGCTCGCGCAAGCGGCGGCGATGAGGGCAAGGGCGGGGGCGAGTCGGCGCATCGGGTTCCTCATGCGTTATCCTTCGTGCGCCGCTTTTTCTTGTGGAGACATCGTTCTTGGACGTCATTCTAACCGCCCCGTTCCCTCGCCTTAGCGCCGCGCTCCTCGCGCTCGCCTTCACGATCGGCCTGCCGGCGGCGGCGGCGCCCGACGGCGCCCCCGCCAAGCCCCTGCCCGTGATCACCGTGAAGGTGGGCGGGCACGCGCTGCGCACGGAGGTCGTCACCACGCAGGAGCAGCGCTCGCGCGGCCTGATGTTCCGCGAGAAGCTCGGCAGGAACGACGGCATGCTCTTCGTCTTCGACGAGCCCGCCTACCATTCCATGTGGATGATGAACACGCTCATCCCGCTCTCCGTCGCGTTCCTGGACGGCGAAGGGCGCATCCTCAACATCGAGGACATGCAGCCGAAGACGCTCGAATCGCACGGCGCCCAGGGCCCGGCGCGCTACGCGATCGAGACCAACGTCGGCTGGTTCGCCGAGCGCAAGCTGAAAGCCGGCGACAAGGTGACGGGCCTGCCGAAGCCCTAGCGCGGAATAATCCGCGCGAGGGCGTTGTTCATCGTTCGTCGGCGTCCTCGACGCGCCGAGAATCCGCCCCCTCCACGAAAGGAATCCCCCTCCATGAATCGCACCGCCTCCCGATTCGCCCTGGCGATCGCCGCATGCTCGGCACTCGTCGCCGCCACCGCGCAGGCCCAGGTGAAGCCCGAAGACGAAATCCGCTATCGCCAGTCCGTCATGAACGTCATCGGCCGCGCCATGGGCCCGATGGGCGCGATGGCGCAAGGCAAGGCGCCCTTCAACGCAGCCACGGTGCAGAAGAACGCAGCGCTCATCGACACGATGCTCACGCTGCCCTGGGCTTCCTTCGGGCCGGGCAACGACAAGGGTGCGCCCACCAAGGCCGACCCGAAGGTCTGGAGCGACGCGGCCAAGTTCAAGCAGTCGTCCGAGGCGACGCAGAAGGCCGTCGCCGCGCTCGTGGCGGAATCGAAGGGCGGGGACGAGGCCAGGTTCAAGGCGGCGTTCGGCGAAGTCGGCAAGGCCTGCAAGGCCTGCCACGACGATTTCCGCCTGAAGGAATTCCGCAACTAGGAATCGCCCGCCGCCGGACGAAGAGGGCCGCCCGAGGGCGGCCCTTTCGCTTTCGCGCCCGTCAACCGAGGGCGAGAAGACCGGCGACGACCGCGAGCGCCGCACCGACCGCGACGATCGTCGCCATGGCGCCACCGCCACGGCCCGACTCGCCGGCGAATCGCGCCGGAAGGCGCTTGGTGCCCGAGAGCATCGCGCCCACGAGGTCTTCGCGCCATCGCACGGTGTGGGCGATCACGGCGGCCAGGTGCAGGGCGACGAGGCCCGCGATCACCCAGAAGTTCGCCTTGTGCACCGCGCCCAGCCGGTCGGACGTCGCGCCGCTCACGAAGCGCGACAGCGGTCCGCTGAAGGCGTAGTCCTCCTGCACGAGAAAGAGCCCGGTCCCCGCCTGCAGCGCCACCGCGGCGATCATCGCGACGACGGACCAGCCGCCCAGCGGATTGTGGCCGACGCTCACCGGTTGCTCGCGGGCGGCGAGGCGGCGCGCGTAGCCCAGGACCTCGGCGGGGCCGCGCAGGAAGGATGCGAATCGCGCGTGGGTTCCGCCGGCGAAACCCCAGACGAGGCGGAAGGCGACGAGCGCGAGGATCGCGTACCCGAACCGCCGGTGCCATTCGAGCGTCGCCGGGCCTAGTACCGAATCGAACTTGCCCGTGACGACGTTCGCGGTGACGAGCAGCGCGAGGGCCCAGTGGAAGAGGCGCGTCGGCACGTCCCACACGCGGACGGCGACGACGGGTCCGGCCGGCGGCGTGGCCACGGCGCCTAGTGGAAGAACGGCGTCCGGAAGAGCCCGCCGGAGCCGGTCATGAAGAACAGCATCGGCATGGACAGCATCATGTTCACCCGCGAGGCGAGGAAGGCGACGCGGCGCGCGCGGGCCTTCTCGCCGTCCGTGGCCGGGACGAGTCCCAGGATCCTCTTCTGGTTGGGCCAGATGAGGGCCCACACGTTGAAGAACATGATGGTGCCGAGCCAGGCGCCGACGCCGATGGGGATGTAGGCCCTGTCCTTGAAGAGGAACGCGTCGTCCAGCCGCTCGCCCAGCATCATCGCGCCCGCGAGCCACGTGACGACGGCGGCCCAGCGGAAGTAGAAGAGCGCGCGCGGCGCGAGGTGCTTCGTGATGCCCGCCGCGGTGCCGTCGGCCTGTGCGGCCTTGAGCGCGTCGGCCTGCACGAAGTTGAAGTAGTAGAGCAGCCCCACCCAGAGCACGCCGGCCATGAGGTGGATCCACCGTCCGATGCCGAACTGGAGGAAATCCATGCTCAGGTCGCCACCAGCGAACGGACGAGGTAGTAGAGGACGGCCGTGAGGGCGAGGCCGCAGATCACCGTGCCCAGCAGGGAGTCGAAGGGGTTCTTCACGGGTGAAGTCGTCCGGGGATTTCGAGACCGGATTCTAGCACAGCGTCCCCGCCTTGCCGCAGCGCAGCAGTCCAAATTCCCTTTTACATTTAATGGGTTATCGCTTCACGCGGCGAGCCGGCCCGATTGCAGCGCGACCACCGCCTTCGCCTGCGTGAAATCGGCCGCCGCGCCCGTGGCCACCAGGCACGAGACCGCCAGGTGGACGAGGGGCTGCGGCGCGGGCGTGGTGCGCCCGACGATGGCCTGGATCCACGGCAGGACGTCGGCGGGGCTCGCCGGCAATGCCGCGGGATTGCCCGCGCCTTCCGCGTCGAAATGCGGCTCCTCGACCGCGCCGGTCCAGTGGGCGATGCGCGGGCGTCGCGCGAAGTCGCCCGGTCCCGACCCCGCGGGCCAGTCGAGGAACAGGGCGTCCCCGCCGGTCGCGCGGATGAAGGGCAGGATGCGGACGGGCGAGGCGCTTGGCGCGGCGATCGCGATGCGCAGCGCACCCATGCCGCCGGGATCGAACGCGAGGGCCGCGCGGTGCGCCGCGAGCGGCGTCCCCAGCCTCGCGCGGAGGGCGAGCAGCTCCGCCAGCGCCGGCGAGAAGAGCGCGGGCGACACGAACGCGATGCCGTGCTCGCGCAGCTCGCGCTCGCCTTCGGCGAGCGACGTGCAAGGCAGCACGCCGAGTTCGCGCAGCAGCGATGCCGCGGACGGCCCGGAGCGCGCCTCCAGCGGGCCGTGCAGCACGACGGGAACGTCGAAGCGGCGCAGGAACGCCGCGAGCAGCGCGGCGAACACGGCCTCGCCCTCGTACAGGCCGTACACCGGAATCGAGACGGCGCGCCGCGCCAGCTCCGGCGACCACTTCGCCGAGCGCACCTCGAGCGCGCGATGCAGGCCCACGAGATCGTCCGTCGACTCGCCGCCTTTCGCGAGCGCGAACAGCAAGGCGCCGAGCTCCAGCTCCGGCACCGCGCCATCGAGCACCGCGCCCCACAGCAGGCTCGCCTCGTCCGCCTCGAGCCACGCGGCGGGCTCGCCATCCGCGGTGCGGGCGCGGTCGGCCAGGCGGCGAAGCAGCGGCGAGATGGAATGCATGGGTGCGGGCCCTCGGATGCGTTGCGAAGCCTTAGCAGGACGCATGCCACCCTGCCGCGCGGGGCTGGCGATCCCCGCATCGAGGCGCAGGTGCACCGAGGGGGTGCAGTGCTGCGCCGCGTCAACCCCATTCGGGGGCACCGTACAATGCGAAGGTGAACGATTCCTCGACGCGTCCCTACGACGGCCTCACGCCGGACACCGTGCTCGATGCCGTCGAGAGCGCGGGCTTTCGCGTCGACGGTCGCCAGCTCGCCCTCAACAGCTACGAGAACCGCGTGTACCAGGTGGGCCTCGACGAGGAAGGCGGCGGCCCGCTCGGCGACGCGCGCTTCCTCGTGGCCAAGTTCTACCGGCCCGCGCGCTGGAGCGACGCGCAGATCCACGAGGAGCACGCCTTCGCGACCGGACTGGCCGAGCGCGAGATTCCCGTGGTCGCGCCGCTCGCGATCGCCGGCGAGACGCTCCTGCGGCACGGGGGCTTCCGCTTCGCCCTCTACCCGCGTCGCGGCGGCCGCGCGCCGGAGCTCGAGGACCCGTCGGTGCTCGAATGGCTGGGCCGCTTCCTCGCCCGCGTCCACGCCGTGGGCCAAACGCCGGCCTTCGCGCACCGGCCCGGTGTGAGCGCCGGGGGCTGC
>CAZPLW010000229.1:0-6861 GCA_964587315.1 uncultured Lysobacter sp.
TGGTGAGCGAGGCGAAGCCCGACGAGAAGATGTCGCCCTTGCGGTACTCGCCGGACAGGTAGACGGTGCCTTCCTTGCCCAGGGAGTAGTCGAGGTTCACGCGGCCCGCGGTCTCCTTCGTCTCGAACACCGCGCTGCGGCCGAAGCGGCGGTAGTGCGAGAGGTCCGCGAACAGGTCGATGCGGTCGGTGAGCGCGCGGCGCACGTTGGCGCCGAAGGCGTACTTCGGTCCCGTGCGCAGGTCCGACTCGAACTTGTCGTAGAGCGCGCGCGCGTAGATCGCGTAGGTGGCGGCGTCGAAGTCGCCCGAGGCGCGGTATTGCATCTCGGCCTGCGCGCCGGCGGCGTAGTGGCCCAGCCCGGTGTACGTGTGCGGCTTGTCGACGTTGAAGAGCGCCGTCGCGAGCACCCGGGCGTTCTTGTTGATCGGGAACTCGTACGTGCGGCTCACGTTCAGCGTGTAGACGCGGTCGGAGCGGATCTCCTCGTCGAGGCGGCCGCGGGAGATGTTGTCGTCCCAGACCATGCCGAAGTCGACGTTCACGGGGATGCGCAGCGGCATCGTCCAGCCGCTCCAGGCCGGCAGGCCCTTGCCGTCGAGGTCCTTGCTCACCAGGAAGCGGACCGACTGCACGGTGCCCGGTCCCTGCGTGCGCTCGCCCTGGTAGTCGACGCCGAGCTTCCACCCGCCCGTCAGCAGGAAGTCGCTGCCGATGCCCACGAGCAGGGCGTTCCTGCTCGTCCCGGCGGGCGAGACGGAATAGGTGAGGCCGCCGAAGCCGTCGGCGTAGGAGATGCCGGCCGTGCGGCCGCTCTCGAAGTCGTGGCGGTACTCGAAGCGCGCGCGCGGCACGACGCGGCCGTAGTCCGTCTCGTGCGTGGACTCGAGCCGCAGGCCCGCGGCCGCCGACGTCGTGCGTTGGGTCTGCTCCTCGTAGGTGAGCGCCGCCGGGCTCGATCCGCCTTCCGTGGCGCGGTCCAGGCGGTCGATGGTGACGTCGAGGCGGCCATACGGCGCGACGAGGAAGTTGCGCACGCGATGCTCGTAGCCGCCGGCGATCGAGGCGAAGAACTGCGTGCCCTTTCGGTTGGCGGTGAGGCTCTCGTCGAAGGCCGCGACGTAGCGGTCGGAGTCGAACTTGAGCGTGCCGAAGCCCACGAGCGCGTCCACGAAGGTGCGCGGCGTCGGGTGGTAGGTGCCGTAACCGGCGAACGACGCCCCGCGCGACTTGTTGGTCGTGCCGTCGCCGCCCAGGTCCGAGCGGTCGCGCGCGAAACCCATGCCGAGGCCGAGCGCGAGACGGTCGTCGAGCCGGCGATCGGCGCCCAGCGACAGGCCGTCGGTGGAGAAGCGGTACGGGCCCTCGTCGTCGCCCAGGCTGCGCGTGCCGAAGCTCGCCGTGCCGCCGACCCAGAGGTTGACGCCGCTCATCACCCCGGCGGGGCGCGCGTTGTCGGTGCTGCCGTTGAGGTTCAGCGAGCGACCGCCGGCCAGGCTCGCGAGGCTGCTCGCGAACGTCGACTCGATCGCGCCCGGCGTGGCGCGGGCGGGGGAGCCCGGCAGCGCGGACGGGGGCGGAACGAATCCGGAAGAGGCGAATCCGGTGGCAGGCGCCTTCGGCGCGGCGGCGGCCGGCTTCTTGCCGTCGGCAGGATCGTCGTCGGGAGAGGCGGAAGGCGTCACCGGCCCGGGCACGTGCAGCGTCTCCATGCGGCGCTGGAAGTTGGTGATCTGCGCGCGCGAGAAGCGGCGGGCCGCCTGCGCCTGGTTGTCCACGATGGCGCGCACGTTCTTGTCCTCGGACGGATCGGGGCGGCCCTCGATCACGACCGTGACCTTCACGGGCGGGGACCGGCCGGCGTTTCCGAAGGCCACGTACTCGAACGAATCCGTGCCGAAGAAGCCGGTGCGCGGCGTGTAGGTGATCTTCGTGCCGTCGACGTCCGCGATGCCGTGATTGGGGAGCGAGGACACCGCGACGCCGGTGATGCTCGAGCCGTTGATGAAGGGCGCGAGGTCCAGCGTGCCGGAGCCGTTGATGCCGACCGTGAGCGTCGCGGCGCGGCCCGTCGGGGCCAGCGAGCCGACCGTGACGTTGATCGTGCCGGGCGCGGACGTGCCGCTCGCGTTGACGGCCGAGACGCGGAACGGGTCGGCGCCCGAGAAGCCGTTCCGGGGCGTGTAGACCGCCGTCGTGCCGGTGATGACCACCGTGCCGTTCTCCGGGCGGCTCGCCAGCGTGAATCCGCTGGCGAAGCCCGTGATGGCCCGGGTGAGGTCGATGGTCACCGGCGTGTTGAAGGGCGTCGTCACGTTGAGGCCGACCACTTCCGCGACGGGCGGGTTCACCGTGATGGTGGCGATGCCGGGGGGCGAGGTGCCGCCCGGGCCCGTGCCCGTGAACTCGAAGGTGTCCGTGCCGATGAAGCCCGCGTTCGGCGTGTACGTGACGATCTGCCCCGCGATGCTCGCCGTGCCGTTGGCCGGCAGGCGCGAGATGCGGTAGGTCTGCACGAAGCCCGCGAAGGCGTCGATGAGGTCGATGCGCGCGGGCGTGTTGACCGAGGTCGAGGCGCTGATGTTCGACGCCACCGGCGTGAGGACGCTGCGCAGGGTGACCGTGGCATTCCCGGAAGGGCCGCCGGGGCCGGTGGCCCGGTAGGTGAACGAGAGATTGCCGCTCACTCCCGACGCCGGGGGCGTGAACGTCGCGACGGTGCCGTTGAACGTGACGGTGCCGACCGAGGGCTGCGTGACCACCTGCAGCGGCGGCGTGACGAGTCCCGAGACGGCGGAGGCGAGGTCGAACGACGTCGGCATGGAGGACGACACGAGGACGGACTGGGCCGTCACCGTGGGCGGCGCGGGCGCCTGGACGTTCACGGTGATCGTGCCCGACCCCGGCGACGGCCCGGCGACGTTCGTGGCCGTGTAGGTGAAGCTCGCCACGCCGATGAAACCCGGCGTGGGGGTGAAGTTGACCGTCGTGGTTCCGGCGGCGACGACCGACCCGTTCACCGCGCCGGCGGGCGAGACGCTGAGCACGGCGGCCCCCGCGGGACCGATGAACGGCGCGAGGTCGATCGTCGTGGTGGTCGCCGGGCTTCCGGCGTTGTACGGGACGCTGACCGCGCCGTTGCCCGCGGTGGGCGGCGGCGGGTTGACGGTGACCGTGACGGTGGCGGAGGCCGCCGAGCTGCCGCCGGCATTCGCGGCGACGTACTGGAAGGAGCCCGTGCCGAAGAAGCCGGCGGTCGGCGTGAAGGTGATGGTGGTCGTGCCGGTCTGCGCCGCCGCGCCGTTCACCGGCGACGAGGGGGTGACGCCCGTGACCGGCTGGCTGGAACTGATGCAGGTGGAACCGCCGCAGGCCGTCGCCAGGTTCACGGCGATCGGCGTGTTGAACGCCGTGGTCACGCTCGCGGGCGAGACGATGGGCGAGGCCGTGACGTTGAGGAAGACCGTCGCGGGCGTCGACGTGCCGCCGGGGCCGGCCTTGGTGAAGGTGAACGACGCCGGGCCGGTGTAGGTGCCGGACGGCGTGAAGGTGACCACGTTGCCGGCCACGGAGGTCGTGCCGGCGGCCGCCGGCGTGGGCTGGGCGGCGACGAGGTTGTAGGTCGCGGCCGGGTTCGACTGGACGATGCCCGAGATGTTCGTGGTGAGGTCGATGTTGGTCGGCAGCGTCGACGAGACGAGCAGCGGCGCGCCGGCGCTGGCGCGGTCGGTGACCGTGGGCGCGGGCGGCGGGAGGATGTTGATCGTGAGGGTGCGCTGGGTGGCGTTCGTGCCGCAGACGCCCGTCACGTCGAAAGTCATCGCGACCTGCGCCGCGTAGACCGTCGCGCTGGCCGCATAGGTGAGGGTCCCGGGGCCGGTCGCCGTTCGCGTGCCCACGGCGGGGCTCAGGGCGCCGAGCGAGACGGTGGAGGCCGGGTCGATCGGCGTTCCGCTGAATCCGCCGAGCGCGCCCAGGTTGATCGACTGCGCGCTCGTGCTGAAGGGGAAGTTGTTGATCGTGACGTTGGACGTCGACGGCGGCGAGGGCGCGTTGACGACGATGGTGACGGTGCGCCCGGAGGTCTGCGGGACGACCGAGTAGCCGGCGGTGCCGGACTGGGACGATCCCGTGGCGCGGCTGGTGATCGTCGAGCCGTTGCAGTTGGAGGCCGTGTGCGAGTAGCGCATCGTCGGCGGCGCGGTGCTCGGATAGGTGACCCCCGAGACGCCGGTGGTCTGCGAGAGCGTGGTGAGGACCCCGGAGAGGTCCAGGTTCGGCAGGACGACATCCACGGTGCCGCCGTACGCGACGTAGGCGGTCGCCGCCGTGCCCGAGGTGTAGTTGACCGCGCCCGCATTCGGCACCGTGCCCACGTCGGCCGGCGTGGTGAGGGCGCCCTGGATCTCGGTCGCGAACGACGCGCCGCTGAAGCTGCCGTTGGTCGCGAAGCCCATGCCCCAGAAGATGTTCGCCGCCTCGACCACGGACGCGGAGCCGGCGGCGTTGACGCGCCGTCCGCCGTTCAGGCCGCCGACCAGGTGGCAGCCGGTGTTGCACTGGCCGTTGGGCGCGGGGGTCGTTCCGAAGTCGGCGAGCGCATCCGTCGTGCCGGCGCCGAGGACGGCAGCCAGGGCGAGGGCGCGAGCGGGGACGCCGAGGTGACGTGCGTGCCGGGCAAGACCGCGCGCGGCATGGAGCAGCTGCTGGCCGATCGAGTGCATTGGCCCTCCCTGGGGCTCATTTTTCTTGGGCAAAGCCCGCCTCTGGCGGCAACGTCCGGGGCGGCGACTTGTCACTCGCCCGGTCTTCCCACGGGCGGGCGCGCCGGATGCCCCGGCGGAAAGAGGGTTTCTACCGGTTTCCTACGCGATAGACAAGACGGCGGATGCGGGCTTGACGCCGCGGAAAATTGCGCCCTGGCGGCCGTGGAGTCCGCGCAGGGGGCCCCGGGGGCTTCAGACCACCCCTTCGAGGAGTTGCACTTCGACGCGCGTGCCGGGCTCCACGTTGCCCACGTGATCGCCCAGGATGATGAAGCAGTTGGCCTCGCTCATCGACTTGAGGATGCCGGATCCCTGCTCGCCGGTCGGGCGGACCTGCCATTCGCCGTCGCCGGCCCGCGTGAGGATGCCGCGCTGGAACTCGGTCCTTCCCGGCGCCTTCTTGAGCCGCACGGAGCAGGTGGCCGGAAACGTGGGAACCGGCACCACGGGGTGCGCCCCCATCAGGGTGAGGAGCGCCTCGCGGACGAACTGGTAGAAGGTCACCATCACCGACACCGGATTGCCCGGCAGGCCGAAGAAATGGGCCTTGCCCAGGCGTCCGTAGGCCAGGGGCCGGCCGGGCTTCATCGCGATCTTCCAGAAGACCACCTCGCCCATCCGGGCGAGGAGGCCCTTCACGAAGTCCGCCTCGCCCACGGAGACGCCGCCGCTCGTGATGACGACGTCGGCGTTGGCGGCGGCCTCGCGGAACGCCTGCTCGAGCAGCGCCGGGTCGTCGCGCACCACGCCCAGGTCCAGCACGTCGCAACCCAGCCGCCGGAGCATGCCGTGCAGCGTGTACCGGTTGGAGTCGTAGATCTCGCCCTCGCCGAGCGTCGAGCCCACGGACTTGAGCTCGTCGCCCGTCGAGAAGAACGCGACGCGAAGCGGCCGGTACACGCTCACCTCGCCGATGCCCAGCGACGCGACGAGCCCGAGTTCGGCAGGACGCACGATGCGGCCCCGGGCGAGGGCGATGCCGCCCCGGGCGAGGTCCTCGCCCGCCTGGCGGACGTGCTGCCCCGCCTGCTGCCCCGGGGCCACCGCGATGCGCGGGCCATCGGCGCGTGCGCGCTCCTGCATGACGACCGTGTCGGCGCCTTCGGGCACCACGCCGCCCGTCATGATCCGCACGCACTGGCCGGCCCGCACGGAACCGGCGAAGGGGCGGCCGGCGAACGACGAGCCGATTTCCTCGAGCGCCGTCTCGCCTTCGGCCGCGAGGTCCGCGCCGCGCAGCGCCCAGCCGTCCATGGCCGAGTTGCGGTGGGAGGGCACGTCGACCGGCGAGATCACGTCCTCGGCGAGCACGCGGCCCAGCGCGTCGCAGATGGGAACCCGCACCCGGGCCTCGACGGGCTCGAGGAAGCGGTGGATGAAGGCGCGGGCCTTCGCCACCGGCATCGAATTGGGGTCGTAGTCGTCGGCGCAGGAGGCTTGCGCGATGGTCGGCTTGGTCATGGGTCGGGATCGGGAAACGGCGTTCGGGTCGGGGATTCTACCGCCGGGGCGGCTCGAGGCCGGCGAGCTCCTCGCGCGTGTTGATGTTGGCGAAGGCCCCGGCCTCGTCGTCGAAGGGCACCTCCACGAGCGCGAGCCCGGCCGTCCAGCGGTCGATCTTGCGCTGGCCCGACGCGAGGAAGTCGCGCAGGGAAGGGTGCACGTCGCGCCGCATGAGGCAGAAGACGGGATGGGACTGCTCGCCGGTCCGGGCGAAGGCCACCTGCGCGCCGGCTCGTTCGAGCGCCTCGCGAAGGCGCGCCACGAGATCGACGGGCAGGAAGGGCGAATCGCAGGGCACGGTCGCCACCAGGTGGCCACGGGCATGCGCCAGGCCACGCTCGAATCCGGCGAGGGGACCGGCGAATCCGGCGATCTCGTCGGCGATCACCGGATGGCCGAAGCGCTCGTAGGCCTCGGGGTTGCGGTTCGCGTTCACCAGGAGTTCGTCCACCTGCGGCGCGAAGCGCTCGATCACGTGCTCGACCATCGCGCGGCCGCGAAAGGGCGCGAGGCCCTTGTCCACGCCGCCCATGCGGCTGCCCTGGCCGCCGGCGAGGACGAGGCCGGTCACCTCAGGTGCGCGGGAAGGCATG
>CAZPLW010000230.1:0-6857 GCA_964587315.1 uncultured Lysobacter sp.
CGATGCCGATGCCGATGATGGTGACGATCGGCACCGCCGCGTTCTTGAGCGCGTGGCGCACGAGCACCGTGCCGGGCGCGAGGCCCTTCGCGTGGGCGGTGCGCACGTAGTCCTGCGAGAGCACGTCGAGCATGCTCGCGCGGGTGATGCGCGCGATGAGCGCCATGTAGGTGAGGCCCAGGGCCACGGAGGGCAGGATCATGTGGCGCAGGAACGGCCAGAAACCCTCGCGAAGCGGCGTGTAGCCCTGCACCGGCAGCCACTCCAGCTGCACCGCGAAGAGCAGCACCAGCCCGTAGGCGAGCACGAAGACCGGCACCGAGAAGCCCACCACCGAGACCGCCATCACCACGCGGTCGATCCAGCCGCCGGCGCGCGCGGCCGCGATGACGCCCAGCGGCACCGCGAGCGCCACGGCCACCACCAGCGTGCACAGCGTGAGCGCGAGGGTGGGCTCGAGCCGCTGGCCGATGAGCGTGGTCACGGGCAGCCCGGTGAAGATGGAGGTGCCCAGGTCGCCCTGCGCGAGCGACCAGATCCACGTGCCGAAGCGCACGAAGTAGGGCTGGTCGAGGCCCAGGCGCGCGCGGATCTTCGCGATGTCCGCTTCCGTGGCGATGTCGCCGGCGATGATGGCCGCCGGGTCGCCCGGGCTCAGGTAGAGCAGCGAAAAGACGAACAGCGCGACCACCCCCATGACGGGGATGGTCGCGGCGAGGCGACGCAGGGTGTAGCCGAGCACAGCGCGCTACCGGCGGAGCAGGAGCGGGATTACTTCTTCTCCACGTTCCACAGGAAGGTCACCGGCGACTTGATGATGCCGGAGATGTTGCTGCGGTACGCCGTCGGGATGATGAACTGCGCCGTCGGGATGTAGGGGATCGACTTCCAGCCCTGCAGCTGCAGTTCCTCCGCGGCCTTCTTCTGGTCGGCCAGGGTGGGCGCGTCGAACCACTTGTCGCGCAGCTCCTCGAGCTTCGGGTCGTTCGGCCAGCCGAACCAGCTCTTCTCGCCGGCGCCGCGCAGGGGCGAGTTGAGCGCGGGGCTCACGATGTCGGGTCCCACGAACCAGGTGTGCAGGATGCTCCAGCCGCCCTTCTCCACCGGCTCCTTGGAGGCGCGGCGCGTGATGACCGTGCCCCAGTCGCTGGCGGCGAGCTCGGCGTTGATGCCGATCTTCTTGAGCAGGTCGGCCGTGACGAGGGCCTGCGAGTGGACGATGGGCTGGTCGGTCGCGTCCAGGATGACGACCTTCTCGCCCTTGTAGCCCGATTCCTTCACCAGGGCCTTGGCGCGCTCGAAGTCGCGCTTGCCGGTGAGCACCGTGGAGCCCGCGGTGTTGGCGAGCGGCGTGCCGCAGGTGAAGAACGAGGCGCAGGGCTTGCCGTTCTTGGGATCCCCCGCGATGGCGATGGCGTAGTCGTTCTGGTCCACCACGGCGAGGACGGCCTCGCGCAGCTTCACGTTGTTGAACGGGGGCTGCAGGTGGTTGAAGCGCAGCAGGCCGATGGAACCCAGCGGGTCCGTGTTCTCGATCTTCACGTCCTTGTTCTTCGCCAGGAGCGGGATCAGGTCCGGCGGCATCTGCTGCCACCAGTCCACCTCGCCCGCGTTGAGCGCGGCCGCGGCCGTGGCGGAATCGGGGATGTAGATCCACTCGACGCGGTCGACCTTGGCGATCTTGCCGCCGGCGCCCCAGCTCGGCGCTTCCTTGCGCGGCACGTAGTCGGTGTTCTTCACGAACACGACCTTGTTCCCCGGGACCCACTCGGCCTTCACGAACTTGAAGGGGCCGGAGCCGATCGACTCGGTGACGGGGGTGCTCGCGTCGGTCTTCGCCATGCGCTCGGGCATGATGAAGGGCACGTTGGAGGACGGCTTCGCGAGCGCGTCCAGCACATAGGGGAAGGGCTTCTTCAGCTTCAGGCGGAAGGTCTTCGCGTTCACGGCCGTCCAGCTGTCCGTGAGGTCGCCCAGCTTCTGGCCGAACACGTCGCGCTTGGCCCAGCGCTGCACGGAGGCGATGCAGTCGGCCGAGGTGACCGGGGCGCCGTCGTGGAACTTGAGGCCGTCGCGCAGCGTGAAGGTGTAGGTGAGCTTGTCGGCGCTGGTCTCGTACTTCTCCAGCATCTGCGGCTGGATCTGGAACTTCTCGTCCACGGCGAGCAGCACGTCGAACACCATGTAGCCGTAGTTGCGCGTGATGTACGCGGTGGTGACGATCGGGTCGAGGATGCGCAGGTCCGCCTCGGGAATGAACTTGAGCGTCTTGCCGGACTGCGCGAGCGCGGCGCCGGGCACGAGGAGGCAGAAGCCGAGGACGGCGGCGGCGACCTGCCGGCCGGAAGCGAAGCGGGGGAATGTCATGAGTGCGACCTTTCGATGCCAGGGGAACGGTGAGGGCGGGCGGGCCGGATTCGAGCCTGCCCCGCGAGACTAAGCAAGGGGTATACCAGCGTCAAGATGCCGCGATTGCCACGCTGGCCGGGAAGCCCGACACTGGCCCCTCCCGCAATCGACCCCGACTGGCATGGTAGACCTACTTCTTCGCGGCGGCACGATCGTCGACGGCACCGGCGGCCCGCCCGTGCGCGGCGACGTGGAAATCGCCGGCGATCGCATCGTGTCCGTGGGCGGCACGGCCGCCCCGGGCGGCGCCCGCGTCATCGACATCGACGGTCTCGTCGTGGCGCCGGGGTTCATCGCCGCCCACACGCACGACGACCGCCTGCTCTTCTCCGACCCGGGCATGGCCCCGAAGCTGAGCCAGGGCGTGACGACGGTCGTGGTCGGCAACTGCGGGATCAGCCTCGCCCCGCTGGGCACGCGCGAGCCGGTGCCGCCCCTCAACCTGGTCGCGGGCGGGGACGGGCCATTCTTCGATACCCTGGACGCCTGGTTCGCGGCCCTGGACCGGCAACCGGCGGCGATCAACGCCGCGGCGCTCGTCGGGCACACTACCCTGCGCGCCGTCACGATGTCCTCGCTCGATCGCGAGGCGGACGCGGGCGAGATCGACGCGATGCGGGCGCACGTCGCGCAGGCGCTCGCCGCGGGCGCCCTGGGCGTCTCCACGGGGACCTTCTACGCGCCGGCGCGAAGCGCGACGCGGGACGAGGTGAGGCAGGTGCTCGAGCCCCTGCGCGGCACCGGCGCGATCGTCGCCTCGCACATCCGCGACGAGGGCGACCAGGTCATCGCCGCGCTGGAGGAAGTGATCGGGATCGCCCGCGAGCTCGGGATCCGGCAGGTCGTCTCGCACCACAAGGTGCAGGGCCGCACCAACTTCGGGCGGTCGGCGCAGACCCTGGCGTTTCTCGAGCAGGCGCGGCGCGACGCCGACGTCTGCATCGACTGCTACCCCTACGCGGCGTCCTCGACGGTGCTGCGCGCGGATTCGGCGCGGCAGGCCTCCCGGGTGCTCGTCGCATGGTCGAAGGCCCTGCCGGAGGCCGCGGGGCGTTTTCTCGACCAACTTGGGGCCGAGTGGGGCCTGGACCTCGACGCGGCGATCGCGAAGCTGCAGCCCGCCGGCGCGATCTACTTCAGCATGGACGAGGGCGACGTCGAGCGCATCCTCGCGGACCCCGGCACGATGATCGGCTCGGACGGCCTGCCGCACGACCGGTTTCCGCACCCCCGCCTCTGGGGCGCATTCCCCCGCGTGCTCGGCCACTACGGCCGCGAGCGCGGGCTCTTCCCGGTGGAACTCGCGGTGCGCAAGATGACCGGCCTCACCGCCGAGCGCTTCGGGCTCGCCGGGATCGGGCTGCTGAAGCCGGGCTACCGGGCCGATCTCACGGTGTTCGACGCGCAGTCGGTCATCGACACCGCGACCTTCGAGCGCCCGGTGAGCGCCGCGCGCGGCATCGAGACCGTGATCGTCGGCGGCCGCCTCGCGTGGGAAGGTGGTGCGGCCACCGGCTCGCGAAGCGGCAAGGCGATCAGGCGAAGCGCCTGACCGCGGGTCCCGTCACCGGTTACGGCCGCGCGCAGCCGGCTTCGACTTGCGCGCCTTTGCCTCGGCCGCCCGCTGCGCGCGGTAGGCCGCGAGTTCCTCGCGCCCGGCCTTGCCCATGGCCTCGAGGGTCGCCTCCCAGTTCTGGCGCCGCTTGCGCAGCGCCTCGACGATCGATTCCGCGATCACCAGGTTGCGGTACCACTTGGCGTTGGCCGGCACCACCGTCCAGGGCGCGTGCTTCGCCGCCGTCTTCGAGATCGCTTCCTCGTAGGCCACGGTGTACTCGTCCCAGAGCTCGCGCTCCTTCCAGTCGCCGGGGTTCAGCTTCCAGGCGGTCGCGGGGGACTGCTCGCGCTCGAGGAGCCGCTCCTCCTGCTCCTTCTTCGAGATGTGCAGGAAGTACTTGAGGACGATCGTGCCGTGCTCGGACAGCAGTTCCTCGAAGTCGCGGATGTGCCCGAAGCGCTCGCGCCAGAGCGCCTCGGGCACGAGGTCGTGCACCCGCACCACGAGCACGTCCTCGTAGTGCGAGCGGTTGAAGATGGAGAACTCGCCCGCGCGCGGGGCGTGGCGGTGCACGCGCCACAGGAAGTCGTGCTGCCGCTCCTCGGGCGTGGGCACGCCGAAGGACGTGACGATGACGCCGCGCGGGTTGAGGCAGCCCACCACGTGCTTGATGGCCCCGTCCTTGCCCGCGCTGTCGCGGCCCTGCAGCACCACGAGCACGCTGTTCACCTTGGCGCCGAACATCGCGTCCTGCAGCTCGAAGAGCTCCTTCTCCAGGGCGACGAAGCGCTGCGCGGCCTTCTCGCGCGTCATGCCCTTCGGCGGCTCGGCCGGTATGTCGTCGAGGCGGACCTTCTTCCCGGGCTTGTCGAACACGTTCACGGTCATGGGTTTCTCCCTGGGTTGGAATCGGCCGCCGGGTCCGCGAACCCGGCCACCGTCTTGAGCGAACCCGGCAGCACGCGCCCGGCGCGGGCCCGGGAGCCACGGGCGGCCTCGAGATCCGCGCCCGTGACGGTGACCACCGTGATCTTGTCGCCGCGGCCCTTGCCGCGCACCCTCACCGGCCCGGACACCGCGCGCACGCCGACGAGCGCCTCGCCCTCGTGCAGGCGCATGAGGATCACGCCCTTGCCGCCGCCCGAGAGCGCGTTCACTTCCTCTAGCGGGAAGACGAGCAGGCGCCCCTGCGCGGAGAGCGCCGCGACTTCCTTCGTGTCCGCCTTCGTGACCACGGGCTCGAGCACGCGATCGCCCTCGCCCACGCTCATGAACGCCTTGCCGGCCCGCTGGCGGGTGACGAGGTCGCCCAGCTGGCAGCGAAGGCCCTGGCCGCCGCTCGAGGCGAGCAGGACCGGCGTCTCGGGCACGCCGGAGAGCACGCCCACGATGCGCGTGCCCGCCAGTTCCACGAGGGAGGTCGCGGGCACGCCGTCGCCCTTGCCGCCGGGCAGGTCCAGCGCCCTGACGGAGAACGTCCGGCCGTTGGCGCCCACGAGCACGATCGGATGCACCGTTCGCGTCTCGAGGATCGCGAGCGGGCCGTCGCCTTCCTTCCACGAGAGCGTCGACGCGTCGACGCCGTGGCCGGTGCGCGTGCGCAGGAACCCGTTGCGCGAGCACAGCACCGTGAGGGGCTCGTCCGTGAGCGACTCGACGGGCGCGGCCGCGGCGCGCTCGGCCGCCTCGATCGTCGTGCGCCGGGCGTCGCCGAAGCGCTTGCCGTCCTCCAGGAGCTCCTTCACCGCGAGCTTGCGGCGCGCCCCCTCGCTCTCCAGCAGCTTCTCGAGCTCGGCCTGCTCCGCCTTCAGTTCCTTGATCTCGCGCTCGATCTTGATGCCCTCGAGCTTCGCGAGCTGGCGCAGGCGGATCTCGAGGATGTCCTCGGCCTGGCGCTCGGACAGCGCGAAGGCCTTCATGAGATCGGGCCTGGGTTCATCCGAGTTGCGGATGACCTTGATCACCTTGTCGATGTTGAGGAAGGCGATCATGCGGCCGTCGAGGATGTGCAGCCGGTCCACGACCTCGCCCTGCCGGTGGCGCAGGCGGCGCTCGAGCGCGACGAGACGGAAGGCGGCCCACTCGCGGATCCAGTGCGCGAGGCCCGCCAGCTTCGGCCGGCCCTCGCGGTCGATGGCCACGAGGTTCACGGGCGCGTTCTGCTCGAGCGAGGTGTGCGCGAGGAGCAGGTTCATCAGCTCCTCGGGCGTGACGCGCGAGGTGCGCGGCTCCAGCACCAGGCGCACCGGGTGCTCGCGATCGGAATCGTCGCGCGCGGTCTCCAGCACCGCCAGTACCGCCGCCTTGAGGGCCGAGGCCTCGGCGGTGACCGACTTCTTGCCGGCGCGCGGCTTCGGGTTCGTGAGTTCCTCGATCTCCGCCAGCACGCGCGCGGCGTTGGTGCCCGGCGGCATCTCGGTGATGGCGATGCGATATTGGCCGCGGGCGAGGTTCTCGCGAACCCACTTCGCCCGCACCCGGATCGCGCCGCGGCCCGTCTCGTAGGCCTTGGCGATCTCCTCCGGCGGCGAGATGACCTGGCCGCCGCCCGGGAAATCCGGTCCGGGGATCGGCGCGAGGATCTCCGCGTCCGGGGCCTTCGCGTTGCGGAGCGCGACCGCGGCGGCTTCCACCACCTCGCGCAGGTTGTGCGGCGGGATCTCGGTGGCCATACCGACCGCGATGCCCGAGGCGCCGTTGAGGATGGCGATGGGCAGGCGCGCGGGCAGCAGGCGCGGCTCCTCGAGGGAGCCGTCGTAGGTCGGGATGAAGTCGACCGTGCCGCGGTCCAGCTCGGAAAGGAGGATGTCCTCCGCGAACTGCGTGAGGCGCACCTCGGTGTAGCGCATGGCCGCCGCGTTGTCGCCGTCGCGCGAGCCGAAGTTGCCCT
>CAZPLW010000231.1:0-6824 GCA_964587315.1 uncultured Lysobacter sp.
GGCGCCGACTGGATGTCGGCCGCATCCTTCATCGGCATGGCCGGCACGCTCTACCTCTCCGGCTTCGACGGCCTCGCGTTCATCATGGGCTGGACGGGCGGCTACGTGCTGGTGGCGCTGCTCCTCGCGCCCTACCTGCGCAAGTTCGGCCAGTTCACGATTCCCGACTTCCTGGGCGCGCGCTACGGCGGCAACATCATCCGCTCGATCGGCGTGCTGGCGGCCATCATCTGCTCGTTCGTCTACGTGATCGCGCAGATCTACGGCGTCGGCCTCATCACGAGCCGCTTCACGGGACTGGAGTTCGGCATCGGCGTGTTCGTCGGCCTCGCGGGCATCCTGGTCTGCTCGTTCCTGGGCGGCATGAAGGCCGTCACGTGGACGCAGGTGGCCCAGTACATCATCCTGATCATCGCCTACATGATCCCGGTGGTCTGGCTCTCCGTGAAGCACACGGGCGTGCCCGTCCCGCAGGTGGTCTACGGCACGGTGCTCGAGAAGGTGACCGCGCGCGAGAAGGTCCTCGCGAACGACCCGGGCGAGAAGGCCGTCCGCCAGATCTTCGCCGACCGCGCCAAGGCGGCCGACGACAAGATCAAGGGGCTTCCGGGCAGCTACCAGTCCGAGAAGGACGCCCTCGCCAAGAAGCTCGCGGACCTGAAGGCCGCCGTGGCGCCCAAGAACGAACTGGACGCCGCCGAGAAGGCCATCAAGGACTTCCCGGCCACGCCCGAGGCCGCCAAGGCCAAGTGGACGGCCGAGAAGGGCGCCGCGGCGGGCCGCACGGGCGCGCCCAAGCCGCACGCGACGCCTTTCCCGGGCAAGGACGAGAAGGCGCGGGACATCGCCCGGTGGAACTTCATCGGCATCGTGTTCTGCATGATGTTCGGCACCGCGGCGCTTCCGCACATCCTGATGCGCTACTACACCACGCCCTCGGTGCAGGAGGCCCGCGTCTCGGTGTTCTGGTCGCTGTTCTTCATCTTCCTGCTGTATTTCACGGCTCCCGCCCTGGCGGTGCTGGCGAAGTTCGACGTCTACACCCTGGTCGTCGGGTCGAAGTTCTCCGAATTGCCAGCCTGGGTGAACGCATGGCAGGCGGTGGACAAGACGCTGCTCAACATCACCGACATCAACAAGGACGGCATCGTGCAGCTGGCCGAGATCGTGATCGGCGGCGACCTGATCGTGCTGGCGACGCCGGAGATCGCGGGCCTGCCGTACGTGATCTCGGGCCTCGTCGCGGCCGGCGGCCTCGCCGCGGCGCTCTCGACCGCGGACGGCCTCCTGCTCACGATCGCGAACGCCCTGTCGCACGACCTGTACTACAAGATGATCAACCCCAACGCCTCGCCGGCGGTGCGCATCACGGTGTCCAAGTTCCTGCTGCTGGGCGTGGCCATCATCGCGGCGTACGTCACCTCGCTCAAGCCCGGGGACATCCTGTTCCTGGTGGGCGCGGCGTTCTCGATCGCGGCCTCGGCCCTGTTCCCCGCCCTGGTCATGGGCATCTTCTGGAAGCGGGCGAGCAAGTGGGGCGCGATCATGGGCATGCTCGCGGGCATGGGCATCTGCCTGTACTACATGGTCAACACCTATCCGTTCTTCACCAACATGTTCGGCATCGCGCCGATGCCGCTGTGGTTCGGGCTCAACCCGATCTCGGCCGGCATGTTCGGCGTGCCGGTGGGACTCGCCACCATCTTCGTCGTGAGCCTGCTCACCCCGGCGCCTGACCGGGAAGTGCAGGAACTCGTCGACCACGTCCGCTACCCGAACCTGGCCGGCGACATCGACACCCGGGGCACCTGACCCGCCGTCGACCGTGGCACAATTGGGCCCGCGCCTTCCGGCGCGGGCCCTTTTCGCTTCCCGGCACGAACGCCGCAATCCACCCCATGGAATACGAACTGCTGTTGCGCGCCTTGAAGGCGGTCGTGGAAGTGGCGGGGTTCTCCTATCTCGGGCAGGGCCTGCTCGCGCTCTTCGCCGGCGCGCGCCGCGATTCGAACGTCATCTACCAGGTGTTCCGGATCATCACCTCGCCCGTCACCCGCGCGACCCGCTTCGTCACCCCGAGGTTCATCCCGGACCGGCACGTCCCGTTCGTCGCGTTCGGCCTGCTGCTGTGGGCCTGGATGCTCGTCCTCGTCGCGCTGGCGAGGCTCAAGTCCGGCGCCTGAGCGCGCGATGCTCTTCCGCTACTTCGCGCGCGAGATCCTCACGACGAGCGCGCTGGTGCTCGCCGCGCTGCTGGCCCTCTTCGGCTTCTTCGACCTGATCCGGGAGCTGGACGACCTGGGCCGCGGCAACTACCGGCTCACGGCGATGATCGCCTACGTGCTCCTCACCCTGCCGTCGCACGCCCACGTGCTCATGCCGGCGGCCGGGCTCATCGGCACGCTCTTCGCGCTCGCGCGCATGTCGGAGCAGTCGGAGCTCACGGTGATGCGCGCCTCCGGGCTCTCCATGTCGAAGCTGGCGATGCACGTCGCCGGCGCCGGCCTCGTCGTGGCCGCGGCGACGACGGTGATGGGCGAGCTCGTCTCGCCGTATGCGGAGGACGCGGCCAAGAGCCTGCGCCTGAAGGCCACGAGTTCCATCGTGGCGCGCGAGTTCCGCTCGGGCTTCTGGGTGAAGGACGACCGCAGCTTCGTGAACATCCAGGACGTCACGGCGGACACGACGCTGCTCAACCTGCGGATCTACGAGTTCGACCCCGCCTATCGCCTGACCGCCATCAGCCGCGCGGAGAAGGGCATCTACGAGGGGCGCAACCGCTGGAGCCTCGCGAACGTGGAGCTCACGCGCTTCGACGGCGACCGGGCCGTGCTGGAGCGCCTGCCGACGGCGACGTGGAATTCCGTGCTCACGCCGGACATCCTCTCGGTGCTCAAGATCGTGCCCGAGCGCATGTCGGTGCTGAACCTCGCCTCGTACATCGACCACCTGCGCGACAACCGCCAGAACACGACGCGCTACGAGATCGCGTTGTGGCAGAAGGTGCTCTACCCGGCGGCCGCGATCGTGATGATGCTGCTCGCGATCCCGTTCGCCATCCAGACCCAGCGCGCGACCGGCACCGGGACCAAGATCGTCCTGGGGATCCTGCTCGGGCTCGCCTTCCACTTCGCCGGGCGCCTCTTCTCGCACGTGGGCCTGCTCAACGACTGGCCTTCCCTGCTCTCGGCGGGGCTGCCCACCGCGATCTTCCTCGCGGTGGCCGCGGCCGGGATCGCGCAGGCCGAGCGGCGCTAGGGCACGGCGCGAAGGCGCGTGCGCGCGAGCCGGTCGTGCAGGAACTGGCCGTCGCGGTCGAGGAAGGCCCAGAGGAAGCCCACCCCCAGGCACGCGAGTCCCGCCAGCGCGAAGGCGTAGCGGCGCAGAGCCGCCGCCGGCGGGACGGGGCCGCCGTCCCACGCCACGAGACGGATCTTCCAGGTCTTCATCGCCAGGGTCTGGCCGCCGCGAGTCCAGAACCACACGAGGTAGATGCCCACGACGGCGAGGACGTACGCCTGCATCAGGTGACGCTTCCAGCCGGCCGTCGCGTCGCCCGCGAAGGCGAGAAAGGGGAAGCAGGCCACGAGCAGGAGCGCGGCGAGGATGAGCAGCTCGTAGACGGCGCAGGCAAGGCGCCGAGGAAGGCCCGGCGCTCGCGCTTCGTCCGGCGCGCTCACTGCGCGGGCTTGGGCGCTTCGGGGGCGGCGCGCCGCTCCAGCCAACGCTCGCGCAGCTCGTGCTGCTTGGACGGCGGCAGCTTCTTCATGCCCTGGAAGGTCTCGCGGGCGGCCTTGCGCTGTTCCGGGGACATCTGCGCCCAGTCGCGGATGCGTTCCTGGAAGCGCTCCTGCTGGATGGGCTGCATCTTCGGGTACTGGCGGGCGGCCGATTGCAGGCGTTGCTGCTGGTAGCCCGGAAGCGTGTCCCAGTCCTTCTCGAGCGGCCGCAGGACGTTGCGGTCCTGGGGCGCCATGCGGGTCCAGGGCGTCTGGGGGGCCTGCGCCGGCTTGGCGTCCTTGGTGCCGGCCGCGCCCGCGGGCAGCGCGGCGGACAGGGCGAGCGCGGCGAAACCCGCGGCTAGAAGTCGCCCGAAGCGCTCTTGAGCCACGCGTCGAAATCCTTGTCGAGGAAGGCGTCGATGGGAAGCTCGCCGGTGAGCAGCTGGGCGTCGAGCTCGCCGATGTCGACCTCCGGGTTGAGCGCCTTGGCCGCCAGCGTGGCCACGAGCAGGACCAGGGGCAGCCAGAGAAGAAGCTGCTGAAGGACGCCGTAATTGAGGGTCTGCGCCGTGCCGGCGCCGACCGTGACCACGCCGAACAGGCGGACGGGCTCCCGGTATGCATCGAGGGCACGCAGGCGTGCGGCCTTCAGCCGGGTAGCCTGCAACTCGCCGGTTTCGCCGGCCGTACGCTCCAACCAGGGACGGACCTTTGCGCCAAAATCTTTTTCGTTCATAGACTTACACCCTTCGCTTTCAGGGCCTTGGCCAAGGCATGCGCCGCCCGGGAGCAGTGCGTCTTCACGCTGCCTTCCGAGCAACCCATGGCTTTCGCCGTTTCGCTGACATCGAACTCTTCCCAATAACGCAGGAGGAAGGCTTGTCGTTGACGTTCGGGCAGCGCCCGGACCGCTTCTTCGATGAGCGCCATGACCTGGGACTGCTCGAGTCGCTCGGCCGGCCCGGCCGGGACGTTGCCCAGGTCGGGGATCTCGAAGGTCTCGAGCGGGTCGGCATCGTCATCCTCGCCGCTCATCCCGAGGGCCGACAGGAGCGTGGTCCAGGTGGACCGGACCTTTCCCCGCCGAAAATGGTCCCGGATCGCGTTCTGGAGGATGCGCTGGAAAAGCAGGGGCAGCTCCGCGGCCGGCCGGTCGGCATAGTTCTCGGCGAGCTTGAGCATCGCGTCCTGCACGATGTCGAGCGCGCTCTCGTCGTCCTGGACGGAGAAGACGCATTGCTTGAAGGCGCGGCGCTCGACCGAGGCGAGGAAATCCGACAGTTCTTTTCTGGTGGCCAGGGGGGCTCCTCCCCGGAGCCCGCCGCCGTCGGCGCGCTCCCGGCACGGGCCGTTTCCGCCCGCTGGCCGCGACTATAGCAAAGCCCTTCCGGCGACCCCGCTCGCGGTCGTAAGCGCCTTATCCCGAAAGCGGCTTGACCAATCGGGACCGCCCGGCTAATGTTCTAGGTTCCCCTTCAAAACCTCACGAAATTACAAGGCCTTATGGAACTCAAACTCCCCCCGCTCGCGGAAACCGGCGAAACCCTCACGGGCGCCGAGATCGTCGTCCGCTGCCTGAAGGAAGAGGGGGTGGAGTTCGTATTCGGCTATCCGGGAGGGGCAGTCCTGCACATCTACGACGCCATCTTCGGCCAGAAGGCTTTCAGCCACATCCTGGTTCGCCATGAGCAGGCGGCGCTGCACGCGGCGGACGGCTACGCGCGCGCCACGGGGCGTCCCGGGGTCGCGCTGGTGACGAGCGGTCCCGGCGTCACGAATGCCGTGACGGGCATCGCCACGGCCTACATGGATTCGATCCCGATGGTGGTGATCACCGGCCAGGTGCCCACGCGCGCGATCGGCGAGGACGCGTTCCAGGAGTGCGACACCGTCGGCATCACGCGCCCGTGCGTGAAGCACAACTTCCTCGTGAAGGACGTGAACGAGCTCGCCGTCACCATCAAGAAGGCCTTCTACATCGCGACCACGGGCCGCCCGGGCCCGGTGCTCGTCGACATCCCGAAGGACGTCTCGGCGCAGACGGCCCGCTTCCACTATCCGGACAAGATCCACCTGCGCTCCTACAGCCCGGTGGTGAAGGGGCACAGCGGCCAGATCAAGAAGGCCGTCCAGCTGCTCCTCGAGGCCAAGCGCCCGATGATCTACGTGGGCGGCGGCGTGGTGCTGGGCGAGGCGAGCGCGGAGCTCACCGAGCTCGTGCGCCTGCTCGACTACCCCTGCACCGAGACGCTGATGGGCCTGGGCGCGTTCCCCGCCTCGGACAAGCGCTTCGTGGGCATGCTGGGCATGCACGGCACCGTCGAGGCCAACATGGCCATGCAGAACTGCGACGTCCTGCTGGCCGTGGGCGCGAGATTCGACGACCGCGTGATCGGCAACCCCTCGCATTTCGTGGCCGGCAACCCGACCCGCAAGATCGTCCACGTGGACGTCGATCCCTCGTCGATCTCCAAGCGCGTGCGCGTCGACGTGCCCATCGTCGGCCACGTGAAGGACGTCCTCACCGAGGTCCTCGCGCTCATCAAGGCCGCCAAGGACAAGCCGGATGCCACCGCGCTCGCCGCGTGGTGGGACCAGATCGGCACCTGGCGCGCGAAGGACTGCCTCAAGTACGACCGCACCTCCGCGATCATCAAGCCGCAGTTCGTGATCGAGAAGCTCTGGGAGATCACGAAGGGGGACGCGTACATCACCTCGGACGTGGGCCAGCACCAGATGTGGGCCGCCCAGTTCTACCGCTTCGACAAGCCGCGCCGCTGGATCAACTCGGGCGGCCTGGGGACGATGGGCGTGGGCCTGCCCTACGCGATGGGCGTGAAGCTCGCCTTCCCGGACGCCGACGTCGCCTGCGTGACCGGCGAGGCCTCCATCCAGATGTGCATCCAGGAACTCTCGACCTGCAAGCAGTACCACCTGCCGGTCAAGCTCGTGAACCTGAACAACCGCTACATGGGCATGGTCCGGCAGTGGCAGGAGTTCTTCCACGGCAACCGCTACGCCGAGTCCTACATGGACGCCCTGCCCGACTTCGTGAAGCTCGCCGAGGCCTACGGCCACGTCGGCATCCGCGTGGACAAGCCC
>CAZPLW010000232.1:0-6807 GCA_964587315.1 uncultured Lysobacter sp.
CATCGTCGGCAAGGGCCACGGCAACCCGGCGGTCGGCAAGCTCCTGCTCGACATCAAGACCGAGGTCGAGACGGGCTCCTCGCTCGCGCAGGCCTTCCGCAAGTACCCGGCCTACTTCGACGCGCTCTTCTGCAACCTCGTGGCCGCCGGCGAGCAGGCGGGCATCCTCGACAGCCTGCTGGACCGCCTGGCGACGTACAAGGAGAAGATCCTCGCGATCAAGTCCAAGATCAAGAGCGCGCTCTTCTACCCGGTCTCGATCATGGTGGTGGCGTTCGTGATCACCGCGGTCATCATGATTTTCGTGATCCCGACCTTCAAGGACCTCTTCAAGGGCTTCGGCGCGGACCTGCCGGCGCCCACGCAGATCGTGATGGCGATGTCGGACTTCTTCGTCGCCTACTGGTACCTCATCTTCGGCGCCATCGGCGGCGTGGTGTACGCGGTCGCGTACACCTACAAGCGCTCGGTCAAGATGCAGCAGGGCGTGGACCGGCTGATCCTGCGCGTGCCGGTGTTCGGCGACGTGGTGAGGAAGGCCTCGATCGCGCGCTGGTGCCGCACGCTCTCGACGATGTTCTCCGCGGGCGTGCCGCTGGTCGAGTCGCTCGACTCCGTCGCCGGCGCCGCGGGCAACTACGTCTACTACGAGGCCACCAAGCGCATCCAGTCGGAAGTCTCGACGGGCACGGGCCTCACGGTCGCGATGCAGAACACCAACGTCTTCCCGAGCATGGTGCTGCAGATGACCGCGATCGGCGAGGAGTCGGGCGCGCTCGACGCGATGCTCTCCAAGGTGGCCGACTTCTTCGAGGCCGAGGTGGACGACGCGGTGGACGCGCTCGCCTCCCTCATGGAGCCCCTCATCATGGTGGTGCTCGGCGGCCTCATCGGCGGCCTGGTGGTCGCCATGTACCTGCCGATCTTCAAGATGGGTTCGGCCGTCTAGGCGTTCCCGAGAACGACGACGCCGGGCGCGGGAGAGACTTCCGCGCCCGGTTTTTTTCGCAAGCCGCCCATGGACTTCTTCCCGCTCCTGCAGACCTCCCCCGCGATCCTCGCCGTGTCGGCGGGCCTGCTCGGCCTTTGCGTGGGCTCGTTCCTCAACGTGGTGATCCACCGCCTGCCGATCATGATGCGGGCCGAGTGGGCCGCGGACTGCGCGGAGCTCGAGGGGCGCGAGGCGCCCGAGAGCCCGGTATTCAACCTCGTGACCCCGCGCTCGCGCTGCCCGAAGTGCGGCGCGCCGATCAAGGCGTGGCAGAACGTGCCGGTCGCGAGCTGGCTGGCCCTGGGCGGCAAGTGCGCCGCGTGCCGCACGCCGATCCCCGCGCGCTATCCGGGCGTCGAGATCCTCACGGGCCTGGTGTCGGCGTTCCTCGCCTGGCGCCTGGGTTACGGCTTCGCCCTCGTGGCGGGCCTCGCGTTCGCGTGGACGGTCATCGCCTGCGCTTTCATCGACTTCGACACGCAGCTGCTGCCCGACCGCCTCACGCTGCCGCTGCTGTGGCTGGGCCTGCTCGTGAACGTCGGCGGGACCTTCGTCGACCTGCGCTCCGCGGTGCTGGGCGCGGCGGGCGGCTACCTGCTGCTGTGGTCCGTCTACTGGGGCTTCAAGCTGCTCGCCGGCAAGGAGGGCATGGGCTACGGGGACTTCAAGTTCCTCGCGGCCATCGGCGCGTGGACCGGGTGGCAGACGCTGCCCCTGGCGCTCGTCGTCTCCGCGGGAGCCGGCGCCGTGGTGGGCATCGCGATGATGGTCCTCACCAAGCGCGGCCGCGAGGTGCGCATGCCCTTCGGTCCGTGGCTCGCGGTGGGCGGCATCGTGTGCCTGCTCTGGGGCCGCGCGGCGGTGATCGCGTACGTGGGCCGTTTCCCGGCGTGATCCCGACGGTCGGGCTCCCCGGCGGCATCGGCTCGGGCAAGAGCGCCGCGGCCGACTTCCTCGCCGCGCGGGGCGCCGTCGTGGTCGACACGGACGCCATCTCCCGCGAGCTCACGGCGCCGGGCGGCGGCGCCATCGCGCCCCTCGCGCAGGCGTTCGGTCCGGCGGCCCTGGCCGGTGACGGCGGGCTCGACCGCGCCGCCATGCGCCGGCGCGTCTTCGCGGACGAGGCAGAGCGCCGGCGCCTCGAGGCGATCCTGCATCCGCTCATCCGCGCCGAATGCGCCCGGCGGCTCGAGGCCGCGCGGGGGCCGTACGCGGTGCTCGTCGTGCCGCTCTTCTTCGAGTCGGGCGCCTGGGCCGGCCGGGTGGGGCGGGTGGTCGTGGTCGACTGCCCGGAAGCGCTGCAGGTCGTCCGCACGGCGGCCCGCTCCGGACTCTCCGAAGCCGAGGTCCGGGCCATCATGGCCACGCAATGGCCGCGGTGGCGGCGCCTGCAGGCGGCCGACGAGGTGCTCTGGAACGGCGGCAGCCTCGAAGCGCTGCGGGCGCAGTGCGACGCCCTCGACCGGCGGCTTCGCCGTGACTGACGGGCTCCGGATTTGTCAAGGAGGGCGGCGATGGCCCACAATGCGCCGAACCCCTGAAGTCGTCCCCGTCCCCCGGGAAAACGCGCCGTGATCACCTACGAATATCCCCTGAACGAGCGCGTACGCACGCTGCTTCGGCTGGAGGACCTGTACGACCGGGTGACGTTCTTCCTCAAGCACGACACGCCCCACGACCATCACGCGTGCCTCACCGGCATGTTCGAGATCCTCGAGGTGGCGGGGCGGGCGGACCTCAAGAGCGACCTGCTGCAGGAGCTCGACCGGCAGCGCACCTTCCTCGACGCCCTGCGGGCGAATCCCGCCATCTCCGAGGAAAAGCTCGACCTCATCCTGCGCGACATCGACCGGGCGTTCACGAACCTGCACGGCCTGTCGGGCAAGACGGGCCAGCTGCTGCGCGAGAACGAGTGGCTCATGGCCATCAAGCAGCGCGCGAGCATCCCCGGCGGCACGAGCGAGTTCGACCTGCCGTCCTACCATTACTGGATGCATCGCCCCGTCGAGGCCCGCCGGGCGGACCTGCTCGCGTGGATGCAGCCCCTCGACCCCATCCACGACGCGCTCTCGATCGTGCTGAGGGTGCTGCGGGAGAGCGGCCGCACCGCCGCGCTGGTCGCGACCCAGGGCGTCTTCTCCCAGGGGCCGAGCGAGAAACCCGCCCAGATGCTCCGCCTCACGCTCCCGGAGGCGCTCGCCTGCGTGCCGGAGATCAGCGCCAACAAGTACGCGCTCAACATCCGCTTCCTCGTGCCCGAGGGCGTCCAGAAGTCGCGCGTGTTCGAGCACGACGTCGCCTTCGAACTCGCGTTCTGCAACCTGTGAGCGCGGCCCGTCCGGCCAGGCAGGTGTCCTGCCCCGGCTGCGGGGCGCCCGCCGAATACTCCCCCGGGAATCCCTGGCGGCCCTTCTGCAGCGAGCGCTGCCGGCTCCTGGACCTGGGCGCGTGGGCCTCCGAGGCCTACCGGATCCCGGTGAAGGCGGACGAGAGCGGGGAGGGACTTCCGGGCGAGGACGATGAGGAGTCGCCGGGCGGGCCCAATAACCCTGCCGGGTAAGGTTTCTTTGCGCTGGGTCAAGCGGTTCGGCTAGAATTCGCGGCTAGCCGTTCACCCGTCCGATGTCGACCCCACCCGATCTTCCACCCGAGACCTGGTTGGCGGTGCCCAACCGATCGTTGGGCACCGGGGGGCGCGCGGCCTGCCTTGCCGCCCTGGCGGCCCTGCCACTCGCGTTCGGATTCGTGGCGGCGGCCTTCCTGGGCGCCTGGCCGGTCCTGCCCTTCGCCGGTCTCGAGGTCGCCGCACTGGCCTCCGCGTTCCACCGGATCGCGTGTCACGACGGGGATTACGAGCGGCTCGAGATCGCGGGCCGCCGGGTGCGGATCGAGGCGCGCACGGGCGCGCGGAGGGTGAGTTTCGAGGGGCACGCGCCGTGGGCGCGGCTCGTGGTTCGCGACCGGCCCGGCCGGTGCGAGCTGCAGTTGAGATACGCGGGCAAGTCGGTCGAGATCGGCCGGATGCTCACCGACGAGCGGCGGCGCCTCTGGGCCGCCGAGCTCGGTCGCCGGATGCCGGTGACCGAACAAGGGAGATGACTGACAACATGGGCGCCAACATGCTTCGCAACACCCTCCGGACCGCCGCGGCCGCGGCCGCCGCCAGCGCGTCGCTCGCCGCGCGCGCGGCGTACGACGTGGACATCCTCCCGCCGGCCTCGCCGATCGCGCAGCAGATCTACGACCTGCACTTCGCGATCCTCTGGGTGTGCGTGGCCATCTTCGTCGTCGTGTTCGGCGCGATGTTCTATTCCGTCTTCACGCACCGCAAGGCCGCGGGCGCGAAGGCGGCGCACTTCCACGAGAACACGACGGTCGAGATCATCTGGACCGTGATCCCGTTCGTCATCCTGATCGGGATGGCGTACCCGGCCACCAAGACGGTCCTCGACATGAAGGACGCGTCCAACCCCGACCTCACGGTCAAGGTGACGGCCTACCAGTGGGCCTGGGAGTACGACTACCTGCAGGACGGGGTGAAGTTCAACTCGCTCCTCGCCACGCCGCGCGCGCAGATCGAGGAGTGGCACCAGAAGGGCGAGAAGAAGAACGAGAACTACCTGCTCGAGGTCGACAAGCCCATGGTCGTGCCGGCGGGCAAGAAGGTCCGCCTGCTCATCACGTCCAACGACGTGATCCACGGCTGGTACGTGCCGCAGCTGGGCATCAACCAGTACGGCATCCCCGGCTTCGTGAAGGACACGTGGTTCAAGGCCGACAAGCCCGGCACCTACCGCGGACAGTGCAGCCAGATCTGCGGCAAGGAGCACGGCTACATGCCCATCGTGGTCGTCGCGAAGTCGCCCGAGGACTACGCCGCCTGGGTGAAGGAGCAGAAGGCCGCCTCGCCCGCCGCGCAGGTTGCCGCCGCCGCGCCCGGCGCCGCGGCCGCGCCGGCGGAAGACCCGAACAAGAAGTGGACGGCCGACGAGCTGAAGGCCATGGGCGAGAAGCTCTACGCCGCCAACTGCCTCGCCTGCCACCAGGCGACCGGCAAGGGCCTGCCGCCCGCGTTCCCGCCGCTCGACGGCTCGAAGGTCGTCGTGGGCCCGAAGGAGGGCCAGCTCGCCGTCGTGCTCAAGGGGCGGCCGAACACGGCCATGGCCTCCTTCGCGCGGCTCTCGGACACCGAGCTCGCCGCCATCCTCACCTACACCCGGACGTCGTGGGGCAACAAGTCCGGCGAGGTGCAGCCTTCCGACGTGAAGGCCGCCCGCGCCAAGGGCTAGCGAACCGCCCTCCCCGCGAACCGATCCCCCGAATACTGGAAACCGGAGTCACCCCATGAGTGCAGCCGCCCCCGCCCACGATCACGGCCACCACGACGACCACGCCCACCACCCGACGGGCCTCAAGCGCTGGCTCTTCACGACCAACCACAAGGACATCGGCACGCTCTACCTGTGGTTCTCGTTCGTGATGTTCCTCACCGGCGGCGTGATGGCCCTGCTCATCCGCGCCGAGCTCTTCCAGCCCGGCCTGCAGCTGGTGAACCCCGAGTTCTTCAACTCCCTCACGACCGTGCACGGCCTCGTGATGGTGTTCGGCGCGATCATGCCGGCGTGGGTGGGCTTCGCGAACTGGCTCATCCCGATGCAGATCGGCGCCGCGGACATGGCCTTCCCGCGCATGAACAACTGGAGCTTCTACCTGGTGGTGCCGGCCGCGATCCTGCTGGTCTCCTCGTTCTTCGTGCCCGGCGGCGCCGCCGCCTCGGGCTGGACGCTCTACCCCCCGCTCATCATCCAGCAGGGCATCTCGATCGACATGACGATCCTCGCCGTCCACATCCTGGGCGCCTCGTCGATCATGGGTTCGATCAACATCATCACGACGATCCTCAACCTGCGCGCGCCGGGCATGACCCTCATGAAGATGCCGCTCTTCGTGTGGACCTGGCTCATCACCTCCTACCTCCTCATCGCCGTGATGCCGGTGCTCGCGGGCGCGGTCACGATGCTGCTCACCGACCGCCACTTCGGCACCTCGTTCTTCAACGCGGCCGGCGGCGGCGATCCCACGATGTTCATGCACATCTTCTGGTTCTTCGGGCACCCGGAGGTGTACATCATGATCCTGCCGGCCTTCGGGGTCGTCTCGGCGATCATCCCCGCCTTCGCGCGCAAGCCCCTCTTCGGCTACGCCTCGATGGTGTACGCCACCGCCTCGATCGCGATCCTCTCGTTCATCGTGTGGGGCCACCACATGTTCACGGTCGGCATGCCGGCCGCGGGCAACCTGTTCTTCATGTACGCGACGATGCTGATCGCCGTGCCCACGGGCGTGAAGATCTTCAACTGGATCGCGACGATGTGGAAGGGCTCGATGACCTTCGAGACCCCGATGCTCTTCTCGATCGGGTTCCTGTGCCTGTTCACGATCGGTGGCTTCTCGGGCCTGGTGCTCGCGATCACGCCGGTGGACATCACGCTGCACAACACCTACTACGTGGTGGCGCACTTCCACTACGTGCTCGTCTCGGGCGCGCTCTTCGCCATCTTCGCCGGCGTGTACTTCTGGCTGCCGAAGTGGACGGGCAACATGTACAACGAGACGCTGGGCAAGGCGCACTTCTGGCTGTCGGTGATCGGCTTCAACCTCGCCTTCTTCCCGCAGCACTTCCTGGGCCTGGCGGGCATGCCGCGCCGCATCCCGGACTACGCGCTGCAGTTCGCCGAGTGGAACATGTGGTCCTCCGTCGGGGCGTTCATCTTCGGCTTCTCGCAGCTGCTCTTCCTCTACGTCGTGATCGAGTG
>CAZPLW010000233.1:0-6718 GCA_964587315.1 uncultured Lysobacter sp.
CCGAGATCACGCGCCTGAACGGGAACCGCCAGGGATCCCTCCTCGACTTCATCGAGGACTTCACGAACCGCTTCCCGGGCTACGTCGACGACTACGAGACGCTCCTCACCGAGAACCGCATCTGGAAGCAGCGCACGGTGGGCATCGGCGTGGTGACGCCGGAGCGCGCCCAGGCCCTCGGCTTCACGGGCCCGATGCTGCGCGGCTCCGGCATCGCGTGGGACCTGCGCAAGAAGCAGCCCTACGAGGTGTACGACCGGATGGATTTCGACATCCCCATCGGCACCAACGGCGACTGCTACGACCGCTACCTCGTGCGGGTGCAGGAGATGCGCGAATCCAACCGCATCATCCGGCAGTGCATCGCGTGGCTGCGCGAGAACCCGGGCCCGGTCATCACGGACAATCACAAGGTGGCCCCGCCCTCGCGCGAGCAGATGAAGAGCTCGATGGAGGAGCTGATCCACCACTTCAAGCTCTTCACCGAGGGCATGCACGTCCCGCCGGGCGAGGTCTACGCGGCAGTCGAGCATCCGAAGGGCGAGTTCGGCATCTACCTCGTCTCCGACGGCGCGAACAAGCCGTGGCGCCTCAAGATCCGCGCGCCGGGCTTTCCGCACCTGGCGGCCATGGACGAGATGGTGAAGGGGCACATGATCGCCGACGTGGTCGCCATCATCGGCACCATGGACATCGTGTTCGGGGAGATCGACCGGTGAGCGGGCGCAAGGACGGCACGCCGAAGACCGTGATCGATTCGCGGGTGGTGAACCTCGACCAGCTCGAGCTCGAGCCCTTCGAGCAGGGGGAGAATTTCGCGAGCGCCTGCGCGCGCATCGGCCCGCTCGTGGGCGCGAAGAACCTGGGCTACTCGTACGACATCGTGCCGCCGGGCAAGCGCTCCTGCCCGTTCCACAGCCACCGGGTGGAGGAGGAGATGTTCTTCATCCTCTCCGGCACGGGCCTGCTGCGCTACGGCAACGAGACGCGCCCCCTGCGGGCCGGCGACGTCGTCTGCTGTCCCACCGGCGGTCCGGAGACGGCGCACCAGATCGTGAACGATTCGGACGCGCCGCTCGCCTACCTGTCCGTCAGCGCCAACCACGACGCGGAGATCTGCGAGTACCCGGATTCCGGCAAGATCGGCGCGTTCGCCCACGGCAAGTTCCGGCACATGACGCCGCTCGCCGCCCACGTCGACTACTGGAAGGACGAGGCATGAGCCTGCTGTCGGCCCCCTCCCTCGAACGGATCGCCCGCGAGGTCGCCAAGTACCCGCCGGAGCAGAAGCAGTCCGCGGTGATGGCCTCGCTCGCCATCGCGCAGGACGAGCACGGCTGGCTTTCGAACGAGGTGATGGAGGCCGTCGCGAAGGTGCTCGGCATGGCGCCGGTGGCGGTCTATGAAGTCGCGACGTTCTACAACATGTACGACCTGAAGCCCCCGGGCAAGGCGAAGATCACGGTGTGCACCAACCTGCCGTGCGCGCTCTCCGGCGGCGTGGATGCCGCGGAGCACCTGAAGGCGAAGCTCGGCGTGGGCTTCGGCGAGACCACCGCGGACGGCCGCTTCACGCTCAAGGAAGGCGAGTGCATGGGCGCCTGCGGCGACGCGCCGGTGCTGATCGTGAACAACAAGCGCATGTGCAGCCGCATGACGCACGACAAGCTCGACGCGCTGGTCGAGGAGCTCGGCAAGTGACCGCCATGATCGACTACGGCCCCGACGCCGTCATCATGAAGGGCCTCACGGGCGAGAACTGGCGCCTCGCGGACTACGAGGCGCGCGGCGGCTACCAGGCGCTGCGCAAGATCGTCGAGAACCGGATGCCGCCCGAGGCGGTGATCGCCGAGGTGAAGAAGTCCTCGCTGCGCGGCCGCGGCGGCGCGGGCTTCCCCACCGGCCTCAAGTGGTCCTTCATGCCGCGCGCCTTCCCGGGCCAGAAGTACGTCGTCTGCAACTCGGACGAAGGCGAGCCGGGCACGTTCAAGGACCGCGACATCATCCGCTACAACCCGCACATCCTCATCGAGGGGATGATCATCGCGGGCTACGCCATCGGCGCGACGGTCGGCTACAACTACATCCACGGCGAGATCTTCGCGGAGTACCTGCGCTTCGAGGAGGCCCTCGAGGAGGCGCGGGCGGCCGGCTACCTGGGCGCGAACGTCCTGGGCGGCGACTTCGACTTCCAGCTGCACGCGCACCACGGCTACGGCGCCTACATCTGCGGCGAGGAAACCGCGCTCCTCGAGTCGCTCGAGGGCAAGAAGGGCCAGCCGCGCTTCAAGCCGCCCTTCCCGGCGAGCTACGGCCTGTACGGCAAGCCCACGACGATCAACAACACCGAGACCTTCGCGGCGGTGCCCGGCATCATCGTGAACGGCGGCGACTGGTTCCTGAACCTCGGCAAGCCCAACAACGGCGGCACCAAGATCTTCTCGGTCTCCGGGCACGTGAACCGTCCCGGGAACTACGAGGTGCGGCTCGGCACGCCGTTCGCGACGCTCCTCGAGATGGCGGGCGGCATGCGCGGGGGGAAGAAGCTCAAGGGCGTGATCCCGGGCGGCTCGTCGATGCCCGTCCTGCCGGCCGACGTGATGATGTCCCTCGACATGGACTACGACTCCATCGCCAAGGCCGGCTCGATGCTGGGCTCGGGCGCGGTGATCGTGATGGACGAGGACACCTGCATGGTGAAGGCCGCCGAGCGCCTCGCCTACTTCTACTTCGAGGAGTCCTGCGGCCAGTGCACGCCCTGCCGCGAGGGCACGGGCTGGCTCTGGCGCATCCTCAAGCGCATCGAGGGCGGGGAAGGGCGCATGGAGGACCTGGACCTCCTGCTCAACCTCGCCGACAACATCCAGGGCCGCACGATCTGCGCGCTGGGCGACGCCGCGGCCATGCCGACGCGCGCCTTCGTGAAGCAGTTCCGCGCCGAGTTCGAGCACCACATCGTGCACAAGCGCTGCCTCGTGAACGCGGGCGGGTACTCGGGCGCTGTCCACGACGCCCACCAGCTGGCGGCTGATTGACGACATGATCACTCTCGAGATCGACGGCAAGACCGTCCAGGTCGAAAACGGCGCCACCGTGATAGAGGCGGCGAACCGGATCGGCACGTTCGTCCCGCACTTCTGCTACCACAAGAAGCTCTCGATCGCCGCCAACTGCCGCATGTGCCTGGTGCAGGTGGAGAAGGCGCCCAAGCCGGTGCCGGCCTGCGCGACGCCCGCCACCGAGGGCATGAAGGTCTACACGCAGTCCGCTCCCGCGATCACCGCCCAGAAGGGCGTGATGGAGTTCCTGCTGGTGAACCACCCGCTCGACTGCCCCATCTGCGACCAGGGAGGCGAGTGCCAGCTGCAGGATCTCGCGGTGGGCTACGGCGGGTCCGCCTCGCGCTACCAGGAGGAAAAGCGCGTGGTGGTGAACAAGAACCTGGGGCCGCTCATCTCCACCGACATGACGCGCTGCATCCACTGCACGCGCTGCGTCCGGTTCGGGCAGGAGATCGCCGGCGTCATGGAGCTCGGCATGGCCGGGCGCGGCGAGCACTCCGAGATCCTCACCTTCGTGAGCCGCACGGTGGATTCGGAGCTCTCGGGCAACGTGATCGACCTGTGCCCCGTGGGCGCGCTCACCTCCAAGCCCTTCCGCTACTCGGCCCGCTCCTGGGAGCTCGCCCGCCGCAAGTCGGTCTCGCCGCACGACGGCCTGGGCTCGAACCTCGTGGTGCAGACCAAGCTCGAGCGCGTGATGCGCGTCGTGCCGCACGAGAACGAGGCCCTCAACGAATGCTGGCTCTCGGACCGCGACCGCTTCGCCTACGAGGGGCTCAACACCGAGGACCGCCTCACGCGCCCGATGCTCTGCAAGGACGGCGCCTGGGTCGAGGTGGAATGGAAGGAAGCGCTCGAGGCCGTCGCCAACGGACTGGGGGAGGTCGTGGCGAAGCACGGCCCGGCCTCCCTCGGCGCGCTCGTCTCGCCCACGCTCACGCTCGAGGAGCTGCACCTCGCCTCGAAGCTCGTCGCGGGCCTCGGCACCCCGAACGTCGATTACCACTTCCGCGCCCTCGACGCGCGCGCCCGCTTCGCCGGCGCGCCGTGGCTCGGCATGAAGGTCGCGGAGCTGAACGCGCTCGAATCCGTGCTGCTCGTGGGCTCGACGATCCGCAAGGAACAGCCGCTCCTCGCGCAGCGCCTGCGCCAGGGGGCGAAGAAGGGCCTCGCCGTGAACGTGGTGCACGTCGCCGACGACGACCTGCTCATGCCCGTGGCGAACCGCCTCGTCGCGCGCCCGTCGCAGCTCGCCGCGGCGCTCGCCTCGGTGGCCAAGGCCGCCGCGGAGCTCGCCGGCAAGCCCCTCGAGGGCGAGGTCGCGAAAGCGTGCGGCGCCGTCGCCGTCCCGGACGAGGCGCGGGCGATCGCGAAGAGCCTTTTCGGCAAGGAGCGCGCGGCGGTGCTGCTCGGCGCCTATGCCCAGCAGCACGCGGACTACGGCCCGCTGGCCGCCATCGCCCACGAGATCGCGCGCCTCACCGGCGCCCGGTTCGGCGTCATCGCCCAGAACGCCAACAGCGTCGGCGCGAAGCTCGCCGGCGCGGGACCGAAGGCCGGCGGCCTCGACACGCGCGGCATGCTGCAGGCGGGCCTCAAGGCCTTCGTCGTCGCCGGGTTCGAGCCCGAGCGCGACGCGGCCCTCGCCCCCGAGGCCATCGCAGCCCTCTCGAAAGCCGAGTTCGTGGTGGCGCTCAGTGCCTGGCGGTGCTTCGCCCCCGACTACGCGCACGTGATCCTGCCCATCGCGCCCTCGGCCGAGACGGCGGGCTCCTTCGTGAACATGGAGGGCCGCGTCCAGTCGTTCCACGCGGTCGTGAAGCCGCAGGGCGATGCCCGCCCGGGATGGAAGGTGCTGCGCGTCCTGGGCACGATGCTGGGCCTCCCGGGCTTCGAGGCCGAGACGATCGACGCCGTGCGCCGGGACATCGCGCCCGACCTGCAGGCCTGGGCCGACGCGGGGCTCGGCAACGCCCTCGAGCCGTTCGCCTTCGCGCTACCGCAGGCGGCCGCGGGCCTGGAGCGCGTGGCCGAGTGGCCCGTCTACGGGACCGATCCCCAGGTGCGCCGGGCGCCGAGCCTGCAGAAGACCGCGGACGCCAGGGCGGCCGGCACCGCGCGGCTCAACGCGGCCACGGCCGCGGCGCAAGGCCTCGCCGCGGGCGATCGCGTCGTGGTGAGGCAAGGCGGCGGCGAGGCGACGATGCCCGTGGCGATCGACGCGGCGCTGCCGGACGGCTGCGTGCGCGTGGCGCGCGGCACCCGCGAGTCGGTCACGCTGGGCGACGGCCCGGTCACGATCGAGAAGGCGCGCGCGGAGGAGGCGGCATGACCGAGCTTCTCGCCACCGCGCAAGGCGCCGTCCAGGGCTGGTTCGGCCCGCAGTGGGGCCCGCCGGCCTGGGTCTTCGCGAAGAGCCTCGCGGGCATCGTGATGGTGCTGGTGCCGCTGCTGCTCACGGTCCTCTACTACCAGCTCGTCGAGCGCTGGGTCATCGGCTGGATCCAGGTGCGCAAGGGCCCGAACCGCGTGGGCTGGAAGGGCGTCCTCCAGCCGATCGCCGACGCCGTGAAGCTCCTCATGAAGGAGCGCATCGTCCCCACGGGCTCGAGCAAGGGCCTATTCCTCCTCGCCCCCATCATCGCCGTCGCCCCCGCGCTCGGCGTGTGGGCCGTCGTGCCCTTCGCGCCGGGCTGGGTCATCGCCAACGTCGACGCGGGCCTGCTCGTCGTGCTCGCCATGACCTCCATGGGCGTCTACGGCATCATCATCGCCGGCTGGGCCTCCAACTCGAAGTACGCTTTCCTGGGCGCCATGCGCTCGGCCGCGCAGGTGGTCGCCTACGAGATCGCCATGGGCTTCGCGCTCGTGGGCGCGCTCATGGCCGGGCAGAGCCTCAACCTCACGGCGATCGTCGAGCGCCAGGGCGGCGCCTACGGCTTCGTCGAGTGGTTCTGGCTGCCGCTCTTCCCCTTCTTCCTCGTCTACTTCATCGCCGGCCTCGCCGAGACCAACCGCCACCCCTTCGACGTGGCCGAGGGCGAGAGCGAGCTGGTGGCGGGCTTCCACGTCGAGTACTCCGGGATGACCTTCGCGGTCTTCTTCCTGGCCGAGTACGCGAACATGATCCTGGTGTCGGTGCTCGCGAGCCTGCTCTTCCTGGGCGGCTGGCTCTCGCCGTTCCCGGCGGCGTGGGGGTTCCTGGGCGCGCCCTCGATCCTCTGGCTCGCCGCGAAGATCGCCGCGTTCATGTTCCTCTTCCTGTGGGTGCGCGCCTCGTTCCCGCGCTACCGCTACGACCAGATCATGCGGCTCGGCTGGAAGGTGTTCATCCCCATCACGCTGGTGTGGATCGTCGTCACGGGAGTCATGATGCTCGAGCCCCTGGCGAGCCTGCCTCCCTTCTCCATCTGGTTCGGGAAATAGGGCCATGTGGGATCGCGCGAAGGAAATCGTCTCCTCCCTGATGCTCACCGAGCTGCTGAAGGGGCTCGGCCTCACCGGCCGCTTCCTCTTCGCCCGCAAGATCACGGTGCAGTTCCCGGAGGAGAAGACGCCCCAGAGCCCGCGCTTCCGGGGGCTGCACGCGCTGCGCCGCTATCCCAACGGGGAAGAGCGCTGCATCGCCTGCAAGCTGTGCGAGGCCGTGTGCCCGG
>CAZPLW010000234.1:0-6716 GCA_964587315.1 uncultured Lysobacter sp.
CACCACCAGCGCGTAGCCGGCGGCGGCGATCACCAGGACCATGAGCATCTCGAGGAGGGTGAAGCCGCGCGAGCGGTGCCGGGACGCCATCCTAGTTGCGGATGTCCTTGTTTTCGCCGTCGCCGCCTTCCTTGCCGTCGGCGCCCAGCGAGATGAGGTCGTAGCCGCCCTTCTCCGCCGGCGAGCGGTAGATGAAGTCGCGGGACCACGGGTCCTTCAGGATCTTCGCGTCCTTCACGTACGGGCCGTTCCAGTTGGCGACGCCCGAGGGCGCGGCGACCAGCGACGCGAGGCCCTCCTGCGAGGAGGGATAGCGCCCCGTGTCGAGCTTGTAGAGCTCGAGGGCGCCGCCGATCTGCTCGATGGTCACCTTGGCGCGCTCGCTGCTCGCGCGGCCCAGGCTGTTGAAGACGCGCGGGCCGACCATCGCGAGGATCACGCCGATGATGACGAGCACCATCACCAGCTCGAGGAGGGTGAAGCCGCGGTTCGCGCGGGCGGCGGGGAAGCGGAAGTTGCGGGTCATGGGGACTCCGTTGTCGTTCGCCCCGCTAGAGGGGCAGGTCGTAGATCGAGAGCATCGCCGCGAGGATCGAGAGGATGACGGCGCCCACCACCCCGGCGAGGCCGACGATCATCACGGGTTCGAGCAGGGCGAGGGCGCGCTTCACCGCGCGCGCGACCTCGCGGTCGTAGACGTCGGCCACGTCGAGCAGCATGCGGTCGAGCCGCCCGGTCTCCTCGCCCACCATGATCATGTGCACGGCGAAGGCGGGAAAGCGGCGCGTCTCCATCATGGGCTTGCCGAAGCCGCGGCCGGTCTTGAGCTCCCGGCCCACCTCGGCGAGGCCCGCGGCCATCCAGGTGTTGCCCATGGTCTCGCGCGAGATGCCGATGGCGTTCACGAGCGAGACGCCGTTGCGAAGGAGCGTGCCGAGGGTTCGCGCCAGGCGCGCCGTCTCCACCTTGGCCGCGAGGTCGCCCGCGACCGGCAGGCCCAGGAGCCAGCGGTCCCAGCGCAGCTTCGCCTCCGGCGACTCCAGGCGCTTCGCCACGAGGTAGACGACGGCCACCAGGCCGAGCACGATCGCCCACCACCAGCCGCGCATCAGGGCGCCGGCGCCCAGCACGACCTCGGTCACCAGCGGCAGGGCCTTGCCGCTCTGGGCGAAGATCGGCTCGAACTGCGGCACGACCACCGCGAGCAGGATCACGACGGAGAAGACCGCCACGAGGAAGAGGATCGCCGGGTAGATGAGCGCGGACTTCACGCTCTCCTTGAGGTCCTTGGAGCGCTCCGTGAACTCCGCCAGGCGCGCGAGCACGTCGCCCAGCGCCCCGCCCGCCTCGCCCGCGCGGACCATGTTCACGTAGAAGCGCGAGAAGACGCCGCCCTGCGCCTCGAGGGCCTTCGAGAGGGCGGCGCCGCCGCGCACCTCGTTGCGCACGGCCCGCAGCATGTCCGCCACGCGCTCGCTCTCGGCGAGGCCCACGAGGATCTCGAGGCTGCGGTCGAGCGGCAGGCCGGCGTTCAGGAGCGTGGAGATCTCGCGCGTGACGACGCCCACCTCGTCCTGGGTCACCCCGCGGCGAAAGAGCGGGGAGGCCGGGCGCCGCGTGACCGTCGCCTGGGCCTCGGCCGCGCCGGCCTCCACCGCGCGCAGCGGCGTGTAGCCCATGTCGCGCAGCCGCTCGACGATGGCTCGGCGGTCGGCGCCGTCCATGGCGCCCTCGAGGACCTCGCCCGCGGGGGTCACGGCCTTGTACTGGAAGACGGGCATCCGGCGCCTTAGTCCTCGCGCGTGACGCGAAGCACTTCCTCGATCGTGGTGGTGCCGGCGACGGCCTTGCGCAGGCCGTTCTCGAACATCGATTCCATGCCGTCCTCGACGGCGGCGGCCCGCAGTTCCGCGGAATTGGCGTGGCGCATCACGAGCGAGCGGATGCGGTCGTTCATGGGCAGCATCTCCATGATGCCCATGCGCCCGCGGTAGCCCGTGCCGGAGCAGTGGTCGCACCCGCCGGGATGCCAGAGCTCGACCTCGCCCTCCGGCACGAACCGGCGAAGGCCCATCTGCTCGACCACCTCCGGCAGCGCCTTGTAGGGCTTGCGGCAGTGGGGGCAGAGGTTCCTCACGAGGCGCTGGGCGAGGATGCCCACCACCGTGGAGGTGAGCAGGTAGTCCTCGACGCCCATCTCGAGCAGGCGGTTCACCGACGAGGGCGCGTCGTTCGTGTGCAGCGTGGAGAGCACCAGGTGGCCCGTGAGCGCGGACTGCACGGCGATCTCCGCCGTCTCGAGGTCGCGGATCTCGCCGATCATGATCACGTCCGGGTCCTGGCGCACGATCGAGCGCAGGGCGTTCGCGAAGGTGAGGTTGATCTGGGGCTTCACCTGGATCTGGTTGATGCCCGGCATCTGGTACTCGACCGGGTCCTCTACGGTGAGGATCTTCACGTCGGGCTGGTTCAGGCGGTCGAGGGCCGTGTAGAGCGTCGTGGTCTTGCCCGAGCCCGTGGGGCCCGTCACGAGGAGCACGCCGTGGGGCTCGCCCAGCGCCTCCAGGAAGAGCTCCAGCACCGGGCCGTCGAAGCCCAGCGACGTGAAGTCGAGGGGCACGCCGCCCTTGTCGAGGATCCGCATGACGACGCTCTCGCCGTGCATCGTGGGCACGGTGGAGACGCGCAGGTCGATCTCCTTGCCCTGGATACGCAGCTTGATGCGGCCGTCCTGGGGCAGGCGCCGCTCGGCGATGTCGAGGTTCGCCATGATCTTCACGCGCGAGATGACGGCCGCCGACAGGCGCCGGGGCGGCGATTCCACCTCGTGCAGCACGCCGTCGATGCGGAAGCGCACGATCAGGCGGCTCTCGAAGGGCTCGATGTGGATGTCGGAGGCGCGGCTCTCGAGGGCGTGCGTGATGAGCAGGTTCACCAGGCGCACCACCGGCGCCTCGGAGGCGAGGTCCTTCAGGTGCTCCACGTCGCCCGCATCCTGCTCCTCGTCGCGCGAGGCGATGTTGTCGACGATCTGGCCCATCGAGCTGCGGCCGGCGCCGTAGAGGCGCTCGAGGGCGGCATCGAGCTCGGTCATGACGGCGAGGCGCGGCACGACGGGCTTGCCGCACACCATCGCGAGCGAGCGCAGCAGGAAGCCGTCGCCGGGATCGGCCATCGCGACCACGACGCCCTCGTCCGTCTCGCGCAGCGGCAGGGCCTTCGCGTCCTTCAGGAAGCGGTCCGAGACCTGCTCCTCGAGGATGGGCAGCTCCGGGTATTCGGACGCCGCGGCGACGGGGATGCCGAGCAGCTCCGAAAGGGCGTCCGCCATGTCCCGCGCCGAGACGAGCCCCAGGCGCCCCAGGATCAGGCCGAGCTTCTCGCGGCGCCCTTCGCCTTCCTGCAGGCGCAGGGCGCGGTCGAGGTTCGCGAGGTCGAGTTTTCCCCGGGCGATCAGGATCTCGCCCAGGCGGCGTGGCTGGCTCTCGACGGGTAGCGCGGACATGGGAGGGAAAAATTATAGCCGACGGGTCATGGCGGCCTCCTATGAACCGCCAAAGCGCCGGAGGTTCCCCGCCCTCACGCGGGAGGAAGGGCGGCGAAGACGGCGTCGAGCTGCGATTCCCAGGAGGCCGGGGCGAAGCCGAAGGCCTTCGCGAACTTGCCCGTGTCGAGCACGGAGTAGGCCGGGCGGCGCGCCGGCGTGGGGTAGTCGGCCGTGGCGATCCGCGTCACGCGCGGCGCGCGGAAGCCGGGGCGACCCGCGGCGCGGGCGAAGATGGCCTCGGCGAAGGAGGCCCAGGTGGTCTCGCCGGCGGCCGCGAGGTGGTAGATGCCCGAGGCGACGCCCTCGCGCGGAATGTCGCGGATCGCGCGCGCGGTGGCCTCGGCGAGGAAGAGGCTCGAGGTGGGCGCCCCGCGCTGGTCGGCGACGATGCGCAGCTCGTCGCGCGTGGCGGCGAGGCGCAGCATCGTGAGCAGGAAGTTGCCCCCGCGCGGCCCGTACACCCAGCTCGTCCGCAGAACGAGGTGCTTCGCGCCCGAGGCCGCGACGGCCCGTTCGCCCTCGAGCTTCGCGCGCCCGTATTCGTTGAGCGGCCCCACGGGATCGTCCTCGCGCCAGGGCTCGCGCTTCGAGCCGTCGAAGACGTAGTCGGTCGAGTAGTGCACGATCACGGCCCCGGCGCGCTTCGCCTCCGCGGCGAGGACGCCGGGCGCGACGGCGTTGACGGCCCGGTTGGCCTCGCGGTCGGTCTCGGCGCGATCGACGGCGGTGTAGGCCGCCGCGTTCACCACGAGGGCCGGTTTCACGCGCCGGAAATAGGCGCGGGCCTCCCCGGGATTCCCGATGTCGAAATCGGCACGGTCCACCGCGTGGATCTCGCCGAAGGGCGCCAGCGTGCGGCGAAGCTCGTGGCCTACCTGGCCGTCGGCTCCCGTGAGGAGGATGCGGATCATGGGAAGGTCTCCGCCTGCGAAAGGGGCTTGCCCGCCGCGTCGGCCGGCTTGAGGACCGGCTCGCCCTCGAGCGGCCAGTCGATGCCGAGCGCCGGGTCGCTCCACAGGAGCGAGCGCTCGTGGGCCGGCGCGTAGTAGTCCGTGGTCTTGTAGAGGAACTCCGCCGATTCGCTCGTCACGAGGAAGCCGTGCGCGAGCCCTTCCGGCACCCAGAAGACCCGGCGGTTGGCGGCGGAGAGCGTCACGCCCACCGACCGGCCGAACGTGGGCGAGGAGCGGCGCAGGTCCACCACCGCGTCGAACACCTCGCCCGCGACCACGCGGACGAGCTTGCCCTGGGGCTGCCGCACCTGGTAGTGCAGGCCGCGCAGCACGCCCTTCGCGGACTTCGAGTGGTTGTCCTGCACGAAGCGGACCTCGCGGCCGGCGGCCTCGTCGAAGGCGCGCTGGTTCCAGCTCTCGTAGAAGAACCCCCGGTCGTCGCCGAAGACCTTCGGCTCGATGAGGAGGACGCCGGCGATGGCGGTGGGAATGATCTTCATGCGCCGGGCCCCGCTAGAAGACGCGGTCGCGCAGCACCTCGAGGAGGTACTGGCCGTACGCGTTCTTCCTCATGGGCTCGGCGAGCCGCTCGACCTGCGCGCCGTCGATCCAGCCCTGGCGCCACGCGATCTCCTCGGGGCAGGCCACCTTGAGCCCCTGGCGGCGCTCGATCGTCTCGATGAACTGCGAGGCCTCGAGCAGGCTCTCGTGCGTGCCGGTGTCGAGCCAGGCGGTGCCGCGGCCCATCACCTCGACCGACAGCGCGCCCATCTCCAGGTAGCGCCGGTTCACGTCCGTGATCTCGAGCTCGCCGCGCGCCGAGGGCTTCATCGTCGCGGCGATGTCGAGCACGCGCGAGTCGTAGAAATAGAGCCCCGTCACCGCGTAGCGCGACTTCGGCGCCGCGGGCTTTTCCTCGAGGGAGACCACCTTGCCGGCGGCGTCGAACTCCGCGACGCCGTAGCGCTCCGGGTCCTTCACGGGGTAGGCGAACACCGTGGCGCCGTCCCGGCGGGCCGAGGCGCGCTCGAGCTGGCCCGTGAGGTCGTGGCCGTAGAAGATGTTGTCGCCCAGCACGAGGCAGGACGGATCCGCGCCCACGAAGTCCCGCCCGATGACGAACGCCTGCGCGAGGCCCTCGGGCTTCGGCTGCACGGCGTAGGCGATGCGCAGTCCCCACGCGTGCCCGTCGCCCAGCAGCTGCGAGAAGCGCGGCGTGTCCTCGGGCGTGGAGATCACGAGGATGTCGCGGATGCCCGCGAGCATGAGCGTCGTGAGCGGGTAGTAGATCATCGGCTTGTCGTACACCGGCAGCAGCTGCTTGGAGACCACCTGCGTGACCGGATAGAGCCGCGTGCCGGAGCCCCCGGCCAGGATGATGCCCTTTCTCATGCGCTCGCCCTCATGGCGTAGTTCGTCTCGATCCACTGGCGGTAGGCGCCGCTTCTCACCTCGGCGACCCAGGGGGAATTGTCCAGGTACCAGCGCACCGTGCGCTCGAGGCCCGTCTCGAAGGTCTCGGTCGGCGTCCAGCCGAGCTCCGTGCGGATCTTGGTCGCGTCGATGGCGTAGCGCCGGTCGTGGCCCGGGCGGTCCTTCACGTAGGCGATGAGGTCGCGGTAGCCGCCGGCGGCGCGCGGCGCCAGGCGCGAGAGCGTGTCGCACAGCGCGTGCACGACCTCGAGGTTGCGCTTCTCGGAGTTGCCGCCGATGTTGTAGACCTCGCCCGGCCGGCCCTTCGCGAGCACCGTGCGGATGGCCGTGCAGTGGTCGCCCACGTAGAGCCAGTCGCGCACCTGGCGTCCGTCGCCGTAGACCGGCAGGGGCTTGCCCTCGAGCGCGTTGGCGATCATGAGCGGGATGAGCTTCTCGGGGAACTGGTACGGCCCGTAGTTGTTCGAGCAGTTCGTCGTGAGCACCGGCAACCCGTAGGTGTGGTGGTAGGCGCGCACCAGGTGGTCGCTCGAGGCCTTCGAGGCCGAGTACGGGCTGTTGGGCGCGTAGGGCGTCGTCTCGGAGAAGCCCGGGTCCGTCTCGCCGAGCGAGCCGTACACCTCGTCGGTGGACACGTGCAGGAAGCGGAAGCCCTGCTTCGCCGCGCCCTCGAGCGTGTTCCAGTAGCCGCGCGCGGCCTCGAGCAGCTTGAACGTGCCGACCACGTTGGTCTGGATGAACTCGCCCGGCCCGTGGATCGAGCGGTCCACGTGGCTCTCGGC
>CAZPLW010000235.1:0-6686 GCA_964587315.1 uncultured Lysobacter sp.
CGTCGCCATCAATTACGGCACGGTGTGCCGATTCGACGTCGAGGATGTCGTAGCCTCGGTAGTGCAGGTCGTTGCCCGTGTGGCCGACCGTGCACAGGGCGGTGTGGCCGGCGGTCACGCCGGACAGGGCGACGGACTTCTTCGGTTTCGGGCCGGAGGGGACGGCTTCGGGGGCGGCACTCATGGCGGTTTCCTCTATTTCGGTTTCGCGAACAGGGCGTCGAGCTTCTTCTCGAACTCGTGGTAGCCCAGGTAGTGGTAGAGCTCCTCTCGTGTCTGCATCGCCTCGACGACGGCCCGCTGGTGGCCGTCCTTGCGCAGCGTCTGGTAGACGTTCAGCGCCGCCTTGTTCATGGCGCGGAACGCGGAAAGCGGATAGAGCGCCACGGCGCAGCCGGCGGCGCCGAGCTCCTCGGTGCCGAAGAGCGGCGTCTTGCCGAACTCGGTGATGTTGGCGAGGACGGGCACCTTCACGGCGTCGGCGAACTTGCGGTACATCGCGAGGTCCGTGATGGCCTCGGGGAAGATGCCGTCGGCGCCGGCCTCCACGCAGGCGCAGGCGCGGTCGATGGCCGCCTCGAGCCCCTCGACGGCGAGCGAGTCGGTGCGGGCGAAGATGAAGAACGCGTCGTCCGTCCTCGCGTCGGCGGCGCTCCTCACGCGGTCGACCATCTCCTGCTTCGACACCAGCTCCTTGTTCGGACGGTGACCGCAGCGCTTGGCGCCCACCTGGTCCTCGATGTGCATGGCCGCGCCGCCCGCCTTGATGAGGTTGCGGGTCGTGCGCGCGACGTTGAAGGCGCTCGAGCCGAAACCGGTGTCCACGTCGACGAGCAGCGGCAGGTCGCACACGTCCGTGATCCGGCGCACGTCGGTCAGCACGTCGTCGAGGTTGGAGATGCCCAGGTCCGGCAGTCCGAGCGAGCCGGCCGCGACGCCGCCGCCCGACAGGTAGATCGCCTTGAAGCCGCTCGCCTTGGCGAGGGTGGCGTGGTAGGCGCAGATGGCGCCGGGCACCTGCAGCGGCTTTTCTTCCTGGAGCGCGGCGCGGAAGCGGGCGCCGGGGGTCGATGCGGGCATGGGCAGTTCTCGTCTTTCGGGATCGGAGGTCAGTCGAAGAAGGCGCGGGCGGCCTCGTCGGGCATCATCACGCCGGTGATGCGGGCCTTCTGGAGCAGCTCCCAGAAATAGCGGTAGGTCGCGCGGTCGTGCAGCTCGCCGTCGAACTGGATCGGGCCCCAGTTGGCCTCCTGCGCCGCCAGCAGGATGGCGCCGGCCGTGGCGACCTCGTTCAGGTCCGGCTTCATCGCGTCGACGATGGGCGGGATCTGCACGGGATGGATGCTCCACATGCGCAGGAACCCGAAATCGGTGCGGGCGCGCCAGGCGTCGCGGAAGACGTTGTAGCTGTTCCTGAGGTCGAGCGAGACGTTGTGCGCGGGGACGACGCCATTGCCCAGCGCCGCGGCGACCACGTCGGTCTTGGCGCGGGCGATGAGCGGGTGCTCGAACTGCCCCGGCGAGCGCATGGCCGAGGCGTTCACGGCGCCGTGGTGGCCGCTCACGAAGTCCATGAGGCCGAAGTCGAGCACCTGCACGGACGGCAGCTTCGCGATCTCCCAGGCGTCGTGCAGCGCGCCGTGGGTCTCCACCAGCACGTGCACCGGGATCTCGCGCTTGAACCGCTTCTTCCTCGAGACGCCCTGGATGTAGTCGATCATCTCGGCGGCCTGCGCGACCGAGGTGCACTTGGGGATCGTCACGTAGGCGATCACCTTGCCGGCGCCGCCCACGAGGATGTCGACGTCCTTCTTCCAGTGCGGGTGCGTGTAGTCGTGGATCCGGGCGCCGGCCATGGCGAAGCGGTTGGCGGCGGAGTTCATCACGTCCACGATCATCTCGGCGTGCGCCTTCTCGCGGCCGGTCTCGGCCCCGTCCTCGCAGTCGCAGGTGATGTCGAACACGGCGCCGAGCTTCTCCTGCAGGTCGAGCGCCTTGGTGATGAGCCGCTCGCTGCCGGCGAAATGCTCGCAGGCGGGGATGACCGGGAAGGGCTTTTCGCCCGCGAAGAGGGCGTCCTTGGGATGGCGGGGGGCGGGCATGGGGTCCTCCGGGTGGGATCGCTATTCTAGGCGCTCAGGTGCGGCGCGGCAGGAGCAGGGTGAGATCGAGGTCGAGCACGACGGCGGGGTTCTTCTCCCCCGGCGCCGGCGTGGGGACGTCGGCCGGCTTCGCGTTCTTGATCGCGAGGAGCCGCACGCGCAGCAGCCCCACGTCGTTGCGGGCTCGGACGCCCTCGCGGGCGCTCACCACGCTCCTCGCGTAGAGGGTGTCGCCGGCGAAGGTGGGGTTCGCGTGGCTGCCGCCGTGGAAGGCCGCGATGGCGAACGCGTTCTCGAGGCCGTCGTGCTGCAGGGCGCGGGCGAGCGAGATCACGTGGCCCCCGTAGACGAGTCGCCGGCCGAACGGGTTCGCCTTCGCGGCGAAGGCGTCGAAGTGGATGCGCGCCGTGTTCTGGTAGAGGCGCGTGGCCAGCATGTGGTCCGACTCCTCGATCGTCGCGCCGCCGGGGTGGTCGATCGTCTCGCCCTCGGCGTAGTCCTCCCACAGGCGGGTACCCCCCGTGGCTTTCGGCGAGAGCCCGGCCGGTCTCAGGAAGGCGGGCACGGCGATCCGCGAGCCGGGGACTTCCTTCGGCAGGTCCGGCACGACCGGGGACGGCGCGGGCGAGGCGGGATCGCGCTTCTCGACCATCACCCAGCGCGCCCAGGCGAGCACCTCGCGGCCATGCTGGTTGAAGGCGCGCGAGCGCACGTAGACGTTTCCGTTCCTTCCGCTGGAGTTCTGCTTGAGGCCGACGACCTCGCTCTCGCACGAGATCGTGTCGCCGGCGTACACCGGCTCCAGGAAGCGCAGGTCCGCGTAGCCGAGGTTCGCGACGGCGTTGAAGGAGACGTCGTGCACGGTCTTGCCGAAGGCCACGTGGAAGACGAGCAGGTCGTCGATCGGGGCGGACGGATGGCCCATCGCGCGCGCCACGGGCTCGGCGCAGTGCACGGGGTTGCGGGAGCCGGTGAGGGCGACGTAGAGCGCGGCGTCGGCGGCCGAGAGCGTCCGCGGCGTCGCGTGGACGAGCCGGTCGCCCAGGGCGTAGTCCTCGAAGAAGTAGCCCTCGAGGGGGCGGGGACGGGCGCCGGGCATGCGGGGAGCCTACCGGCCGGCTTCGAGCTGCCGGATCATGTCCGCGAGCGCGATCAGCCGCCGCGCGGCCTTCAGGTGGTGCCCCTCGATGAGGCGGCCGTTCACGACCACCGTGCCGCGCCCGTCGCGCCGCGCCTGCTCCAGGGCCTCGATGAGCTCGGTGGCGACGGCGAGGTCGTGCGGCTTGGGCGTGAACGCGTCGTTGCAGTAGGGCAGCTGGAACGGATGGACGAGGCTCTTGCCGTCGAAGCCCAGGTCGCGCGCGAGGCGGCACGCGTACTCGAAGGACTGCATGTCCTTCAGGTCCGTCGCGATGCCGTCGACCACGCTGCGGTCGAACGCGCGCCCGGCGAGGAGCACGCGCGACAGGGAGTAGTGCAGGGCGATGCGGTCGGGCGTGCGCCGCGCGTGCAGCTGCGTGATGAGGTCCGAGGTGGCCATGACGATGCAGGCGATGCGGTACGAGGCGCCGGCGATCTCCTCGGCGCGCAGCACGCCCAGCGGGCTTTCAATCATCACCATGATCGGCAGGTGCTTGCCGCCGGCCGCGTCCAGCGCGGCCAGTGCCTGCTCGACGTCGGCCTTCGACTCGACGTTGGGGAAGAGGATCGCGTCCGCGCCGATGCCCGCGACCGCCTTCACGTCGTCGGCGCCCCAGGGCGAATCCAGGTCGTTCACCCGGATCACCACCTCGCGCCGCCCGTAGCCGCCGGCGAGCACCGATTCGACGACGTTCTTGCGCGACTCGACCTTCGCCTCGACGAGGATCGGGTCGCCCAGGTCCAGGATGACGGAGTCGACGTTGAGGGTGCGGGACTTGTTGAGATACCGCGTCGTGCAACCCGGCACGTACAGCATGGAACGGCGGGGACGATAGTAGGGATTCATGGCGGCAAGGCTCTGAAGGAGAAGGCTTTTATTGCGCTTCGGGCCGGGCGGTGCCTTCAGGCGCCCCAGCTTGCTGCTGTGCACAAATCGTACCCGCGGCCCGCGGCCGGTGTCAACCAGACTTGTATCTTATATAAGACAACGAATCGAGGGCGCTGTGCTAGGATGCCGCGCATGTCGAAGCCGCTCCCGGCGCCGTCCTTCCGGCCCCTCTACGAGCAGATCAAGATCCTCCTCACCCAGAGCCTGGTGGCGGGGGAATGGAAGCCGGGGGAAGCCATTCCCTCGGAGATCGAGCTGGCCGGGCGCTTCCGCGTGAGCCAGGGCACCGTGCGCAAGGCGATCGACGAGCTCGCCTCCGAGCACATCCTGGTGCGCCGGCAGGGCAAGGGGACGTTCGTCGCCTCCCACAGCGAGCCCGCCTACCAGTATCGCTTCCTGCGCGTGATGCCCGACAGCGGCGAGAAGCTGCATCCGCACACCGTGTTCGTGGACCTGAGGAAGGGCAAGGCGAGCGCCGAGGTGGCCCGCGCCCTGGGCGTGAAGGCCGGCACGCCGGTCCACGTCGTGAAGCGCGTGCTCGAGTTCCGCGGGCGCCCCGTGATCCTGGACGAGATGGTGCTCGCGGCGGGCCGCTTCCCCGGCCTCACCATGGCCCGGCTGGAGGAGTTCAAGGGCTCGATGTACAGCTTCTACGAGGCGGTGTATGGCCTGCGGATGGTCCGCGCGGAGGAGCGCATCACGGCCGTCGCGGCCGAGGCGCCCGTCGCGGCGCTGCTGCGGGTGAAGGAGGGCACGCCGCTCCTTTGCGTCGACCGCATCGCCTACACGTACGGCGACGCTCCCGTGGAGTGGCGCCGCGGCCTGTGCCTCACGGACGGGTACTCCTACACCAACGAGCTGGCATGAGCCTTACAGGGCAGGGCACCGCCGACCCGTGCGGGCCTCCTCTTTCCACGGTAGAATCGCCCGGCTTCCGCCCCGGCCGGATCGAGCTCACGTTTACCGTCCCGGTGAGCTCCCTGCGTGCCGCCATGCAACCAGGACCCACAACATGAAGCCTGCGATCGCGCAGCGTCCGAAGTACTACGATCTCAACCTCGCGCACCTCCCCGCCGCCGGGCTCGCGTCGATCTTCCACCGCATTTCCGGCGCGCTGCTCTTCGCGCCGGTCATCCCCGCGCTCCTCTACCTGATGCAGGCGACGCTCGGCTCCGAGGCCGGGTACCTGCAGTGGAAGGCCGTGCTCGCGATGGCGCCGGTGAAGCTGGTCCTCGTCGGCTTCGCGTGGCTCTATTGCCACCACTTCTTCGCCGGCATCCGCTACCTGCTGCTCGACCTGCACTGGGGCATCGGGAAGGAGCAGGCGCGGGCCTCCGCGAAGCTCGTGTTCGCGCTGGGGGCGATCGCCACGGCCCTCATCGCCTGGAGGATCTGGTGATGGCCGCCCACAAGCTCCCCGTCGGCGCGCACTACGGCCTCTCCGCCTGGCTGATGCAGCGCCTCACCGCCGTGGTGATGGTGGCGTACACGCTGCTCATCGCCGGCATCCTGCTGTGGTGCCCGCCCGCGAGCTACGCGGACTGGAAGGGCCTTTTCTCCGGCTCCTTCGTGCGCCTGGCGACGATGCTCTTCTTCCTCGCGCTCCTCTACCACGCGTGGGTCGGCGTGCGCGACATCATCATGGACTACGTGAAGCCGACGGGCATCCGCCTCGCGCTCCAGGCGCTCGTGGGCACGGCGCTCGTCTTCTACCTCGTGTGGTCCGTCTCCATCCTCTGGGGCAGGTAACGCCATGGCACTTTCCATCCGCAAGTTCGACGTCGTGATCGTCGGGGCCGGCGGCTCCGGCCTGCGCGCGGCGCTCGAGCTGTCCACCGCCGGCCTGAAGGTCGCGGTCCTCTCGAAGGTGTTCCCGACGCGCTCGCACACCGTGGCCGCCCAGGGCGGCGTGGGCGCCTCGCTCGGCAACATGGGCGAGGACAGCTGGCAATGGCACATGTACGACACCGTGAAGGGGTCGGACTGGCTGGGCGACCAGGACGCGATCGAGTTCATGTGCAAGATGGCGCCCGAGGTCGTGATCGAGCTCGAGCATTTCGGCATGCCGTTCGACCGCAACGAGAACGGCACCATCTACCAGCGCCCCTTCGGCGGCCACTCGGCCAATTTCGGCGAGAAGCCGGTGCAGCGCAGCTGCTGCGCCGCGGACCGCACCGGGCACGCGATGCTGCACGCGCTCTACCAGCGCAACGTTTTCGCCCGCACGCAGTTCTTCGTCGAGTGGATGGCCCTGGACCTCGTGCGCGACGCCGAGGGCGCGGTGCTGGGCGTGACCGCGCTCGAGATGGAAACGGGCGAGACCGTGCTCTTCCACGCCCGGGCGACGCTCTTCGCCACCGGCGGCGGCGGGCGCATCTACCATTCCTCGACCAACGCGTTCATCAACACGGGCGACGGCCTGGGCATGGCCGCGCGCGCGGGGATCCCCCTGGAGGACATGGAGTTCTGGCAGTTCCACCCGACCGGCGTCGCGGGTGCCGGCGTGCTGCTGACCGAAGGCTGCCGTGGCGAAGGCGCGATCCTGCTCAACAGCC
>CAZPLW010000236.1:0-6674 GCA_964587315.1 uncultured Lysobacter sp.
TGGGCGACGTGGCCTACTTCGGCCCGGAACCCGAGTTCTTCATCTTCGACGCCGTCGAGTGGAAGGTGGACATGTCCGGCGCCTACTGCAAGATCTTCTCGGAAGAGGCCTCGTGGTCCTCCGACGAGAAGTTCGAGGGCGGCAACCTCGGCCATCGCCCGTCGGTGAAGGGCGGCTACTTCCCCGTGCCCCCGGTCGACGCGCTGCAGGACATCCGCTCGGCGATGTGCCTCGCGCTCGAGGAACAGGGCGTCGAGGTCGAGGTGCACCACCACGAGGTGGCGGGCCCCGGCCAGTGCGAGATCGGCACCAAGTTCGAGTCGCTCGTGAAGCGCGCCGACTGGCTGCAGATCCTCAAGTACACGGTGTGGAACGTCGCCCGCAGCTACGGCAAGACGGCGACCTTCATGCCCAAGCCCGTCGTGGGCGACAACGGGTCGGGCATGCACGTGCACATGACCATCTGGAAGGACGGCAAGAACCTCTTCGCCGGCACCGGCTACTCGGGCCTGTCGGAATTCGCGCTCTACTACATCGGCGGCGTCATCAAGCACGCGCGCGCGCTCAACGCCATCACGAACCCCGGCACGAACTCGTACAAGCGCCTGGTGCCCGGCTTCGAAGCCCCGGTGAAGCTCGCGTACTCCGCGCGCAACCGCTCGGCCTCGATCCGCGTGCCGTTCGTCGCGAGCGACAAGGCGCGCCGCATCGAGGTGCGCTTCCCCGATCCCACGGCGAACCCGTACCTCGCGTTCTCCGCGCTCATGATGGCCGGCCTCGACGGCGTGCAGAACAAGATCCACCCCGGCGACGCGGCCGACAAGAACCTCTACGACCTGCCGCCGGAAGAGGACGCGAAGATCCCGACCGTCTGCTCCTCGCTCGACCAGGCGCTCGACTACCTGGACAAGGACCGCGAGTTCCTCACGCGCGGCGGCGTGTTCTCGAACGATCTCATCGACGCGTACATCGCGCTCAAGATGGAAGAGGTCACGCGCTTCCGCATGACGACGCATCCCGTCGAGTACGACATGTACTACTCGGCCTGACGCCCCGGTGCCAAGGGAAGGGGCGGCGCCCGCCGCCCCTTTTCTTTTCAGCCACGCCTCGCGCTTGTGGTCGGCCCGGCGCCAAACCACAAGCTATGGGGCAATTTCCTCCTAGGCCCTTGATCTCGTTGACTTTTTCCGCGGCCGATCCCTATCCTGACCTTCCCCCGGATTCGAAGGGACCGTGTCATGAGAGCTGCCTGGATCGCCTGTGCCCTGGGCTTCGCGACGCCCGTCGCGATCGCGCAGGTGCAGATCTGGAAGCACGTGGACGAGAGCGGCCGCGTGACGTACTCCAACCGCCCCATCAAGGGCGCGGTGCTGATGGAACTCGACCCGATCCCGACGCTCCCGATGCCCGTCCCGCGCTCGGCCCTCGCCGCGCCCGCGGCGTCCACCGGCGAGAAGCCCGCCGCGAAGACGCCCGCCGTGGCGACGGTGACGCCGCGGGTTCTGCCGCTGCCCACGCCGGCCAACGCGACGGTCGCGTCCGTGGACCCGAACACGCAGAAGAGCCGCGACGACATGCGGCGCCGCATCCTCGAGGAGGAACTCCGCACGGAGGAGCGCACGCTGGTGGAAGCGCGAGAGCGCCTTCGCGAGGAACAGCAGAATCCCACGCTCATCGCCGCCGTGCGCGTCGCGCAGCAGGCGCAGGAGCCCACGCCCGCGCAGCAGTCCGAGATGCGCGCGGCCATCGAAAGAGCCTCGGGCCGCATCCGCGGCCTGCAGGCTTCCGTCGCCGAGCACGAGAAGAACGTCGAGGCGCTCAAGAAAGAGCTCGGCGCCCTGAAGCCCTAGCCTCGCGCAGTCTCCCCTTCCGGCACTCCCCTTCCGCCGACGCGCCCGCGCTTCGCGCTGGCGCGGCTCTTGCTTTTCCACTCCCGAGCGCGCGGCCGTGACACAACCCTTCCCGGGACTCGAGCTGCTTTCGACGGCCGTGCTCATGCTCGACGAGAGCCTCCACGTGACCTACGCCAATCCCGCCGCCGAAACGCTCCTCGCCCACGGACGCAAGCACCTCCTCGGTGCGTCGTTCGAGCGCGTGGTGCCGGGCAATCCGCGCTTCACGGAGCGCCTGGCCCGGGCGGTGGTCGACGACGCGGGCTTCACCGAGAACGAGCTCACGCTCGAGATCGCGGGCCAGCCGGTGACGCTCGGCTGCGTGGCGGTGCCCGTCGTGGAAGAGTCGGCGCGGGTGCTGCTGGAGCTGCGCGAGCTCGACCAGCAGATCCGCATCGCGCGCGAGGCGAAGCTCGTGGAGCACCAGCAGGCCAACCGCGAGCTGATCCGCAATCTCGCGCACGAGATCAAGAATCCCCTGGGCGGCATCCGCGGCGCGGCGCAGCTGCTCGAGCGCGAGCTGCCGGGCCCGGAGCTGCGCGAGTTCACGCAGGTGATCGTGAAGGAGGCGGACCGGCTGCAGTCGCTCATGAACCGCCTGCTCACGCCCAGCCGCCTGCCGCAGATCGAGATGATCAACGTGCACGAGGTGATGGAGCGCGTGCGCACCCTCGTGCTCGCCGAGCACCCCGAGGGCCTCACCGTGCACCGCGACTACGACGTGAGCCTGCCGGACCTGCCCGGCGACCGGGAGAGCCTCATCCAGGCCGTGCTCAACGTGGCGCGCAACGCCGCGCAGGCCATGAACGGGCGCGGGCAGATCGCGTTCCGCACGCGCATCGCGCGGCAGGTGACGATCGCGAAGACGCGCTACCGCCTGGCGGTCGCCGTCGAGATCGAGGACAACGGACCGGGCGTCCCCGAATCCCTCGCGGACAAGATCTTCTACCCGCTCGTCACCGGGCGCGACGGCGGCTCGGGCCTCGGCCTGTCGCTCGCGCAAAGCTACGTCCACCAGCACCAGGGCCTCATCGAGTTCGAGAGCGTCCCCGGCCGCACCTGCTTCACCATCCTCCTGCCCGTACGGAACCCCGCGGAAGCGGGCCTCGCGCGGCTGCCATCCGAAGGCGACTAACCATGAAACCCGTCTGGATCATCGACGACGACCGCTCGATCCGCTGGGTGTTCGAGAAGGCCCTGGGCCGCGAGGGGATCGACTTCCGCGCCTATGCGTCGGCCGGCGAGGCGCTCGAGCACCTCGCCGACGAGCCGCCGCAGGTGGTGGTGAGCGACATCCGCATGCCCGGCGTGTCGGGCCTCGCCTTCATGCAGACGCTCAAGGAACGCCTGCCGCAGACGCCGGTGATCATCATGACGGCCTACTCGGACCTCGAGAGCGCCGTGGCCGCCTTCCAGGGCGGCGCGTTCGAGTACCTGCCCAAGCCCTTCGACGTGGACCACGCGGTGGAGCTCGTGCGCCGCGCCATGGAGGAGAGCCGCCGCCAGATCGAGGCGCCGGCCGAGGGCGGCGACACGCCCGAGATCATCGGCCAGGCGCCGGCGATGCAGGAGGTCTTCCGAGCCATCGGCCGCCTCGCGCAGTCGCACGCCACCGTGCTCATCACCGGCGAGTCCGGCACCGGCAAGGAGCTCGTGGCGCGTGCCCTGCACCGCCACAGCCCGCGCGCCGCGCGGGCCTTCATCGCGATCAACACCGCGGCCATCCCGAAGGACCTGCTCGAGAGCGAGCTCTTCGGCCACGAGCGCGGCGCGTTCACGGGCGCGCAGGCGATGCGCCGCGGGCGCTTCGAGCAGGCCGACGGCGGCACGCTGTTCCTCGACGAGATCGGCGACATGCCGCCGGACCTGCAGACGCGCCTGCTGCGCGTGCTCTCCGACGGCCAGTTCTACCGCGTGGGCGGGCACACGCCGCTCACGGCCAACGTGCGCGTCATCGCCGCGACGCACCAGGACCTCGAGGCGCGCGTGAAGCAGGGCCTGTTCCGCGAGGACCTCTACCACCGCCTGAACGTGATCCGCCTGCGCCTGCCCAGCCTGCGCGAGCGGCGGGACGACATCCCGGTGCTCGCGCGCCATTTCCTCTCCAAGAGCGCGCGCGAGCTCGGCGTCGAGGTGAAGCGCCTCACGGAAGCGGCCATGCAGTTCCTGGCCACGCAGGAACTGCCCGGCAACGTGCGGCAGCTCGAGAACCTCTGCCACTGGGTGACGGTGATGGCCCCGGGGCAGGTGGTCGACGTCGCGGACCTTCCGCCCGAGGTGCGCGGCGAGACCTCGGGCCCGGGTTCGGCGGGCGAGGGCGGCACCTGGAAGGAGGCGCTCGAGCGCGAGGTCACGGCGCGCCTGGCGCGAGGCGAGAGCGGCATCGCCGATCCGCTGACCCGCGAGTTCGAGACGGCGCTCATCACGCGGGCGCTCGCCCACACCGGCGGGCGGCGGATCGAGGCGGCGGGGCTGCTCGGGATCGGGCGCAACACCCTGACGCGCAAGGTGCAGGAACTGCGAATCGACAAATGAAGACCGGGGCGCAAGCCCCGGGCGGCGGGAACGTCGTTCGAACGGACGGCAAGCCGCCGTTCAACGCCGGCGGGCATCAGAAGGCGTCGCGGCGAGATCGTGGCGCAAGCCGGAGGCGGCCGGGACGCTACTTCACGTACCGGCGCTCGAACTCCATCGGCGGCAGCGCCGGGCTCGCGTAGAAGCCCTGGTATTCGTCGAAGCCCAGGGCCGTGAGAACCGCGGGCTGCTCGGCGGTCTCAACCCCTTCGGCGACCACCGAGAGCCTGAGCGAATGCGCCATCGCGATGATGGCGCGGATGATGGCCTCGTCGTTGGGGTCGCGCCCGATGTCGCTCACGAACGAGCTGTCGATCTTGATCGCGTCCACGGGCAGCTTCTTCAGGTACGAAAGCGACGAGTAGCCCGTCCCGAAGTCGTCGATGGCGAGACCCACGCCCAGTTCCCCCAGTCGGTTCAGGATCGCGGCCTTCTCGGCGACGTTCTGCATGAGCAGGCTCTCCGTGAGCTCGAGCTCGAGCGTGGCCGGGTCGATGCCCGCCCGGCTCACGGCGCTCGCCACGGCGCGGTAGAGCCGCTCGCCGTCGCTCACCTGGCTCACCGAGAGGTTCACCGAGAGCTTGAGGGGCCGCCCCAGGCGCCGCTGCCACTCGCGCAGCTGCTGGCAGGACCTCTCCAGCACCCATTCGCCCATGGGCACGATGAGGCCCGAGTCCTCGGCCACGTCGATGAACTTGCCGGGCGCGAGGAGGCCTCGCCGGGGATGCATCCAGCGGATGAGCGCCTCGACCGCCACCACCACCCCGTCGGCCAGTCGGATGCGGGGCTGGTAGTGCAGGTGCAGCTCCCCGCGACGAAGGGCGAGGCGCAGGTAGTTCTCGATGGACAGCCGCTCCTGGGCCCGCTGGTTCATTTCCGGCGAGAAGAACTGGTAGTTGTTGCGGCCCTTCTCCTTGGCGTAGTACATCGCGACGTCCGCATGCTTCATGAGCGTCGCGCTGTCCTTGCCGTCGGCCGGATAGAGGCTGATGCCGATCGAGCACGAGGTGTTGAGGTGCTGGCCGCCGACCAGCATCGGGGAGGCCATGGCGAGGATCATCTTCTCGGCCACCTGGCGCGACCCCTCGTCCTCCTCGTCCCGCAGGTTCTCGACGATGACCGCGAACTCGTCCCCGCCCAGGCGGGCGACGGTGTCGGAGGCGCGCACGCAGGCCGTGAGGCGGGCGGCCACGCACTTCAGGAGTTCGTCGCCCACGTCGTGACCGAGCGAGTCGTTGATCGTCTTGAAGCGGTCCAGGTCGATGAACATGAAGGCGAAGCTCGAGCGGGCCCTCGCGGCGCCCGCGATCGCCCGCTCGAGCCGATCGTGCAGCAGGACGCGGTTGGGGAGCCCCGTGAGGGCGTCGCGCGTGGCGAGGTATTCGGCGCGCTCCTCGGCTTCCTTGCGCTTGGTGACGTTCGTCGAGGTGCCCGTCATGCGCAGCGCCCGGCCGTCGGGCCCGCGCTGCGTGACCTTGCCGCGCGAGTGGATCCAGATCCAGTCGCCCGAGGCGTGCCGCACGCGGTACTCGCACTCGAAGGCCTCGCTGACGCCCTGCACGGCGTTGGCGATGGCCGCGTCGAAGACCGTGAGGTCCTCAGGGTGGTTCCAGGTGCGGATCTGCTCGGCGGGCAGCGTCGACTCGCGCGTGGGCTCGCCCAGCAGGAGGGCCCAGCCCTCGCTGAAGTAGATGCGGTTGGCCGAGAGATCCCAGTCCCACAGCGCGAGGCGCGAGCCGCTGAGGGCGAGGTCGAGGCGCTCCTTGTCGCGAAGCGTGCGCTCCTCCGCGCGTTTCCTTTCCGTGATGTCGCGACCGGTGGCGATGACGCAGGGCTTGCCCGCGATCCGCACGGGGCGGCATCCGAACGCGTAGGGCCGCATCGCGCCCGACTTGTCGACCATCGGCACCTCGACACCGGCCTCGCGGCCCGTCTCGAGGGCCTCGCGGATCGCGCGCTCGAGCGCCGCGCGGTCGCCGGGCGGCACCAGGTCCGCGGGCCCCAGCGCCGCGATCTCGAGGCTGGAATAGCCCGTGGCGGCCTGCAGCCGCGCGTTCCAGCGCAGCATCTCGCCCTCGGCCGAGAAGAGGAAGAAGGCTCCCGGCAGGCTTTCGATCACGGCGTCGGTGAACCCGCGCTCCTTCGAGAGCAGGTCTTCGAGCTCCTCGGCGCGCCGCGCGGCGACGGGCGGATCGACGCCGGGCCCGG
>CAZPLW010000237.1:0-6671 GCA_964587315.1 uncultured Lysobacter sp.
CGCGGGCGCGGGCGCACCTGCGGGGGAGGACTCCGGTCGCCTCACCGGCCGCGCCGTGGGCACGCCCTCCTTCCGCGAGGGCAAGATCACCCGGCTCGAGGAATGGCTCGCGAGCCTGGGCAAGGGGCTCGGGGACTTCGAGGAGAGCTGGTTCTACAGCGACTCCCTGAACGACCTGCCGCTCCTCGAGAAGGTCACGAACCCCGTCGCCGTCGATCCCGACCCCACGCTCGAACGCCAGGCCCGCGACCGCGGCTGGCCCATCCTGAGGCTGCGCGCATGATCACGAACTTCATCAACCGCGTCTTCGGCCGCGGCAAGCGGAAAGCGGCTCCCGACAAGCCGGTCGTCTGGGGACCCGATCGCCACCACATCCGCAAGGACGGCATCAGCCGCGGCGCGAGGAAGACGTGCGAGGAGCTCCAGCGCGCCGGACACACGGCCTACGTGGTGGGCGGCGCGGTGCGCGACCTGCTGCTCGGCATGCGGCCCAAGGACTTCGACGTGGCCACGAGCGCCCATCCCGACGAGGTGCGCGGGCTCTTCCGGCGCTCGCGCATCATCGGCCGGCGCTTCCAGATCGTGCACGTGATGTGGGGGCCGGAGACGGTCGAGGTCTCCACCTACCGCGCGCACTTCACCGTGAAGGACCCGGAAGCCGACGACGAGGCGGACAAGAAGGACAAGCAGGACGAGCACGGCCGCGTCCTCTCCGACAACGTCTTCGGCACGCAGGCCGAGGACGCCGTGCGCCGCGACTTCACCGTGAACGCGCTCTTCTACGACCCGGTGAAGGAGGAGGTCTGGGATTTCCAGCACGGCCTGAAGGACCTCGAGGCGAAGAAGCTCGTGATGATCGGCGACCCCGCGACGCGCTACCGCGAGGACCCGGTGCGCATGCTGCGCGCCGCGCGCCTGTCGGCCAAGCTCGGCCTCACCATCGACCCGGCGACGGCCGCGCCCATCCGCGAGTTGAAGCACCTGCTCGCCAACGTGCCGCAGGCCCGCCTCTTCGAGGAGATCCTGAAGCTGCTCCTGTCGGGCAACGCGGTCGCCTGCACGCAGCGCCTGCGCGAGCTCGACCTGCATCACGGCCTGCTGCCCCTGCTCGACGACGCGCTCGACGACCCGCACACCGGTCCCTTCGCCATGGCCGCCCTCAAGGCGACGGACGAGCGCCTGCGCGCCGACCGTCCCGTCTCGCCGGCGTTCCTGCTCGCCGCGCTCCTGTGGGGCCGCGTCGAGCGGCGCTGGAAGCACTACGAGGAGAAGGGGCAGCCGGCGACGCCGGCCCTGCACGCCGCGATGCACGACGCCCTCGACGCCCAGCGCGGCACCCTGGCGATCCCGCGCCGCTTCGACGCCACGATGAAGGAGCTCTGGCTCCTGCAGCCGCGCTTCCTGCAGCGCGGCGGCACGCGGCCCTTCCGCCTGCTCGAGCACCCGCGCTTCCGGGCCGCCTACGATTTCTTCGAGCTGCGCGCGCACGCCGGCGACGCCCCGCTGGAGGCGGCCGAATGGTGGGAGCGCTTCCAGGACGCCGAGGGCGGCGAGCGCGAGCGCATGCTGCATTCGGACGACGGCCCGAAGAAGAAGCGCCGCCGCCGCGGCAAGCGCCGCCCCGCGGCCGACGGCTCGCCCGAGGCCGCCTCGCAGGAAACCGACGAGTGAACCCGGTGCGCGCCGTCGTGGCGCTCGGCAGCAACCTCGAGGACCCGAAGGCGCAGGTGCGCCGGGCCTTCGGCGAGCTGGGCGGGCTGCCGGGCACGCGCGTGCTCGGGCGCTCCTCGCTTTGGCAGACGGCGCCCGTGGGCTACGCCGACCAGCCGGCCTTCGTGAACGCCTGCGCCCTCGTCGAGACCACGCTCGCGCCGCAGGCGCTCCTCGAGGGGCTCCTCGCCATCGAGCGCGCCCACGGCCGCGTGCGGGACGTTCCCAACGGCCCGCGCACGCTCGACCTCGACATCGTCCTCTACGGCGAGACGGCGCTGCACGAGGAGGGCCTCACCCTGCCTCACCCGCGCGCCCACGAGAGGGCCTTCGTCCTGGCGCCTTTGCTGGAGGTGTGGCCCGATGCGATCATTCCGGGCCGCGGCCGCGCGTCGCAGTACCGGGAACGCGTGGCCGGACAGGCGATCGAAAGGCTTCCGGACACCCCATGAGGCACCGCTACATCGTCGTGGAAGGCCCCATCGGCTGCGGCAAGACCAGCCTCGCGAAGCTGCTCGCCCGGCGCCTGAACGCCGCGACGCTGCTCGAGCAGCCGGAGGCGAACCCCTTCCTGCCGCAGTTCTACCGCGACATGCGCCGCCACGCGCTCGCGACGCAGCTCTTTTTCCTCTTCCAGCGCGTGCAGCAGCTGGAGACGCTGCGCCAGCCGGACCTCTTCGGCAAGCCGACGGTGGCCGATTTCGCCATCCAGAAGGACCCGCTCTTCGCCCGCCTCACGCTGGACGACGACGAGTTCGGGCTCTACAGCCGCATCTACGGGCACGTGAAGCCGCAGGCGCCCACCCCGGACCTCGTCATCTACCTGCAGGCGTCGGTGGACACGCTCCTCGAGCGCGTGCGCCGGCGCGGCGTCGCCTCCGAATCGGGCATTCCCGAGGACTACCTCCGGTCCCTCTCGGACAGCTACACCCGATACTTCTACAACTACGACGAGAGCGCGCTGCTCATCGTGAACAGCGAACGCCTCAACTTCGTGGACGTGCCGGACCACTTCGACCTGCTCGTGGAGCGGGTGAAGACGATCCGGGGCGGCCGCGAGTTCTTCAACCGCGCCTAGGACGACCCCCATGAGAGTGACGATCCCCAAGCTGCAGGAACGCGCGAGGTCCGGCGAGAAGCTCGCGATGCTCACCTGCTACGACGCGAGCTTCGCCGCCACCAGCGAGGCGGCCGGCGTGGACATCCTGCTCATCGGCGATTCGCTGGGCATGGTGATCCAGGGCCACGACACGACGCTCTCCGTGTCCATGGAGGAGACGGAATACCACGTGCGCTGCGTGGCGCGGGGCTCGCAGAGCGCGCTCGTGCTGGCGGACATGCCCTTCGGCAGCTTCCAGGAATCGCCGCAGCAGGCGTTCCGCAACGCCGCGCGCCTCGTCGCGGCCGGCGCGCAGATGGTGAAGCTCGAGGGCGGGGCGACGATGGTGGAGACCACGCGCTTCCTCGTGGAGCGCGGCATCCCGGTGTGCGCGCACATCGGCCTCACGCCGCAATCGGTGAACACGCTGGGCGGCTACCGGGTGCAGGGCAAGTCGGACGACGCGGCGGTGAAGCTCGTCGAGGACGCGAAGGCGCTCGAGGCGGCCGGGGCGGCGATGGTGCTCATGGAGGCCATGCCGGCGGCGGTCGCGAAGCGCGTGACGGAGGCGCTCACGGTGCCCACGATCGGCATCGGCGCGGGCGTGGACGTGGGCGGGCAGGTGCTCGTGGTCTACGACATGGTGGACCTCTTCCCGGGGCGCAAGGCGCGGTTCGTGAAGAACTTCATGGCGGGGCAGCCGTCGGTGAAGGCGGCGATCGAGGCTTACGTGAAGGAAGTGAAGGCGAAGACGTTTCCGGGTCCCGAGCATAGCTTTTGAGCGCTGGCGCGCGGGTAGAACGATGGAACCGCAGATGAACGCAGATGAACGCAGATGGCCTGTGATGGACTGGAGATCTCCAGTGATGCGGACGCCATCTCCGTGCGACCATGGGCATGACCGCCAATGACACGAAACTCATCTGCGTTCATCTGCGTTCATCTGCGGTTCCAACGATTTTCTGCTTGAATAACTCCCCACCGCTCCCTCACTCACAGAGCACCCCGTGGACATCATCCACACCGTTGCGGAACTGAGAACCCGGCTCGCGAAGGAGCCCGCGATCGCGTTCGTCCCCACGATGGGCAACCTGCACGCCGGCCACCTCGCCCTCGTCGAGGAGGCGAGGAAGCACGCCGGCTGCGTCGTCGCCTCCATCTTCGTGAACCGCCTGCAGTTCGAGCCCGGCGGCGACTTCGACCGCTACCCGAGGACACTCGCCGAGGACTGCGCGAAGCTCGAGGCCGCCGGCTGCCACGTCGCCTTCGCGCCCGACGAGAAGGAGCTCTACCCGGCCGCGCAGGAGATCGTGCTCTCGCCCCCGAAGTCGGCGGAGCAGCTCTGCGGCGATTTCCGTCCCGGCCACTTCCAGGGCGTCGTCACGGTGGTGGCGAAGCTCTTCAACATCGTCGCCCCGCACACCGCCGTCTTCGGGCGCAAGGACTACCAGCAGCTCTTCGTGATCCGCGAGCTCGTGCGGCAGATGAACTACCCGGTCGCCATCGTCGGCGTGCAGACCCGGCGCGAGGCCGACGGCCTCGCGATGAGCTCGCGCAACGGCTACCTGAGCGCCGCGGAGCGCGCGGAGGCGGTGCGGCTCAGCCGCAGCCTGCGGCGCATCGGGGACGAGGTGATCGCCGGCCGGCGCGACTTCGATGCCCTGTGCGAGGCGGCGCGCGCGGACCTCGCCGCGGCGGGATGGCGCGTCGATTACGTCGCGCTGCGCAATCGCTCCCGCCTCGCGCCCCCCGGCCCCGGCGACCGCGATCTCGTGGTGCTCGGCGCCGCGTGGATCGGCAGGACGCGGCTCATCGACAACCTCGAGATCGACGCGCCCTGAGGCAGGACGCCGGGTCGCGATATCATCGGCCCATGTCCTCCCTGCGCCTTCGCGACGCCTTCCTCTTCGCCGCCGACGCGTTCGCCTCCGCGCTGCTGCCCGCGACGTGGACGCGACCGCTGCGCGTCGCCGTGGCCCGACAGGTGTCGGCCGCGGCCGTTTCCATCCTTCCGGCCCTCCTCGCCGCCACCGTCGTCCTCGCCGCGATCGTGATCCAGGTGGTGGGGCGCACGGCGCGGGAGTTCGGCCTCGCGCAGTACGCCACGGAACTCTTCGCGCGCGTGGTCGCCATCGAGCTGGTGCCGGTCCTCGTCGCGCTCTTCGTGCTGCTGCGCTCGGGCGCGCCCTTCGCGACGGACATCGCGCTCGCGAGGCAGGGCGGCCAGGCCATCGACCGCGACGAGACGCTCGGGCGCGGCATCGGCATCGCGCTGGCGGTCCTGGGCCTCACGGCGCTCGCCGCCGTCACCGCGCTCGTGGCGGCCTACGGCGCCCTCTACGGCTTCTCTCCCTGGGGCGAGGGCGCCTTCGCGCGCGCCGTGGGCAACGTCTTCTCGCCGGTCGTGCTGGCGGGCGGCGGCATCAAGGCGGTCCTCTTCGCGGTGGCGGTCGCGGCGCTGCCCGCGTGGTCCAGCCTCTCCGCGCCGGAATCGCCGCGTGCCGTCCCGGAGGCCGCGCCGCGCGCCCTCGTGCGCGCCTTCGTCGTCCTCGCGATCGTCGAGGGCATCGCCGTCGCGGTGGCCTATGCCTGACGTCACGCCCGCCACCCGCGACGAGCGACGCGCGATCGTCATGCTCGCGGTCTCGGCGCTCGTCGTGGCGGGCTTCGTCCTCTACGCGCTGCACGGCCGCGGCGCCTTCGAGACGACGCAGCGCCTCGTGCTCATGGCCGAGGACGGCGCGGGCGTGAGCGTGGGCATGGACCTCACCTACGCCGGCTTCCCGGTGGGACGCGTGCAGCGCATCGAGCTCGACGAGGGCGGCAAGGCGCGCATCGAAGTGGACGTGCCCCGCAAGGACTCGAAATGGCTTCGCGCCACGAGCGTCTTCACGCTCGAGCGCAACCTCGTGGGCGGCGCGCGCCTTCGCGCCTTCACGGGCAACCTCGAGGACAAGCCGCTGCCCGACGGCGCCGTGCGCCCGGTCCTGCGCGGCGACGCGACCGAGGAACTGCCCGCCATCGTGGCCTCGCTCAAGCGCCTGCTCGCGAACCTGGAGCGCATCACGGCGGAGGACGGCAACCTGGACGTCACGCTCGCCAACGTGCGCGGCGTCACCTCGCGCCTGTCGGGGCCGAAGGGCGCCCTCGGCGTCGTGCTCGGCAGCGACGAGAACGCGGCCAAGGCCATCGCGGCCCTCGACCGGGCCAATGTGCTCCTGGCCTCGATGGAGAAGCTCGCCGCCCGCCTGGACGCCGCGGTGGCGAAGGCCGACGAGAAGGTGCTGGGCGAGGGCGGGATCGCCGACGAGGCGAAGGCCTCGATCGTGCAGCTGAAGGCCGCCATCGCGGATGCGCGCGAGAGCCTGAGGAAGGTGGACGCGCTCCTCGCCGACGCGCAGAAGATCGCCGCCAACGCGAAGGGCGCCACGCAGGACCTGGACGTGCTGCGCGCCGAGGTCGATGCGAACCTGAGGAAGCTGGGCGCGCTGATGGACGACCTCAACCGCCGCTGGCCCTTCTCCGGCGGGAAGGAAGTGAAGCTGCCATGAGGATCCTCACGCTCCTCGCCCTGGCGCTGCTCGGCGCCTGCGCGGGCACGCCGCCGCCCGCGTGGCAGCCGGAGGCGCTGGGTTCCCTCGAGCGGTTCAAGGCGGCGCAGCTCTCGGGCGACACGCGCGTCGCGCAGGCGGAGTTCGGCCGCGCCCGCTCGACGCTCGCCGCGACCGGGCGCGCCGACCTCGTCGCGAGGGCGGAACTGGTGCGATGCGCCGCGGCCGTCGCGAGCCTCGAATTCGCCGGCTGTCCCGGCTTCGAGGCGATCCGCGCCGACGCGCTGGCCGACGAGCGCGCCTACGCCGCG
>CAZPLW010000238.1:0-6663 GCA_964587315.1 uncultured Lysobacter sp.
CCCTTCAGGTCCGCGACCGTCTTGATCTCCTTGCGGTACCAGCCGCCCATCTGCGCGCCGGTGTTGCCGCACAGGAAGGCCCGGAAGCCGAAGTCCCGGTAGAACTCGTTCATCAGCGCCTCGCCCCCGCCCGCGTACCACCAGGCGTTGATCTGGCGCGCGTTGAGGCCGAAGGGCACCGCGGTGCCGAACGCGAAGGTCGGGTCCTTGCCCACGAAGTAGTAGGGGGCCGTGTGGCCGCACTGCACCGTCGCGTTCTGCACGGCATCGGCCACCTGCAGGCCCGGCACGATCTCGCCCGCGGCGAAGATCTGGATCTGGAACTTGCCGCCCGTGGCGGTGGCCACGCGCTTCGAGAAGGAGTCCGCGGCGCCGTAGAGCGTGTCGAGGCTCTTGGGGAAGCTCGACGCGAGGCGCCACTTCACCTCGCCCGCGCCTTGCGCGAGGGCGGGCGCCGAGCCCGCGGCCAGGATGCCGGCGAGGCCCGTGCCCGCCGAGTTCAGGAAATTCCTTCGCTTCATGGTTTCCTCCCGCGGTTTCGGCTAGTGGCCCGCGACCGTCATGCGATCGACCAGGATCGAGCCGGTGGAGCGCGAGCCCCTCACGAGCACGTCGCGGCCGATCGCCACGATGCCCCGGTACATCGCGAGCAGGTTGCCCGCGATGGTGACCTCCTCGACCGGGAAGCGGATCTCGCCGCCCTCGACCCAGAAGCCGACGGCGCCGCGCGAGTAGTCGCCGGTCACCGGGTTCACGCCCTGGCCCATCATCTCCGTCACGACGAGGCCCCGGCCCAGGCGGCGAACGAGCGCGGCGAAATCCTCGTCGCCGGGAACGAGCGAGAGGTTGTGGCACCCGCCGGCGTTGCCCGTCGTGGGCAGGCCGAGCTTGCGCGCCGAATAGCTCGACAGGAAATAGCCGGTGAGCACGCCGTCCTTCACCACGTCGCGCGCGGAAGTGGCCACGCCTTCGGCGTCGAACCAGCCGCTCGCCATGCCGCCGGGCGTGAACGGATCCTCGCGCAGCGTGACCCGGGGCGCGAAGATCTCCTTGCCGGCCGCGTCGATGAGGAACGAGGAACGCCGGTAGAGGCTGGAGCCGCTCGCGGCCGAGACGAAGCTGCCCAGGAGCGAGCCGGCCACGGACGCCTCGAAGAGCACGGGCACTTCCGCCGTCGCCACGCGCCGCGCGCCCAGTCGCGCGATGGCGCGCTCGCCCGCGCGGCGGCCGACGCTCTGGGCGCTGTCCAGGCGGGCCGGGTCGCGCTCGGACGTGTACCAGGCATCGCGCTGCATCGCGTCGCCGTCCACCGCGATCACGCCGCAGCCGATGCTCGCGCGCGAGCCCGGGTAGCCCCCCAGAAACCCGCGCGAGTTCGCGAAGACGAAATCGGAATCCCAGGCGGACACGGTCGCGCCCTCGGAATTGGCGATGCGCCGGTCGACCGCGCGCGCGGCGGCTTCGGTCTCGCGGGCGAGCTCGATGGCCGGCTCGACGCCGAGGTTCCACGGATGCCACAGGTCGAGATCGGGCGCCGTGCCGCGATACAGGCGGTCGTCGTCGGGCAGGCCCGCCGCGGGATCGGGCGCCGTGTGGCGGGCGATGGCGCAGGCTGCGTCGACCGCCTGCGCGATCGCCGCCTCGGACACGTCGGAGGTGCTCGCGTTGCCGCGGCGCTGCCCGAAATAGACCGTGACGGACAGGCCCTTGTCGCGGTTGTACTCGACCGTCTCCACCTCGCCCAGGCGCACGGTGACGGACTGGCCGACGCCCGCGGACGTCTCGACCTCCGCGTCGCTCGCGCCGCGCGCTCGCGCGATCTCGAGGGCGCGAAGGCTGGCGGCCTCGAGCGCGGGTCTGTCCAGCGGAAGCGAGGCGGCGGGGTTCGGGTCGGGCATGGCGGGGCGGTTCGGAAGTGCGGTCACCGCGAGGCAGCCAAAACCACTACACTCTGGCGGGCGCGCAACCGGGCATCCTGCCTTCGCGCGTTCCTGGCGGTTTTCGAGACGATGGAAGACGCGAATCTTATCAGCAAAACGCAGCGCAAACGGCAGAGCCACGACCTGCAGGCCGTCGGCATCGCGCTCACGAAACTGCGTCCCGAGCAGCTCGCGAAGGTCGAGCTGCCCGAGCGGCTGCGCGAGGCGGTGGAAGCCGCGCGCTCCATCACCAAGCACGAGGCCCTGCGGCGCCAGATGCAGTTCATCGGCAAGCTCATGCGCCACCTCGACGCCGGCCCGATCGTGGCGCAGCTCGAGGCGTTCAAGGCGCCCGCCACGCGCGAGACCGCCCGCTTCCACCGGGCCGAGACGTGGCGCGAGGCGATGCTCGCCGAGGCCGACGGCGTCGAGCGCTTCGTCGCCGAGTACCTGTCGGCCGACCCCGTGAAGCTGCGCCGGCTCGCGACCGAGGCCCGGGCCGAGCGCGAGGCGGAGCGCTCGCCCAAGCGCTACCGCGAGCTCTTCCAGCTCGTGAACGCGATCCTGAAGAACGATTCGGGCCCGGAATCGTGAGCGGACACGACCCGGCCCGCATCGGCCTCGTCGCCACGAGCGACCGCGCCTCGCAGGGCGTCTACCGCGACGAGGGCATCCCGGCGCTCGAGCAATGGCTTGCGGGCGCGCTGCTCAATCCCCTCGCGTTCGAGCGCCGCCTCATCCCCGACGAGCGGCCCGTGATCGAGGCGGCGCTGCGCGAGCTCGTCGACGAGGCAGGGTGCGACCTCGTCATCACCACGGGCGGCACCGGGCCCGCGCCGCGCGACGTGACGCCCGAGGCCACGCTGGCCGTGGGCGATCGCGAGATGCCCGGCTTCGGCGAGCAGATGCGGCGGATCGGCCTCGCCTTCGTGCCCACCGCCATCCTCTCGCGCCAGGTGGCGGTGATCCGCGGCAAGTCCCTCATCCTCAACCTGCCGGGCCAGCCCAAGTCCATCCGCGAGACGCTGGAGGGGCTGAAGGACGAATCCGGAAAGCCGGTGGTGCCGGGCATCTTCGCCGCGGTGCCCTACTGCATCGATCTCCTCGGCGGCCCCTACCTCGAGACGCGCGAGGACGTGGTGAAGGCATTCCGCCCCAAGAACGCGATCCGACCGCCGAAAGCCTGACCATGGAAGACCTCCAGCGCATCGAACTGACCACCGGCCCCGAGCCCTCCGCCACCGTCATCTGGATGCACGGCCTGGGCGCCGACGGCTGGGACTTCGTGCCCATCGTGCGCGAGCTGGACCTGCCGGAGGATCTCGTGGTGCGCTTCGTCTTCCCGCACGCGCCGGTGCGCCCCGTCACGATCAACGACGGCTACCGCATGCGAGCCTGGTACGACATCGCCATGTCGGACATCGGCCGGCTCCCGGACGAGCGCGGCATCCGCGAATCGCAGGCCAGCGTGGAGGCGCTCATCGAGCGGGAACGCTCCCGCGGCATCGCTTCCGGCCGCATCGTGCTCGCGGGCTTCTCGCAGGGCGGCGCCATCGCGCTGCACACGGGCCTGCGGCACGCCGAGCCGCTCGCGGGCATCCTCGCCCTGTCGACCTACCTGCCGCTCGCGGAGTCCCTGCCGCGGGAGGCCTCGGACGCCAACGCCTCGGTGCCGGTCTTCATGGCCCACGGCACCGAGGACCCGGTGATTCCCCTGGCGCTCGCCGAATCCGCCTGCGCCGCGCTCGAGGCCCGGGGCATCCGTCCCGAATGGCACGAGTACCCGATGCCGCATTCGGTCTGCGCGGAAGAGGTGGCCGCCATCGGAAAGTGGCTGGGCTCGCGCCTGGGCGACCGGATCGTCCTCGCGGGCGCCTGAGCCTCCCCGCGCCGGCGACTACGGCGCGGCGGGCGTGGCGATCGTCGCGAACGCCTCTCGCCACGCCGCGGGCAGCGGCGTCGGGCGGCGCGTCTGCCGGTCGACGTACACGTGCACGAAGTGGCCCTGCGCCGCGGCTTCCCGCCGGCCTTCCCCGAAGAGGGCGATCTCGTAGCGCACGCTCGAGTTGCCCACGTGCGCGACGCGCATCGCGGCCGTCACCGTCTCCGGATAGGTGAGGGACTCGAAGTAGTGGCAGCCCGTCTCGACCACCAGGCCGATGAGCGCCCCCTTCTCCACGTCGAGCAGGCCCTTCCCGATGAGCCACGCGTTCACGATCGTGTCGAAGTACGAGTAGTACACGACGTTGTTCACGTGACCGTAGGCGTCGTTGTCCATCCAGCGCGTGGTGATCGCCAGGCGGTGGGGATAGTCGGCGAGCGCGTGCGGCCGGGGTCGGGCCATGTCAGGGTCCTCCCGGCGGGTCGCCGGGCTTCTGGGGAACGAAGAACTTCACGGTGCGGGCGTACGCCCCGGGAATCGGGCACATCGCGCCGCCCAGGAAGGCCTCGACCTCCTCGCGGCGCTTCATCGTGTCGTGGTAGCCCAGCGTGATCAGCTCCTGGCAGTAGCCCTGCTCGAAGAGCAGGTAGCTCGCGAGGTTGGCGCCGCCGCGGCGCATCGCGCCGATGGTGCGCAGCAGGAACCGGATGGGCGCGGGCAGGCTGCGCACGTGGCGCAGCGCGATGACGTCCAGCGGCTCCGAGGGTGTCATCACGAGCACGTCCACGTGGTGCAGCGTGAGCCCCATGTCGCGCAGCTTCGCCGGCGGCACGGCGCTGATCGTGCGATTGATGCGCTCGAGGCGCTCGATGTCGACCGCGAGGCTGTCCAGGAAGATCGAGTTCATGACGTGGCCGGCCACCTGCGCGAGCGTGGGGTAGTGGTCTCCGCGCGTGCGGTCGGGCGCGTCGTTGCGGATGCGGGCGGTGCCCACCACCACGACGCGGTCCGCTCCCAGGTGCAACGCGGGACTCACCGGCGCGATCTGGCGCATCGAGCCGTCGCCGAAGAACTCGCGGTTGAGCTTCTGCGCCGGGAAGATGAACGGGATGGCCGCGGAGGCCATCAGGTGGTCGACGCGGATGCGCGTGCGCAGGCCCACGCGCTGCGAGCGCTTCCAGCCGCCCAGGTGCGGCGCGCCCTCGAAGAAGCTGCAGCTCTGTCCCGAGGTGTATCCCGAGCAGGTGATCGCCAGGGCGTCGAGCGAGCCGCCCGCGATGTTGGAGGCGATGCGGTCGAACTCGAGCCTGCGCTCGAGCAGCGCCGCGAGCGGCCGGTTGTCCAGCAGGGAGATGCGCTTGTCGCGCAGCCACGCGCCGAAGAAGAGGCCGAAGAGCCAGCGCGAGCTGTTGGCGGCGACGCCCGCGAAGTCGGCGCGGTAGACGTGGCGCGGCTCGAAGTGGCGCCACACCTCGATCAGGTTGTCGACGGCGTGGCCGAAATCGTCGGCATGGCACGCGAGCGCCCCGGCGTTCACGGCGCCGGCCGAGGTGCCCGCGATGATGGGGAACGGGTTCACGCGGGGGTCGGGAAGCATCTCGCGCAGCGCCTGCAGCACGCCCACCTGGTAGGCCGCGCGCGCGCCGCCGCCCGCCAGCACCAGCGCCGTCTTGCCCCCCGCGACCTCCATGCGACCTTCCTCCCCGTTGCCGGGCGGCTATTTCGCGCCGCGCCCGGTCCCGCGTCTGGTACCGCCCGTCGTCGCGGCGGCCTCGCCGAGCATCTCCTCGGCGTGCTTGCGCGTGGTCTGCGTGATCTTCGCCCCGCCCAGCATCCGGGCGACCTCCTCGACCCGGCCCTCGGCATCCAGGGGCTCCACCGAGGCGAGAGTACCCCGCGGGCCGGAGAATTTCGATACCCGCAACTGGTGGCGGGCGCGCGAGGCCACCTGCGCCAGGTGGGTGACGCACAGCACCTGGTGGTGGCGGGCGAGTTCCGCGAGCAGCGTGCCGACGATTTCCGCGACGCGCCCGCCGATTCCCGAATCCACTTCGTCGAAGACCAGGGTGGGGACCCCGGCGCGCCCGCCCATGAGGACCTGGATCGCGAGCGCGAGGCGCGAGAGCTCGCCGCCGGAGGCGACCTTGCCCACGGGGCCGAGCGGCTGGCCCGCGTGCGCGGCGACCTGGAACTCCACCGATTCGAGTCCGGCCGACGTCGGCAGGGCGAGCGGCTCGAGCGACACGGCGAGGCGCCCGCCTTCCATGGCGAGGCCCTGCAGGCGCCTCGTGACTTCCTCCCCCAGGCGTCCTGCCGCCTCGCGCCGCTGCTTCGAAAGAGCGCCGGCGGCGTCGCGGAAGGCGCGCTCGGCTTCCTTCTCCTTCGCGACGAGCGCCTCGTGGCTCGCGTCCCCGCCGAGTTCTTCCAGCCGCGCGACGCGCTCTTGCAGCGCGTCGGCCAGGCGGACGGGCTCGACCCGCAGGCGACGCGCGGCGTCATGCACGGCGCGCAGCCGACGATCCAGCGCATCCAGGCGCGCGGGATCGGCCTCGATGCGCTGGAGGTACCGCCGCAGGGCGTGCGTCGCTTCGCCGGCGTTCGCCAGCGCGGACTCGGCGTCCCGCGCCGCGTCGGCCAGGGTCGGGTCGACACCCGCCGCCTCCTTGAGGCGCGAGCAGGCCTGCGCGAGCAGCGTGGACGCCGAGCCTTCCCGCTCGTCCAGCAGGTCGAGGGACTCCCGGGCGCCGGCGATGAGTTCCTGCGCGTGGGCGAGGCGGCGGTGCTCGGCCTGTTCCTCGGCCCATCCCTCGGGAGAGAAGGCCAGGGCCTCGAGGTCGCGGATCTCCACGCGAAGCAGCCCGC
>CAZPLW010000239.1:0-6591 GCA_964587315.1 uncultured Lysobacter sp.
CGGGTCGGCCCGGGCGAGCTGGGACGCGCTCGGGCTCGCGACGCACGAGATCGACCTCGCGCGCCTGCGCGGACAGGCTTCCCCGCCGGCGCCGGACGCGCCGCCGACGCCCGCGCTGGCCGCGGGCCTGCGCCACGAGATGCGCAGCCTCATCTTCGCCGATGCCGTCGGCTACAGCCGCCTCACCGAGGACCAGATCCCGCGCTACGTGGAACGCTTCCTGGGCGCGGTGGCGCAGCTCAACCGGCGCACGGCGCACCGGTTCGAGCACGTGGAGACGGCCGGCGACGGCCTGTACCTCGTCTTCGCGAACGCTCCCGACGCGGCGCGCTACGCGCTCGAGCTGAACGAGCTCGCCAGCGCGCGCGACTGGGCCTCGCTGGGTTTGCCCGAGGAATTCGACCTGCGCATCGCGCTGCACGCCGGGCCCGTCTACTGCGGCCGCGATCCGGTCACGGGGGGCGCGCTCTTCACCGGGCCGCACACGAGCCGCGCCGCGCGCATCGAGCCGATCACGCCGCCGGGGCAGGTGTACGCGAGCGCGGCCTTCGCGGCGGTCGCGGCGGCCAGCGGCGCGGACGACCTGCACTTGCATTACGTGGGCCGGCTGCCGCTCGCCAAGGGCGCGGGGCAGCTCGCGCTCTACCACGTGGCGCGCGGGTAGGAACGCGCCCGGCTACGGGATCAGCGCGAGGAAGAGGAACGCGGCGAAGATCACGAGGTGCACCGCGCCCTGCATGAGGTGCGTGCGCCCCGTGGCGAGCGTGACGGTGCTCACGAGGAAGGTGAGCACGAGCATCGAGATGCCCAGCGCGTCCAGGCCCAGCACCAGGGGAATGTGCAGGATCACGGCTGCGATCGCGACCACGGGGATGGTGAGGCCGATGCTCGCGAGGGCCGAGCCGATGGCGAGGTTCATGCTGGTCTGCAGGCGGTTGGCGCGCGCGGCGCGCACCGCGGCCCACGTCTCCGGCAGCAGCACGATGAGCGCGATCGCGCTGCCGATCACCGCCTTGGGCGCGCCGTCGGCGGCCACCCCGCGCTCGATGGCGGGCGAGAGCACCTTCGCGAGGCCCACCACGGCCACCAGCGCCACGAGCAGCAGGCCGAAGCTGGCCCAGGCCATCGCGTTCGACGGCGGCGGCGCGTGCACGTCGGGATCGTCGGGGTCGTGCGCCGGCAGGAAATAGTCGCGGTGGCGCACCGTCTGCACGAACACGAACACGGCCCAGAGCGAGAGCGAGGCGGTGGCGGCGAAGATGAGCTGCGCGTCGCTGTACGTGCCGCCTGCCGTCGTCGTGGTGAAGGTGGGCAGCACGAGCGTGAGCGCCGCCATGGGCATGAGGGCCGCGAGGCCGGAGTTGGCGCCTTCCACGCGGAAGCTCTGCTCGCGGTGGTGCCAGCCGCCCACCAGCAGGCACACGCCCACCACGCCATTGCAGATGATCATGAGCGCGGCGTAGATCGTGTCGCGCGGGACGGCCGCCTGGCTCGCGCCGCCCGCGATGACCATCGAGAGGATGAGCGAGGCCTCGATCACCGTCACCGCGAGGGCGAGCACCAGCGTGCCGAAGGGCTCGCCCACGCGGTGCGCCACCACCTCCGCGTGGTGGACCGCGGCGAACACCGAGCCCACGAGGCCGAGCGTGGCGAGCACGGCGATCAGCGTGCTCGTCCCCAGCGCGATCGCCGCGCCCAGGGTCAGGGCGCCCGCGAGGGGCACCATCCAGGTCCAGGGAGTCATGGGCCGATTCTATCCGGCCCCCCCGGCCCCGCGGGCTTTCGTTTCGCTACAGATTCGCGATGTCGGGCGCGCTCGCGCCGAACCACGCGCGTCCGTACGCCTGGCGCGTCGCCGCCTCGGCCTTCCGGTCGCCCTTGCGGCGATAGGTTTCCGCCAGGCCCGCGAGCGCCCAGCCGTTGCCCCGCACCCGCGCGAGGGACTCGCGGAAGGCCTTCTCCGCCTCGTCGAGCCTGCCCTGGCGAAGGCGCACGGATCCGAGCGACTGGCGCACGGGGTAGTACCAGTAGGGCGGCTCCGTGTACGCGAGCGTGTCCTCGATGAAGATCGCGTCCTCGTAAGCCTTGGCAGCGCCGGCCAGGTCGCCCGTCGCGTCGGCGAGGCGGCCCTCGGCGACGAGCCTCGCGGTCTGCACGATCTCCTTCGCCGGGATGCCCCACTCGGCGAACGGCTTGAAGTCCGCGTCCTTCTCGAGCTCGCCGAGCGCGGCGATCTCCCGCTTCGCGCCCTCGGCGTCCTTCTTCGCCGCGTGGGCCACGGCGCGCGCGTAGTGGTAGCTGGCCGTCACGAGCGCCATGCCCGGCGCGGGCGCGGGGAGCTTCAGCGTCGCCCCGGGATCGGCGAACTGCGCGTGCGTCGTGTAGGGCGAGGCCTTCACCGGCTGCATGATCGCGAACTGCTTCACCACCTCGACCGGCATCGCGGCGTCGAGCTTCGCCGCGGCCTGCATCGCGGTCGGGCCGTCGCCGCCCATCTGCGCCGACACCATCACGAAGTGGATGTTGTGCGGGTAGTAGGCCGACTTGTAGAGCGGGTCGGACGGCGAGCCGGCGAAATAGCGCTCGTCGACGGCGATGGCCTTCTTGTTCACCTCCAGCGATTCGCGGTACAGGCCCAGCCGGTAGTAGATGTGCGCCGGCATGTGCACGATGTGGCCGGCCGAGGGCATCGTCGCCGCGAGGCGCCGCGCGGGGGCGAGCGCCTTCTCGGGCTTCGTGGAGGCTTCCATCGCGTGGATGTAGAGGTGGATCGCCGCCGGGTTGGAGGGCGCGATCGCGAGCGCCCTCTCGAGGGTCGCGACGATGGCCGCGCCGCGCCCCTTGGGCTTCGCGCCCGCCGCCTCCCAGTAGTCCCAGGGCTGCGTGTCCATCATGGCCTCGGCGTGCAGCGCGAGGATCGTCGCGTCCTCGCGCCAGCGCGTCGCGACGTGGCCCATCGCGTCCGCGTAGGCGGCGTCGAGCGCGGTCCTTTCCGCCTTCGGGTCGGCCGAGTAGCGCTTCGCGAGCGCCTCGATCAAGGCGCGGTCGCGGGCCGGGGCGTCCTTCGCGAGTTCCACCGCCTTGGCGAGCGCGGCGAGCGCGGGCGCCTGCGCCTCCGGCATCATCGGCACGTTGATGTTGGGGCCGAGCACGTACGCCTCGCCCCAGAAGCACATCGCGCACGCGGGATCGCGGGCCTGCGCGGCGCGGAACGCGCGCTGGGCCTCGGCGTGGTTGAAGGCGAAGGCGAAGCGCAGGCCCTGGTCGAAGTAGCGCTGGGCGGCGGGCACGCGGGTGCCGATCCGGATCGAGAGCGACCCGAGGCCCTCGTAGAGGGGCGGCTCGCCCTCGGCCGCCTTCATCGGCGCGGGCTGGAACGGCGCGGTCTCCGTCTTCGCGAGGATGAAGGCCTTCAGCAGCGGCGGCGGTCCGGCGGCGGCGGGCGCGCAAAGACGCCCGCCCGGGGCGAGCAAGGGGTCCGGATATCCCGGCGCCTCGTTGTTTTCCGAGGTTCCCGCGGGAAGGGCCGTCGCGGCGAAACCGCAGGCGGCGAGCGTGGCGAGGAGGGGGCGGAGCGTCGGGCGGCGGGTTCCTTTCATCGGGAGAACTCCTTTCGGGAGCGGGATCGGGCTGCGGCGGGTAGGGAAGGCGATGTTACTGCCACCGTTACCTCGCGGCGAGTCCCCCGGCCGGATGCGACAATGGCGGTCCGCCCCGCCCGATCGCCCTGCCTTGCCCCTCCTCCAGCTCGACCAGCTCTGCCTCGCCTACGGGCACCATCCCCTGCTCGACCACGCCAGCCTCGTGCTCGAGCCCGGCGAGCGCGTGGGCCTCATCGGCCGCAACGGCACGGGCAAGTCGAGCCTGCTGCGCATCGTCGAGGGTCTCGCGAAGCCGGACGACGGGATCGTGCGCCTCGCGCCCGGCGCGAACCTGGCGTCGGTGGCGCAGGAGCCTTCGTTTCCCGAGGGCCTCACGGTCTACCCATGCGTCGCGCAAGGGCTCGGCGCCGCCGCGCGCCTGATCGTCGACTACCACGAGGCCGCGCACGAGCTCGAGCTGCACGCGGACGCCAAGGCGCTCGCGACGCTGCAGCGGCACCAGGAGGCGCTCGAGGCCGCGGGCGGGTGGACGCTCCAGCACCGCGTCGACGCCGCCATCGATCGCCTCGGCCTGCCGCCCGACGAGCCCGTGGCCTCGCTCTCCGGCGGCATGAAGAAGCGCGTCGCCCTCGCGCGCGCCCTGGTGCAGTCGCCGGACCTGCTGCTGCTCGACGAACCCACCAACCACCTCGACGTCACGGGCATCGAATGGCTGGAGTCGCTGCTCCTGTCGTTCGAGGGCGCGGCCCTCTTCGTGACGCACGACCGGCGCTTCCTCGACCGCGTCGCCACGCGCATCGTGGAACTGGACCGCGGGCGCCTGGGCGACTATCCCGGCAACTTCGCGGCCTACGAGGCGCGGAAAGCCGAGCAGCTCGCCGTCGAGGCCGTGGTGAACCGCAAGGCCGACAAGGTCCTCGCGCAGGAGGAGGCGTGGATCCGCAAGGGCGTGGAGGCGCGGCGCACGAGGAACGAGGGCCGGGTGCGCCGCCTCGAGCAGTTGCGCCTGGAGCGCGCGGCGCGCCGGAACCGGACGGGCAGCGTGGACCTCACGCTCGCCACGGGCGAGCGCTCCGGCAAGCTCGTCGCGGAACTCGAGCACGTCGAGAAGCGCTACGGCGACAAGCTCGTCGTCGCGGACTTCACGGCGCGCCTGCTGCGCGGCGACAAGGTGGGCCTCGTGGGCCCCAACGGCTGCGGCAAGTCGACGCTCCTCAAGCTGATCCTGGGCGAGATCGAGCCCGACGCCGGCACCGCGCGGCTCGGCACGAAGATCGCGGTGGCCTACTTCGACCAGTTCCGCGCCGTGCTCGACGAGGAGGCGACGCTCGCCGACACCATCTCGCCCGGCAGCGATTTCGTGGAAGTGGGCGGCGGCCGCAAGCACATCATCAGCTACCTGGGCGAGTTACTCTTTCCGCCGGAGCGCGCCAACGCGCCCGTGAAGGCCCTCTCGGGCGGCGAGCGCAGCCGCCTGCTGCTCGCGCGCCTCTTCAGCCGGCCCGCCAACGTGCTGGTGCTGGACGAGCCGACCAACGATCTCGACATCGACACGCTGGAGCTGCTCGAGCAGTTGTTGCAGGAGTACGAGGGCACGATCTTCCTCGTGAGCCACGACCGCGCCTTCCTCGACAACGTGGTGACGCAGACCTACGCCTTCGAGGGCGAGGGTCGCTGGAAGGAGTATGCCGGCGGCTGGACGGACTACGAGCGCGCGCGTCGCAACTCGGCGGCGATCGCGAAGGCGGCTGCGGCGCAGTCGGCACGGGAGGCAGGGAGGGGACAGTCCCCGAGGGACAGTCCGCTCCCCGAAGAAGGCAAGGGACAGCCCGCACGGGACGGTCCCTCGCCGGCACCGCCCTCGCGCAAGCGCGTGAAGCTCTCCTTCAACGAGGGGCGCGAGCTGGAGGCGTTGCCCGCGGCGCTGGAGGCGCTCGAGAAGGAGCAGGCGGAACTCGCCGCGAAGCTCGCGGACCCGGCCACCTACACCGGCGGCACCGCCGACCCGCGCAAGCTGAGCGAGCGGCACGAGGCGATCGACGGGGAGCTCACGCGATTGCTGGCGCGCTGGGAGGAGCTGGAGAAGAAGAAGGGGTAAAGAAAAAAGGGGACGGTCCGCTGTGGACTGCCCCCTTCTTCAGGCGAGGGACAGTCCACAAGGGACAGTCCCCATCGATCCGCTTCGATCACTCGACCTGCTGGATCCCCATGATGAGCCAGGAGGCCTTCGCGTCGCCGGCCTTCTTGCGCACGTGCCACAGCTCGTCGTACGGCACCGGGTTCGCGCCCGCTTCCTCGCGCATGAGGCCGGTGAAGCGCACGCTCGCGATCTCGAAATCGCCCTCGACCACGGCCTCGCGCAGGCTCGCGTTCACCGAGACCACCTCGGTCTTCTGGGGCTCCTTGCGCTCCTTCACCTGCATCGCGATCTCGGCGTAGAGCTCGGGCGTGGTGAAGTCGCGGATGTCGTCCAGGTCGCCGCGGTCGTTGGCGTCCTGCAGGCGGATGAACGAGGTCTTCGCGACGCGCAGGAAGGGCTCCTTCTCGAAGCCCGGGATCGCGACGGCCTGCGGGGCCGGCGCGGCTTCCAACTCTTCCCGGGACACGCTGCCGCCCAGGGCGCTGCCGATCTCGAAGCGCGGACGGCCGCCATCCGGCGCCTGCGGTTGCGCGGCGGGCTCGTCGCGAGGCGCGCTCTCGAAGGCCATGGGCGCGCCCGGCGCCGCCGCGGCCGCGGGCTTGCCGCGCGAGGCGAAGAAGCGGATCGCCAGCATCACGACGGCGACGACCGCGAGGCCCATCAGCAGCGTGGCCATGAACGTGCCGAACGCCCCGCCGCCGAAGAGGCCCATCAGCGCGGCGCCGATGGCGAGGCCGGCCAGGGCACCGCCCCACTTCTGCATGAACGAGGGCTTGGGCGCGGGCGCGGCGGGCGTGGCGGCCGGTGCGCCCGGCTTGGCCGGCGCGGCACCCTGGGCGGGAGCCGTGG
>CAZPLW010000240.1:0-6527 GCA_964587315.1 uncultured Lysobacter sp.
GGGATGTACTTGGGCGCCTGGTGGGCGCTCAGCTGCGGTTCGATCGCGTCGGAACGGGGCACGATCAGGAAGAAGCCGGCGGGGATGTTCGGCGTCGTGGGAACGAAGACCGACACCTGCTCGTGGCCGTGATGGTCGGTCAACTCGTGCTCCGGCGTGCCCGTGACGAGCGCGACCGTCCACGTGCCCGCGTGCGGGTAACGGACGAGCACCGCGCGCCGGAAGGCCTTGCCATCCGGCGAGAAGAGCGTGTCGCTGATCTGCTTCACGCCGCCATAGATCGAGCGGACGATGGGAATGCGCCCGAGCAGGCCTTCCCAGAAGACCAGCAGGCGCTTGCCGAAGAAGTTGGCGGCGATCGCCCCGGTGGACAGCAGGATCGCGAGCGTGAGGACGATGCCGAGTCCCGGCAGGTGGAATCCGAGCAGCGCGTCGCTGCGGAATTTCGGCGGGACGATGAGCAGCGACTGGTCCATCAGCTCCACCAGGAGCGAAAGGACCCAGATCGTGATCGCGAGCGGAACCCAGACCACGAGGCCCGCGATGAGGTAACGGCGAAGGGTGGACATCATGTCCGTCTTGCGCCCCGACTCGCCGCCCGTGCCCACGCGTCTACTGGCAAGCCGGGCAGGAGCCCGTGCCGCAGGCCGGTGCCGCGCTCGCGGCGCTCTCGGACTTCTTCTCGCCGCCGGACTTCTCGCCGCCGGACTTGGACTCGCCGCCTTCCGCTTTCGCCGCCGGCTTGGCGCCGCCCTTGAAATCGGTCGCGTACCAGCCGCTGCCCTTCAGCTGGAATCCGGCCGCGGACAGCATCTTTCCGAGCGTGTCCTTGCCGCACTGCGGGCAGTGCGTCTTCGGCGGGTCGCTCAGTTTCTGCAGGAATTCCTGCTGGTGCCCGCAACGGGAGCACCGATACTCGTAGATCGGCATGGGCGCCTCGGAATCGGAAAAATATCTATTTTAACACAAGCACTTGGCGCTTTCCGCCCATCGAGCTCACCCGGCGGCGCGGCGGCGGTTGGCGAACAGGCCGCCGGCGCCCAGGCAGGCCGCCATGGACCAGAAGACCGGCCCCATCCCGAGCGCCGTGCCGATGCCCCCGAAGAAGAGCGGCAGCAGCGTGTGGCTCACGTTGAGGACCATGGTGCGCACGCCCAGCGCCTCGCCGAGACGGCCCTCGGGCGTCGAGTGCTGGATGAGCGAGACGAGGCTCGGCTGCGAGGCGCCCAGGCCCAGGCCCAGCAGGAACGCGATGGAGGCGATGAGCGGCACGGTGCGCACCATCGGGAAGAGGAGGTAGGCCGCGCAGGCGACGAACAGGGTCGAGGTGATGAGCTGCCATTCGGAGAGCCGGCGCGCGAGCCAGGGAAGCGCGAGCCGCACGACGAACGTGGCCGCGGCGAACGAGCCCAGCACGGCGCCGATGGTGGAAGCCGAGAGCCCGATCGACGTTCCGTAGATGGGCATCACGAAGACGAAGAGGTCCCACGCCATCGCGAGGATGCCCGTGACGAGGAAGACGCGCCGCAGCTCGGGCTTGCCGAGCAGTTGCTTCAGCCCGCCGTGGTGGCGCGCCTCGGGTTCGCCGCGAGGCAGCCTGTGGTGCATAAGCGCGATCGCCGCGAGCGGCACGAGCGCGATCACGGCCAGCATCGCGAAAGTCCACCGGTGGCCCGCGAAGTCGATGACGAGACCGGAGAGCGTGGGGCCGATGAACCCGGAGATGGAGAAGCCGAGCGCGAGCCAGCTGAAATTCACGGCACGCTCCTGCGGGGGGCTCATGGCTCCCACCGCGTTCTGGACGCCGATGTGGAAGACCATGAAGGCGAGCCCGATCACCGTGGCCGCGACGTAGAGGGAAGCAAGGCCCGGCCAAAGCGCCGGGAGGCCCACGCCGACCACGAGCGCGATCGAGGCGAGGCGCATCGGCGCGGCGGTCCCCACGCGGTCGATCATGCGACCGGCCGCCACCGACACGAACATCGGCAGCAGGGAGTAGAGGGACACGATGGCACCGACCGTGAGCGGGGTCGCCCCCAGGCTCAGCGCGAAGAGCGAGACCGTGACGCGACTGCCGTTGAACGCGGTGTGCGCGCAGACCGTGAGCGCGATGAGGACGGCGAGGCGCACGGCGACCCTACGCCCCGTCGGGGCGCGGCCCGTCGCCCGCCGGGCTCAAGCGCGCGATTCGAGGGCGGCGATTCGCGCCTCGATCGGGGGATGGCTCGAGAAGAGCGCCATGAAGCCGGCCTTGTCGGAGATGCCCGATGCCTGGAACGACTTCGGCAGCTCGCCGGGCGCGAGTCCGCCGAGGCGGCGCAGCGCGGCGACCATCGGGCGCGGCGTGCCGAGATAGGCGGCCGCGCCGGCATCGGCGCGGAATTCCCGCTGGCGCGAGAACCACATGACGATGACCGAGGCGAGGATGCCGAACACGATCTCGCAGACCACGACGGTGATGTAGTACCCGGGACCGACGCCGCGTTCCGTCCGGAACACCGTCTTGTCGACGAAGTACCCGACGATGCGCGCGAGGAACACGACGAACGTGTTGACCACGCCCTGGATGAGCGTGAGCGTGACCATGTCGCCGTTGGCCACGTGCGCGACTTCGTGCGCGAGGACGGCTTCGACTTCTTCCTTCGTCATCGACTGCAGCAGGCCCGTCGAGACGGCCACGAGCGAGGAATTGCGGAAGGCCCCCGTGGCGAACGCGTTGGGCTCGCCTTCGTAGACGGCCACTTCCGGCATGCCGATGCCGGACTTGTCCGCGAGCTTCTTCACGGTGTTCACGAGCCAGAGCTCGTCCGCGCCCTGCGGGGCGTCGATGACATGCGCGCCCGTGGACCACTTGGCGATGGGCTTCGACATCAGCAGCGAGATGAACGAGCCGGTGAAGCCCACCACCGCCGAGAAGACGAGCAGCATGCCGAGGTTGAGCCCGTTCGCCGTGAGGAAACGGTTCACGCCGAGCGCGGACAGGGTGATGGAAAGCACCACCATCACGGCGACGTTCGTGAGCAGGAACAGGAGGACTCGCTTCATGTCGGGCTCCTAGAGAGGTCGGTTCGCGTCGGTGCCGCCGGTCAGAACGGGATGTCGTCCTCGAAATCGTCGAACTTGGAGCCGGCGGGCTTCGCGGCCGCGGGCTTGGCGGACGAGGGGCGCGGAGCCGATTCGCGCTCGGGCGCGTCGCGATCGGCGCCGCCCATGCCCTGGCGCGAGCCGAGCATCTGCATGCGGTCGGCGACGATCTCCGTCGTGTACTTGTCGTTTCCGTCCTTGTCCTGCCACTTGCGCGTCTGCAGGCGTCCCTCGACGTAGACCTGCGAGCCCTTCTTCAGGTACTCGCCCGCGATCTCCGCGAGCTTGCCGAAGAAGGCGACGCGGTGCCATTCGGTCTTCTCCTGCTTCTCGCCGTTCTTGTCCTTCCAGTTCTCCGTGGTGGCGATGCTGATGTTCGTGATCGCGCCGCCGTCGGGCATGTAGCGCACCTCGGGATCGCGCCCGAGATTGCCGATGAGGATGACCTTGTTGACCGATGCCATGGAATTCTCCCGTTGTCAGGGGTTGATTGCCTGGGGCTCGCGGGGTTCCCCGAGCCCGTGTTCCGGATCCTCGCCGGGCGCCGGCCCGCTCATGGGCCAGGCGAGCGCGAGCCAGAGGATCGTGAGGGCGACGCAGGCCGCGAACAGCGCGCCGGGGCCGAAGTGCTGCGCAAGCGCCCCGCCGGCGGCCCCGCCGGCGAAGATCCCGAGGAACTGCACGCTGGAATACACCCCCCCGGCAGCTCCCCTTGCCGCGTCCGGCGCCATCCTCGACACGAGCGCAGGCAACTTTGCCTCAAGAACGTTGAACGCGGCGAAAAAGATGACGAGGCCGCCCGTGAGAAGGGCCAGGCGCTCGTGGCCGGCCGTCACCACGAGGAGCCCGGCCGCCAGCACGGCCACGCAGCCGAGGTACAGCGTCCGCTCGTGCTTCGCGAAGCGGCGCGAGGCGACGAAGGGAAGCATGAACACGAATCCCGCGCCCACGGCCGCCAGGTAGAACGCCGAGTGCGATGCCGTGGGAAGTCCGGCGCGCACCAGGGCCGACGGCACCACGACGAACAGCGCCATGAGGATCGCGTGCAGCACGAAGATGCCCAGGTAGAGCCGCAGCAGTTCCGGATCCCGCAGGACGGCGGAAAAGGGCAGCCGCTGTCGCGGCTTCGCCAGCGCCGGCATCGTCGGCACCGCCCATGCGACGACCGAGATCGCCGCCAGCGCGAGGCCCGCGGTGGCGGCGAAGATCCCCGGCACGCCCACCGCCTGGGTGAGGAAGGGCGCGGCCATGAACGAGGCCGCGATCGTGATCCCTATGGTGGAGCCGATGATCGCCATCGCCTTCGTGCGCTGGCTGGGGCGCGTGAGGTCCGCGGCCATGGCGATCGCGACACCGGAGATGGCGCCGGCGCCCTGGAGGGTGCGCCCGAGGATGAGGGCCCACGGCGCCTCGGCGAGGGCGCACAGGACGCTGCCCGCGGCGAAGACGAGGAGCCCGAAGACCATCACGGGTTTCCTGCCCAGCCGGTCCGAGGCCCAGCCGAACGGGATCTGCAGGATCGCCTGCGTGAGCCCGTACGCCCCGAGGGCGATGCCCACCAGCGTGAGGTTCCAGCCCGGCAGCCGCTCGGCGTGCAGCGCGAACACCGGCAGGATGATGAAGAGCCCGAACAGGCGCAGCCCGAAGATGGAAGCGAGCGCGAGGCTCGCCCGCAACTCGAGGGCGCTCATGCGGGCCGGAGATGGGGCCAAGGGGGGAATTCGAACAGGAAAGAACGCTGCGGTATATTAGCAGATTGCCCTTCACGTCCTTGCCGCGCCGGCCCCCGCCGCGCAGGGGCGCCCAGGGCCTCAGACGAGAAGGACGCGACCCCCCGGGCATGGACCAGATTCGAATCCGCGGCGCCCGCACGCACAACCTCAAGAACGTCTCCCTGGACATCCCGCGCGAGCGGCTCGTGGTGATCACGGGCCTTTCGGGATCGGGCAAGTCCTCGCTCGCGTTCGACACGCTGTACGCCGAGGGGCAGCGACGCTACGTCGAGTCGCTCTCGGCCTACGCCCGCCAGTTCCTGCAGCTCATGGAGAAGCCGGACGTCGACCTGATCGAGGGGCTCTCCCCGGCGATCTCCATCGAGCAGAAGGCCACTTCCCACAACCCGCGCTCCACCGTGGGAACGGTCACCGAGATCCACGACTACCTGCGCCTGCTCTTCGCGCGGGTGGGGGACCCGCATTGCCCCGAGCACCGCCTGGCGCTCGCCGCGCAGAGCGTCTCGCAGATGGTCGACCACGTGCTCGCGCTGCCGGAGGGCGCGCGCGTGGTGATCCTCGCCCCGCTCGTGGTGGGCCGCAAGGGCGAGCAGGCCGATCTCTTCGAGGAGCTGCGCTCGCAGGGCTTCGTCCGCCTTCGCATCAACGGCAAGGTGCACGAGATCGACCAGCTGCCCAAGCTCGAGAAGAACCGCAAGCACACGGTCGAGATCGTGGTGGACCGCATCAAGGTGCAGCCGGACGCGAAGCAGCGCCTGGCCGAGTCGTTCGAGACGGCGCTCCGGCACGCCGACGGCCGGGCCATCGCCCTCGAGCTGGACTCGGACCGGGAGCACCTCTTCTCGGCGAAGTTCGCCTGCCCGCTTTGCAGCTACTCGCTGCCGGAACTCGAGCCGCGCCTCTTCTCGTTCAACAACCCGATGGGCGCGTGCCCACGCTGCGACGGACTGGGGCAGGTCACGTTCTTCGACCCGCGGCGCGTGGTGGCCTTCCCGCACCTGTCGCTCGCGGGCGGCGCCATCCGCGGCTGGGACCGCCGCAACCAGTTCTACTTCTCGATGATGGCCTCGCTCGCGCAGCACTACGGGTTCGACATCGACGCGCCCTTCGAGAACCTGCCCGAGCGCGTGCAGCAGGCGGTGCTGGAGGGCTCGGGCGAGGAGAAGATCGCCTTCCGCTATCCGGGCGAACGCGGCAAGAGCGCGGTCAAGGAGCACCCCTTCGAGGGCATCGTCCCGAACCTGGAGCGCCGCTACCGCGAGACGGACTCGGTCGCCGTCAAGGAGGAGCTCGCGAAGTACCTCAACACGCGCGAGTGCCCGGATTGCGCGGGCTCCCGGCTGCGCCTCGAGGCGCGCAGCGTGCTGGTCGCGGGCCGCTCGATCCACGAGGTCTCGACGATGCCGCTCAAGGACGCGCAGCCCTTCTTCGAGCGGCTCACCCTGCCCGGCAACCGGCAGGCCATCGCGGAGAAGATCCTGCGCGAGATCGCGAACCGCATCCAGTTCCTGAACAACGTCGGCCTCGACTACCTTTCGCTCACCCGCTCCGCGGACACGCTCTCCGGTGGCGAAGCGCAGCGCATCCGCCTCGCGAGCCAGATCGGCTCGGGCCTCACCGGCGTGATGTACGTGCTCGACGAGCCGTCCATCGGGCTGCACCAGCGCGACAACGCGCGACTCATCGACACGCTCAAGAGCCTGCGCGACC
>CAZPLW010000241.1:0-6389 GCA_964587315.1 uncultured Lysobacter sp.
CCTTCTCGTGGCCGCCGCCGTGCATCTGGGCCTCCAGGCGCACGCGGGGCTTCCTGCGCACGTAGAGCGCGCCGATGCCCTTCGGGCCGTAGGTCTTGTGGGCCGAGAAGCTCATGAGGTCGACCTTGAGCGCCGCGAGGTCGATGGGCACCTTGCCCGTGGCCTGGGCGCTGTCGACGTGGAAGATGACGCCTTTCTCCCGGCAGATCTCGCCCATGGCGGCGATCGGCTGGATCACGCCGATCTCGTTGTTTACGAACATCACCGAGGCGACGATGGTGTCGGGGCGAAGCGCCGCGCGGAACTTGTCGAGGTCGACGAGGCCGTCCGGCTCGGGATCGAGGTAGGTGGCGCTGAAGCCCTGGCGCTCGAGCTCGCGCACGGTGTCGAGCACCGCCTTGTGCTCGGTCTTCACCGTGACGATGTGCTTGCCCTTCGCCTGGTAGAAGTGCGCCGCGCCCTTGAGCGCGAGGTTGTTGGACTCGGTGGCGCCGGACGTCCAGACGATTTCCTTCGGGTCGGCGTTCACCAGCTTCGCGACCTCGGCGCGCGCGTTCTCCACGGCCTCCTCGGCCTCCCAGCCGTAGGCGTGGCTGCGCGAGGCGGGGTTGCCGAAATGCTCGGTGAGCCAGGGGATCATCTTCTCGGCCACGCGCGGGTCGACCGGCGTGGTCGCCGAGTAGTCGAGGTAGATGGGCAGGTGCTTGTCGTTCATGGCGGAGCTCTTCGGGTCGCTTTCCTAGACGGCGATGGTGGGCCCGGCGGCGCGCGAGGAGCGGTTGCGCGGCGGGGCGATGACCGAGACGGGCTGCAGGCGCTGCTTCTCGACGAGCTGCGCGAGCGTGACGCGCGAGAGGAAGCCGTGCACGGTGGTGTTCAGGTCGACCCAGAGGTCGTGCGTCATGCAGCGCTGGCTGTCGTGGCAGTTCTCGCGGCCGCCGCACTGGGTGGAGTCGATCGTCTCCTCGACGGCGTCGATGATGTCGGCGACCGTGATGAGCGCGCCGTCGCGGGCGAGGTGGTAGCCGCCGCCCGGCCCGCGCACGCTCTCGACGAGGGCGCGCCGGCGCAGCTTCCCGAAGAGCTGCTCCAGGTAGGAGAGCGAGATGCGCTGGCGGGCGCTGATGCCGGCCAGCGTGACCGGTCCCTTCGTCGAATGCAGGGCCAGGTCGAGCATCGCGGTGACCGCGAACCTTCCCTTCGTCGTGAGTCTCATCGTGGGCCTCGTCCGGGGGAGTCGGGACAATCCCGACTTAATCGCTCAAGTATACCTCAAACCCGATCAAATCAGTCAAGTATTGCCGGCACGGGCCGCCGGCGGCGCGAGGCGCAGGTCGCGCTCGACGGGCTTGTCGGCCGGCGACGCCTCGAGGGCCGCCAGGCGCGCGGCGAGCTCGGCGAGCCGGCCGTCGATGTCCTCCGTGCGCGAGCCGAGCGAGGTGAGCACCTGGTTGAGCGGGTCGTCGAGGTTGCCGCTCACCGCGTACGCGTCGAACGCCATGCGCGCGGCGGTGTGGTCCTCCACGATGCGCGCCGGGATGCCGACGACGGTCGCGCCCTCCGGCACGGCCTTCACCACGACCGAGTTGGAGCCGACCTTCGCGCCGTCGCCGACGACGAAGGGGCCCAGGATCTTGGCGCCCGCGCCCACCACCACGCCCTTGCCGAGCGTCGGATGGCGCTTGCCCTTGTTCCACGAGACGCCGCCCAGCGTGACGCCGTGGTAGAGCGTGCAGTCGTCGCCGATCTCGGCCGTCTCGCCGATCACCACGCCCATGCCGTGGTCGATGAACACGCGCCGGCCGATGGTGGCGCCCGGATGGATCTCGATGCCGGTGAGGAAGCGCGCCCCGTGCGACACGAAGCGTCCCAGCCACTTGAAGCCGGCGCCCCAGCAGGCATGGGCCACGCGGTGCAGCGTGAGGGCGTGGAAGCCCGGATAACAGGTGAGGACTTCCCAGGTGCTCCGGGCCGCGGGGTCGCGGGCGAATACGCAGCGGATGTCTTCGCGGATCCTGTCGAACATGGCCTTGTCGCTCGTCTCGTGTCGGCCGGCGGGCAGCCGGCGGGTTCTCCGAGTAAAATTATCAACTATTCGACCCGTCGGTGCCAACCCGGGTTCCCACCGCCTCGCGCATGCGCCGCTTCGCCACCCAGTACCGCGATTTCCTCCGCCTGCCCGACGTGGCCACGCTCATGGCCGTGTCGGTGCTCTCGCGCATGCCCATCGGGATGGTAGGGCTTTCCATGCTGATGTGTTTGCGCGAATCGATGGGCTCGTACGCGCTGGCCGGCAGCATTTCCGGCATCTTCTTCGTGGCGATGGCCGTGGGCGCCCCGGTCCAGGGGCGGATCATCGACCGCCGCGGGCCGAAGGCCGTCCTGGCGGCGACGGGCGTGGTGAGCCCCCTCGCGCTCCTGGGCATCCTCCTTTCGGCGCGCCACGGCCTGGGATTCACCGCCGTCGCCGTCTTCGCCGCGCTGGCCGGGCTCTTCGCGACCCCCATCACCGTGCTCACGCGCACGCTCTGGCGCATGCGCTTCAGCCGCGACGACGAGCGCCGCCGCGCGTTCTCGATCGACGCCGTGATGATCGAGCTGAACTTCACCCTCGGCCCGGCGCTCGTCGCGGGCGTGGTCGCCGCCTCCGGCGCCACCGCCGCCTTCGCGCTCGCGATCGCGGTCGTGGTCGGGTCGTTCCTGGTGTTCGTCTTCTCGCCCGCCCTCAGGTACTTCAAGCCCGAGCCGCCGACCGAGAGGCACATGCTGGGCCCGCTCACCGATCCGCACCTGCTCCTGGTGTTCGCCGCCACCTTCGGCCTCACGATGGCCTTCGGGCAGCTCGAGGTGGGCTACCCGGCCTACGCCACCTTCCTCGCCCTGCCGGCGCTCGGCGGGGTCCTCCTCGCGACCAACTCCTTCGGCAGCGCGCTGGGCGGAGCACTCTTCGGCGGCCTCAACCTCCGGGCGCCGATCGAAAGGCAGTTCGCCGCGACGCTCGCCATCATGGCGGTGCCGCTCGCGCTGCATGCGTTCGTCGACGGCCCGTACGCCTTCGCGGCCGCGGCGCTCCTGGCCGGCGCCGCCATCGCTCCCAGCATCGCCTGCCAGTCGGTGCTCGTCTCGCGCCTGGCGCCCGCGAAATACGCCACGGAGGCGTTCACGTGGTCGTCGACCTTCATCGTGAGCGGCCTGGGCGCCGGCATGGCGGTGGGCGGATGGCTCTCGGAAACGCAGGGCCCGAAGACGCCGTTCGTCGCCGGCGCCGTCCTCGTGGGCGCCATGGCCCTCGTCGCGCGGCAGCTTCCCGTCCGGCACGCGTCGCACGGCGGCCACGCGGCTCACTGAGGCGGCTTGCGGTCCTTCCGGCCTTCGAGCGCGTGCAGCATCCCGCGCAGCAGGTCCACCTCCTCGCGCTCGAGCCCCGCGCGCGAGGCCAGGCGGCGCATGCGCTCGTCCAGCCGGCCGGGCCGCGCCGGATCGAGGAAGCCGCAGGCGACGAGCGCCTCGCGCAGGTGCGCGTGCAGCCCCTCGAGGTCCGCGCCGGTGGCCGGGGCGCGCGCTCCCGCGGCGGCCGGCTCGAAGGCCCGGGCCGCGAGCGCGATCTCGTAGGCCGCGACCTGCACCGCCTGCGCGAGATTGAGCGAGCCGTACTCCGGGTTGGTCGCGATCGTGGCGAAACGCTGGCAGCGCAGGAGCTCGTCGTTCGAGAGCCCCGAGGTCTCGTTGCCGAACACGAGCGCGAGGCGGCCGGGGAAGGCGAGCGCCTCGGCGGCGAGCTCGCGCCATTCCACCGGCGCGTGCGACAGGTCCCGGCGCCGCGCGCTGAAGCCGATGGCGAGTTCCCGGTCCGCGAGCGCCTGCGCCAGGTCGTCGTGCACGCGCGCCGCGTCGAGCACGTCCTTCGCGCCGGCGGCCATGGCGTCGGCCTCCGGGTGGGGAAAGTGGCGCGGCCGCACGAGCGCGAGGTGGGTGAGCCCCATCGTCTTCAGGGCGCGCGCGGCCGCGCCGATGTTGCCCGGATGGCTGGGCCGGACGAGCACCACGGCCACGCGCGAAAGGTCCCAGGTCGCCTTCATCGTATAATTCTGCCTCACGCACACTCCGGCCGCGGCCCGCCCAGGCGCCAACGCCCCGCTCTTTGCCATGCACCCGATGCTCACCACGGGCGTGAAGGCCGCCCGCAAGGCCGGCTCGATCATCACGCGCGCCTCGTTCGACCTCGACCGGCTCACCGTCCACCGCAAGCAGCGCGCCGACTTCGTCTCCGAGGTCGACGTCGCCGCCGAGCAGGCGATCATCCGCACCCTGCGCGAGGCCTACCCGGGACACTCCTTCCACGCCGAGGAGAGCGGCAAGTCCGCCACCGAGGCCGAGCACGTCTGGATCATCGACCCGCTCGACGGCACCACCAACTTCCTGCACGGCTTCCCGCAGTACTGCGTGTCCATCGCGCTCAAGCACAAGGGCGTGCTGCAGCAGGCCGTCATCTACGACATGAACCGCAACGAGCTCTTCACCGCCACGCGCGGCGCGGGGGCGTTCCTCAACGACCGCCGCATCCGCGTGAGCCCCACGGACAAGTTCGAGGATTCGCTCATCGCGACGGGCTTCCCGTTCCGCGAGTTCGACCGCTTCGACGAGTACCTGCGCATGTTCGCCAACGTGACGAAGCAGACGGCCGGCGTGAGGCGCCCCGGAGCCGCCGCGCTCGACCTCGCGTGGGTCGCGGCCGGGCGCGTCGACGGGTTCTGGGAGATGGGACTCTCGGCCTGGGACATGGCGGCCGGCGCGCTCCTCGTGCGCGAGGCGGGCGGCCTGGTCGGCGATTTCTCGGGCGAGGAAGGCTGGCTGGACAGCGGCCGCGTCGTCGCGGCCAACCCGAAGCTCTTCGCGAACCTGCTCGCCGCGATCAACGCGCGCTAGGGTCCCGTCCCGCCGGCGCCGTTCAGCCGGCGGACGCCAGCCGCTGCGCCACCGCGCCGGCGGTGAACGCGAGCCCGAAGGCGAGTTCCAGCTTCACCGTGCGGAAGAGGATCGCGTTGTACGCGAGGCCCGAGGCCGCCGCGAAATCGCGATGCAGCCTCGCCGCCCAGGGCACGAGCGCGAGCGGCGCGGCGAGCCACGGGCTCGCGCGCATCACGGCCATCGCCGCCACGATCGCGAAGGGCGCCCAGACGGCCGCGGCGTAGAGCGCCGACGAGGCCCCGGCGCCGAAGGTGGCCGCGAAGGTCCGCCGTCCCGTTCGCGCGTCGTGGTCGTGGTCGCGATGGTTGTTCACGGCGAGCACCGCGGCCGCGTGCGCCCCGACCGCCGCTCCCGCGAGCCAGGCGTCCGTCACCACGGTGCCGGCGTGCAGGTAGTAGGTGCCCAGGACCGCCACCAGGCCGAAGAAGACGAACACCGTCGCCTCGCCGAGCGGCGTGTAGGCGATCGGCCTGGGGCCGCCCATGTAGGCCAGCGCGCCGGCCGTCGAGGCGAGCCCGATGGCCGCGGGAATCCAGCCGGCATGGGCGACGAGCGGCACGCAGATGAGGGCCGAGAGCGCGACGCCCGCCGCGATGGCGCGCCGCACCGCCTCCGGCGTGAGCCAGCCCTTCGCCGTGGCCCGCGGCAGGCCCACGCGGCCACCGGTCTCCAGGCCGCGCGACGTGTAACCCACGTCGTTCTGGAGATTGGAGAGGACCTGCACGACGAGCGAGCCGGCCAGCGCGAGCGCGGTCACCCACCCCAGGATCGGCGCCCCGTGCAGGTAGGCCAGTCCCGTGGCGACGGCGACCGGGATCGCCGCGATCCACAGGGTCTTCGGGCGCGCGGCGATCCCCCAGGCGCGCAGGGAGCCGGGCGCGACGTCGTCGGGAGCGGTGAAGGGAGAGGCGGTCATCGCGAGGGCGGGCGGTCCGTGAAGGGTCTTTTCGGGCGGGATTATACGGGCATGAGCATGCCCGGCCCGTGCGGGCGCGGCCTGAGCCATGTCAATCGGGGCCCCGCGCGGGCGACATAGACTGGGGCCTGTCCGCCTGAAGGCCCCCCGATGTTCGCGCCCCGATCCCTCAGAATCGCGCTCGCCTACGCGGCCACCGCGCTCGCCTGGATCGCCTTTTCCGATCTCGCGCTGGGCCTGCTCGTCGAGGACGCCGCGCGGGTCGCCTGGCTGGGCGCCGTGAAGGGCTTCGCGTTCGTCGCGCTCACCTCGCTGCTGCTCTATATCCTGCTGGCACGCCAGGAAACGCCCGCCGCCGACACGGCGCCGCGCATCGATGCGCGGCTGCCGCTCCTGCTGCTCGTCGCCGGCGGCGTCGCGGGGCTCGTGCTGCTGGTCTCGGTGGACCGCTCCGAGAAACGGGTCGAAACGGAGATCGACCGGCAGCTCGCCGCGCTCGCCGAGA
>CAZPLW010000242.1:0-6375 GCA_964587315.1 uncultured Lysobacter sp.
AGAAGGACATGATCCTGGTCTCCGGCTTCAACGTTTACCCGAACGAGGTCGAGGACGTGATCGCGATGATGCCCGGCGTGCTGGAGGTGTGCGCGGTCGCCGCCGCCGACGAGAAGTCGGGCGAGACCATGCGCGTGGTGATCGTGAAGAAGGACCCGGCGCTCACCCGCGAGGCCGTGATGGAGCACTGCCGCAAGCACCTCACCGGCTACAAGCTGCCGCGCACCATCGAGTTCTGGAAGGAACTGCCCAAGACCAACGTGGGCAAGGTGCTGCGCCGCGAGGTGAAGAACACGCCCGTCGCGGGCTGAGGCCGCCTCAGCCCGGCGCCTTCGCGGGCGCGAGCGATCGCGCGAGGCCCGTCGCCATGCGCGCGGCGATCCCGTAGATCGACAGCTGCGGGTTCGCCCCGATGCTGGTCGGGAACACCGAGCCGTCGTGCACCGAGAGGTTCTCCACCTGGTGGTGCCGGCCGTCCTCGCCGACGACGGCGCGCAGCGGGTCCGGGCCCATGGCGCAGCCGCCCATCACATGGGCGCTCACCACCCGCGCGTGCAGCGCCTGCATGGGCAGGCGCGCGATCGCGTCCTTCGCCGCCGCCCACGACGTCACGGGGCCGGCATCCTCGTGCAGCGGCATGACGGTCTTCGCGCCGGCGGCGAACTGGATCTCGGCCATCGCGAGGTAGGCCCGGCGCATCCCGTCCCACAGGTAGTCGGTGAGGGGATAGTCCAGCTCGGGCGTGCCGTCGCCGCGCAGGCGCACCCGACCGCCGGGCGAGGCGGGATGGAAGCCGTCGCGCAGCAGCGCGATCACCACCTGCAGTTTCGGGAGCTCGCGCATCCAGCGGGCGTGGTCCTCGCCGAATCCCGGCAGCGTGATGCCCGCCAGGATCGGGTGCAGCGGGGGCGCCTCCAGCTTGAAGCCGGCCGGCCCGTCCAAGGGCAGCGAATCGAGGAAGTGGTCGGAGTAGATCGTCTGGGGTGCGCCCGCGAATCCGTTCACGACCTCCGGCATCACGGCGGCGGACACGACCGTCGGATGCAGGAAGGTCCGCGTTCCGACGAGGCCATTCGGATCCGCCACGCGGCTGCGCAGCAGGACGGCGGGGCTGCCGATGGCTCCCGCCGACAGGACGAAATGGCGCGCGCGCAGGATGAGGCGGACCGGGCCTGGCTCGGCGCCCGGACCCGCGACGCCGCGCACCTCGGCATGGGTGATTCGCGAGTCGCTCCTGGCAAGCCGGTCGAGGCGCCCGCGCTGCACGAGCGTCGCGCCCCGCGAAAGCGCCGCGGGCAGCGTCGTGACGAGCATCGACTGCTTGGCGTTCGTGGGGCATCCCATGCCGCAGTAGCCGAGGTTCCAGCAGCCTTTCACGTTGCGGCGGATCGCGGCGGCGGGAATGCCGAGCCTTTCGCAGCCCCGTCGCAGGATGTCGTTGTTCTCGTTCGGGGGCACGGGCCACGGCGCGATCGAGAGTCGCTCCTCCATCCGCGCGAACCAGGGCGCCAGGTCCGATTCGGAGCAGGTCTCGAGTCCGCCGCTCGCTTTCCAGTGGGCGAGAGTGCGCGCCGGCGTGCGGAAGCTGGAGGTCCAGTTGACGGTCGTGGATCCGCCCACGCAACGCCCCTGCAGGACGGTGATCGCCTTGTCGCGGGTCTGGCGGCCCGCCGACTCCTGGTAGAGCTGCGGATAGGCCTCGCGCTCGCGCATGCGGAAGTCGTCCGAGCCGCGCAGCGGGCCTTCCTCGACGATGGCCACCGAGAGTCCCGCCGCCGAGAGGATCTCGGCGGTGACGCCGCCGCCCGCGCCGCTGCCCGCGATGACCACGTCCACTTCCAGCGTGGTCTCCCGCTCGAGCGCGGCCGCGTCGATCACTTTCCAGCCGGCGGCGAGCCCTTCGCGGATCGGGTCGGCGATCAAGCCCGCTTCTCCCCGAGGGACGGCGCGCCGGGATAGCCGATCGCGGTCCACGCGGCCGGGTTTCCGTACCACGCCGCGATCACCAGTTGCGTGAGCGCCTGGTAGCCGGCCCGCATGAGGTCCAGCCGCCCGGTGCGCCATCGGGCGAGAAAGGCCGAGACCTCGTCGACGCCCGCTTCCGTCCAGGGCTTCGAGACGCCCGCGACGAGCCGGCGCGCCGGCGCGAGCGCGACGAGCGAGAACAACTGGCCCAGTTCCGCCTGGACGACCGGCGTGAGCCCCGAGACGGCGCGATCGAAGGCGGCCACCGTGTCGCGGATGGCTGCCTGCCGGGCCTGCGATCCGGACGGAAGGGAACCGGCCAGCACCGCGGGCACGATCGCCGTGACGAACGCGAGGGCGTCCTCGTCCAGCGCGCGCAGGCCCGACGCGGGACGGCTCGGGCGCGTCGCCCACCAGCCGGCGGCCGTGAGGATCGCCGCCGACCCCAGGCCCACCACGAGGAAACGTCGCCGCGAAAGGACGGGCATCAACGCAGGAGCAGCTTGATGAGCGCCTCGAACCGCTTGCCGTAGGGCGGCCGGAAGAGCGCAAGGCCGTTGAGGCGCGACTGGTGGAACACCGGCTTCAGGTGCGAGAAGGTCTCGAAGCCCTCGCGGCCGTGGTACCGGCCCATGCCCGAGGAACCGACGCCGCCGAAGGGCAGGTCGTCCTGGGCCACGTGCAGGAGGGTGTCGTTGATCGTGACGCCGCCCGAGACGGTGCACCGAAGCACGCGGTCGATGCCGGCCGGGTCGTGCTCGAAGAAATAGAGGGCGAGGGGACGCGGCCTCGCGTTCACGAAGGCGATGGCCTCGTCGAGCGTCTCGTAGCCGATCACCGGTAGCACCGGGCCGAAGATCTCCTCGCGCATCACCGCCATGTCGCTCTTGACGTCGAGCAGCAGGGTCGGCGCGATGCGGCCGGTGCCCTCGAGATCCTCGCCCGCCGGGTTGCACGCGATGGCCCGGGCGCCGCCGCGAACGGCGTCGTCGACGAGGCCTTTCACGCGCGCGCGGTGCCGGTCGTCCACGACGGCGGTGAAGTCGGGGTTGGCCGCGAGCGTGGGATAGAGCGCGCGAACCGCCTCGCCGGCATGGCGCACGAAGTCATCGATGCGACCGCGCGGCACGAGCGCGTAAGCGGGCGCGATGCCGGTCTGCCCCGCGTTGAGGCACTTGCCGAAGAGGATGCGTTCCGCGGCCTGCGCCACGGGAAAGCCGCGCCCGACGATGGCGGGCGACTTGCCGCCCAGCTCCAGCGTGACGGGCGTGAGGTTCTCCGCCGCGGCGCGCATGACGTGGCGGCCCACGGGCGTCGATCCGGTGAAAAGAAGGTGATCGAAAGGAAGGCGGCAGAAGGCCTGCCCCATCTCCGGCCCGCCATTGACCACGACGACTTCGCCCTTCGGAAAGGCCTCGGCCACCAGGCGCTCGAACAGCGCTCCGGTGGCGGGCGTGGTCTCGGACATCTTCACGAGCACGCGATTGCCCGCCGCAAGGGCGGCCGAGAGCGGGCCCACGGCCAGCAGGATCGGGTAGTTCCAGGGGACCACGATTCCCGCGACGCCCAGGGGCTGGGGCACGAGGCGGGAGCTGCCGGGACGGAACCACAGGCTCGTCGACCGCCGTCTCGGGCGCATCCATTGCGCGAGGTGCTTCCGGGCATGGTCGATGGCCCCGAGCGCCGGGAATATCTCGAGCAGGCGGGTCTCGTGCGCCGAACGGTTGCCGAAGTCGCGCGAGACGGCAGCGGCGAGGGCCGGTTCGTGGGATCGGATCAGCGCCTCGAGCGTGCCGAGGCGGGATCGGCGCGACTCGGCGGTGGGATTCGGATCCGCCGCGAAGGCGGCTCGCTGGCGATCGAAAAGAGGGGCCAGGATGCCCGAAATGGCCTCGGGCGAGGCCGGGCGGTCATTGAGATTCAACTTGAGGTATGCTTCCTATGGTCATGAAAAATATATGAAACATGGCCAACTTGTCATCGCCATGACCTGGATTCAAACGAGCGTTTCAATCGATCGTTAGAATAATCATCCCGACCCCTCGAACGCAACCGCGCGCCATGTCACCATCCGACCCCGCCGACGCTCCCGCCTCCCTCCGGCGGCACCTCGAGCAGCTCAAGCGCCTGCGCGGCGCGGAGGCCCGGTCCGGGTCCCCCCCGCGACTGCTCGAGCTCAAGGCCTGGCAGGCGGCGCGTCTCGCGCGCACCTATGCCGATCTCGCCGCGGACCCGCGTTACGGCCGCGCGACCGCCTTCTTTCTCGACGACCTGTACGGAACCAAGGACTTCAGCAGCCGGGACGACGCGCTGCTGCGCATCTACCCGGTGCTCGTGCGCACGTTGCCGGATTCGGCGGTGGAAGCCGCGGCGCTCGCGATCGAGGTCGACGCGCTCTCGGAGGATCTCGACCGGCGGCTCGCGGCCCGCCTGGGAGCGGGGCGCCTCGACCAGGCGGCCTACGCGAAGGCCTATCGGGAGTCGGGCACGCGGGAGGAGCGGTTGCGGCAGATCGAGCTCATCGACGCGGTCGGTCGCCAGCTCGACCGCCTCGTGGTGAAGCCGCTGGTCTACGCGACGCTGAAGCTGATGCGCCGGCCCGCGCGGATGGCCGGCATGCAGGATCTCCAGACGTTCCTGGAGCACGGCTTCGAGGCCTTCCGCCACATGGGCGGCGCGGAGCACTTCCTCTCGACCATCTCGCAGCGCGAGACGGCGATCCTCAATCGCCTCTTTTCCGGGGAGCCGTCGCCTTTTTCGGGCTAGCGGCCGGCTTGGCCGCGGCCTTGGCCGGCGCGGCCTGCCGCGCGAAGAGCGCGTCGAGCTCCTCGTGCACCGCGCGCTCGATCGGGCCGCGCAGCGCCTTCAGGAGGAATCCCAGCTTCACGGTGAGGTGCAGGTGCTTGTCCGTGAGCGCGAGGGTCCCGGCGACGCCCGGCCGGTCGAAGTGAAGCGTGTCGCCGGTCCAGCTGCCGACCAGGTTGAACTTGCGCCCGAGGTCCTCGGCCATCTTGTCCGCCGCCTTGCGGGCGGCGGACAGCCCGAGGCCGTGCTCGCGCTTCAGGTCGATGTCGGCCATGCGATGCCTACATGTCGATCTTGAGGTTGGCCTGCTTCACGACCTTGCCCCAGGTCTCGATCTCCGCATGGATGAACTTGGCGAATTCCGCCGGCGACTGGCCCCCGGCGGTCGCGCCCTGCTGGTCCCAGATGGCCTTGATGTCGGGCAGCGCCATCGCCTTCACGAGCTCGGCGTGCATGCGGTCGACGACTTCCTTGGGCGTGCCCTTGACGGCCCAGACGGCGTACCAGGTCGTCACCTTGAAGGTGGGAAAGCCCGATTCGACCATCGTCGGCACGTTGGGCACGACGGGCGAGCGCGTCTCGGAGGTGACGGCCAGGGCCCTCAGCTTGCCGGCCTTGATCTGCGGGGCGGAGGTGCCCATGCCGTCGAACGCGAGGTCCACGTTGCCGGCGAGAAGGTCCTGCATGAGGGGGCCGGCGCCTCGATAGGGCACGTGCGTGAGGCTGGTGCCCGAGAGGGACTTGAACAATTCGCCCACGAGGTGGTGCGAGGTGCCGTTGCCGGCCGAACCGAAATTGAGCTTGCCCGGATTCGCCTTGGCATAGGCGATGAGTTCCTGCAGCGTCTTGAAGTCGTGCTTCGGGTGGAGCGAGACGACGTTCGGCACGTAGGCGATGACCGTGACGGGCTCGAAGTCCTTCTCGATGCCGTTGTAGGGCAGCTTGGAATAGAGCGATTCCGCGATGGTGTGGTGGATGGCGCCCACGAAGAACGTGTAGCCGTCCGGCGCGGCCTTGGCCGCGGTGCCGGCGCCGACGGTGCCGCCCGCGCCGCCCAGGTTCTCGATGAAGACCGTCTGGCCGAGCGCCGTGGTGAGCTTGGCCGCGAGGGGGCGCGCGAACGCGTCGGTCCCGCCGCCGGCCGGGAACGGGTTGATCCACTTGATCGGCTTGTTGGGCCAGGCCTGCGCGAAGGCGCCGCCCGCGAAGGCGAGCGCGAAGGCGGCGAGTGCCGCCGCGATGCGGTGGAACATGGTGAATCCTCCTCGTTTTCGGCGGCCCGGGAAGGATCCGCTCTTGTGGGTCGCTACTCTAGCAAACTCACGCGGCGCGGCGCACTCCCGCCCGGATCGCCTCGGCGCTCGAGAGCCAGTCCATCGCAGCCTGCGCGCCCCCCTTTCGGTGGGGCACGCCGGCGAGCGCGAGCCCCATCTCCACGCCGGCGAGCGTGCCCATCAGGGTGAGGTCGTTGAAATCGCCCAGGTGGCCGATGCGGAAGACCCTGCCGGCGAGACGCCCCAGTCCCATGCCGAGCGACATGTCGAAGCGCTCGAGGATGGCCGCGCGCAGGCGGTCCGCGTCGTGCCCCGCCGGCATGATGAGGGC